>CANHQP010000050.1 GCA_947462925.1 Flavobacteriia bacterium | reverse complement strand
AGTCTTTTTTTAAGACATTAGATAATAGACCATAGACAAAAGACTTGATTTCCTCAAGTAATTTAAAATTTTCGCAAAAACAGCAAAAATCTTAAAGTTGCCTAGCAACAACAACAATCTAGTCTAATTTCTAATATCTATTGTCTAACAGCGTAGCGAGTCTTTTTTAGTGTATTCCGTGGGTAGAAATCTTCACAACAAAACTAACAACCATAATGATTGCAGAGGAACCGAAAAGAATAGTGATGGTTTTTGCTCCGTTTTTGAATTTGAATTTCAAGTGGAAAGCAACAAGCAATAAGGTCAGAATTAAAGGTATTGTAGCAGGGAAAAGTTTTATGCTTTCGAAAATATTACCTTGGAAGAGTGCCAAAAATGAACGTTGAAATCCACAGCCTGGGCATTCAATACCAAGATAATATTTCCAATAGCAATCGAGCATTCAAAAACGACCCATTGAAGATACAAAACTTCCGATAAACATTAAAACTACCAGAAAATAAATTAACATTAAACCAGAAAGTGATAATCCAATAATCGCACAAACTTGTCCTGCTTTTGCATTTTTAAAGGAACTTGAATACTGGGCTGGATTTTGTTGATATATCTTTTTGTCCTTACTAAATAGAGATAATGCGATAATACCACAAATAATCCCAGGTACCGCGTAAAGCCAACATGTAACTATTGAAATAATACCCAAGACTAAAATTGCTGTCGAATTTGGTAGAGATTTTTCTTGAAAAAAATTACTATTAGTATTACCATTATCTAAAACTTCATCCATACTTTTTGATTTTTAGAATAAATAGAAAATCCCCAGAAAATTCCGGGGATTAATAAATTGTTTGCTCGTAAGCGATTATCTCATATTTCTTACAGCCTCGTCCATCCCTCCAACTACCGCAGAGACAAACATGATAGCAATTACTGTGATAGCAATTCCAATTAGCATTCCAATAATTCCCGTAATCAGACCTCCAGTTGCAGATCCGCTGGTGTGAGCCATCGATGGATTTGCCTTGATTTTGTTCTTTGCAACAACAGCAAAAATAATTGCTAATAATCCACAAATAATACCAATCCAACCGAAGAAACCAGTTACAATTGAAACAATTCCTAAAATAAGGGAAGCTGTTGCCATCCCATTTGATGATTTTTCTTCTGACATAATTTTTTTTTATAGTTATCGGTGCAAATATAAAAGAATACTTTAATTGAAATACAACTTTGTGAAAAATTGTTAATATTTTTTTTTGCTAATACTAAAAAAATGTCCTGGATCTACTTCATATGCTTAAAATTTACGCCGTACATAATAACAAATGCCAAGGGGAAAATAATTGCAATCACTTGTCCAACGGCAGTAAATCCTGCTAGCGGGCCTGAACTATTTGGCATCAATCCCCCCATCAAACCATAAATTCCGATAAAAGGTAAAATTTGACCACCAACGTATAGGAAAAAACCACTTTTCTTCAATTTCCACATCATCAAAGCGCCGAATAAACATAAGGCTGAACCCAAAAGCGCCAATAAATTGTTGATTTGTCCCCATTTTTTTAGTGCAGAAATGTAAGCAGAGTTATCAAAAGCTGCTAAAAATGGATTATTTTGATATACTCCATTTGAATTTTCTAACATTCTCAAAGTAAATTCTTGCATGAACATGGCATAAATTGCTCCTAAAATACCTAAGCCAGCTCCGACAAATGTTAAAATACACAATACTTTCAAAAAAGCTGGTAATTTTTTTTCCGTTTCTTCAATTTCTAAATCTAAAAAATCACTCATAAAATCTCATTTTTGGGTTAAAACGCTAATTTATGAATATAAACAATATAACTGCCTGTTTTCAATAAAAATCAATCATTTTCAATCCCTTTGATACACAATTCAAGCAGAGATTTATTTCTTTCGATTTTGTCAAACAACTTTTAAAAATTATCTTTGACATACTTTTGGGATGATTTCTCTCCTAATGTAATAGAGGAAAGGATTGTTGTTCTCCGCGATGAATAACATAAATCAAAATTAATTACAGATGATTTCTACCATGGAAAATTACACTTCAGAAGAATTGATGCAGTTGGAAGACCAACACGGAGCACACAATTATCATCCATTACCCGTTGTTTTAACAAAAGGTGAAGGCGTTTACGTTTGGGATGTTGAAGGAAAAAGATATTATGATTTTTTATCTGCATATTCAGCAGTAAATCAAGGACATTGTCATCCTGTGATTGTGGATGCAATGATCAATCAAGCAAAAACATTGACATTGACTTCTCGTGCATTTTACAATGATGTACTTGGAGTTTATGAAAAACACATTACTGAATATTTCGGTTTTGATAAAGTATTGCCAATGAATACTGGAGCTGAAGCGGTTGAAACTGCTATCAAACTTTGTAGAAAATGGGCTTACGAAAAACGAGGAATTGCTGAAAACGCTGCTAAAATTATTGTTTGTGAAGGCAATTTCCACGGAAGAACAACAACGATCGTTTCATTTTCAAGTGACAATGATGCGAAAAATAATTTCGGACCGTTTACTCCAGGATTTATCAAAATTCCATACAATGATGTCAAAGCCCTAGAAGAAGCTTTGAAAGAAGAAAATGTTGCAGGATTTTTAGTTGAGCCAATTCAAGGTGAAGCTGGAGTTTACACTCCTGATGAAGATTTCTTGACAAACGCACGAGCACTTTGTACGAAATACAATGCACTTTTTATAGCTGACGAAGTTCAAACTGGAATTGCGCGTACAGGAAGTTTGTTGGCGGTTTGCGGAAATTGTACTTGTGAAAACAAATGCGAGAAACAAGCAACGTACAATCAACCAGATATTTTGATATTAGGTAAAGCATTGTCTGGCGGTGTTTATCCTGTTTCTGCTGTTTTGGCAAACAATGAAATCATGAATGTCATCAAACCAGGTCAGCACGGGTCAACTTTCGGAGGAAATCCAATTGCTGGAGCGGTTGCGGTGGCTGCCTTGAATGTTGTTTACAACGAAAATTTGATTCAAAATGCGCGCAGATTGGGTAATATTTTCAGAAGTGAAATGCAAAGAATCATCGAAAAATCAGATTTAGTTGTTAAAGTGAGAGGAAAAGGATTGTTGAATGCAATTATTGTTAATGATTCTCCTGACAGCGAAACTGCTTGGAACTTGTGTTTAAAACTAAGAGACAATGGCTTACTTGCCAAACCAACACACGGAAATATCATTCGCTTTGCTCCACCTTTGGTGATGACTGAGGAGCAATTGATGGAATGTGTGGCGATTATTGAAAAAACTATTTTAGAATTCTAAAATCGAAAATACAACAATTTAAAGAGGACAATTTGAAAAAGTTGTCCTTTTTTATTGCCTCTCCCCTCACCTTTTTCTTACAACACGCGTTAAAGCAAATGTAAATTCTTTATAAAATCGATGCTAACGGAAGAACAACTTTTTATTCAATCGCTAAAATCAGGTGATTCGTTAGCTTACGAAAAGTTGGTGAAATTGTATCAAAATAAGGTTTACAATACCTGTTATTCCTTTTTAAAACAATCGGATATTGCAGAAGATCAAACGCAAGAAGTTTTTATTCTTATTTTCAATTCCATTGCACAATTTGAAGAGAAAAGCACTTTAAAAACGTGGATTTATAGAATTACTGTAAGTCGATGTTTGGATTATTTGCGATCACAAAGCAGGCAAAAAAGAAAATCAAAAGGTATTCTATCGCTTTTTGGTTTGGCGCAAGAAATTCCTGCAAACAATGATTTTACGCCTTATGAACATTTGGAAAACAAAGAATATGCTAAAATAATTGCGGATACTTTGGACGAAATGAAAGATAAATACAAGACTGCATTTGTACTAAAATATATGGACGGAATGAGTCAAAAAGAAATAGCACAAATCATGGAATGCAGTGAAAAAGCAGTCGAAGGAATTTTAGCAAGAGCAAAAATAATTTTGAAAGAAAAGCTCATAGCTTATTTTCCAGAAATGAGGGAAAACAAAAAAAAGGACATCTAACAAATTGAATGGAAACAAAGAATTCAAATAATCACGAAGAAAATCTCTTCAATGTGCTTGAAAATTGGGAGCAAAGAACAGTTCCTGATTTTTTTGAAACCCGTGTTTTGAGTAAAATTTCTTATTCGAAACCAACAAAAGTCTCCAAATTTAATTGGGCATTTTTGACAACAATCGTTGTTTTAAATACATTTATTGCTTTCAAAGCATTGAGTACAAATGTAAAAACCTCAAAAGAACTAAAAGAAAATGCCTATTCTGAATACTTAGAATCAACGAATTACTACAATCAATACTATAATCAAGAATTATGAATTTTACCCCGAAATTTTTTAAGCGCGGATTTTTCATCTTTGGAATATTCAACCTTATTTTGATAGGACTAATTGTTTTCGCTCCGAAACATAGACCAGATCACAAAATGCATTTAAAACATGTAGTTGAAAAACTCAATGACATTTTAGCACTTGATTCCAAGCAACAAAAAGAACTACAATTTCTTTTTGATCAACATCAAAAAGAAATCGATTCTATTAAATCAATCACGCAAAGTATTCACAAACAAAACATGGATTGTTTAACGAGCAAAAATGGAAACTGTGATTCGTTGACAATTACACAACCGAGTTTTGAAGTGATTCTTTTTAAACATCACCAAAGAATTCTTAAAATATTAAATATTAAACAGAAAGAAAAATATTTAATCGAATTGAGAACAGAAAAGCCAAAAGGCCCTCCTCCATTTTGATTCATTGAAGATTTTTTCCCAAGTTAATACCGATAATGTTTTCAATATAGCCCAATTATCATTGAACTATTTTTAAACTATATCGGCATTACATGAATCAATATTGAACTAAATTATATATGTGTTTGGTTTAACTTTTAAAGTTATCATTCTAAAGAGCCCAGTTCATTCCTTTAGTCGGTGTGTTTTTTTGAATCATTTTTAGGTTTTCTAATAAAATAAGCTTGAAATAAGTATATTTGCGCATCCAATTTTGGATTTTGCGCACGTGGTGAAATGGTAGACATGCCAGCTTGAGGGGCTGGTGCCTTCAGTGGTGTGCTGGTTCGAGTCCAGTCGTGCGCACAAAAGAAAAAATGAAGTACCATAAAACATCCTAAATCTTCACCAAAGGCAACTGCTGAGTTTTGCTTTCTTGGATCACTTTCACAAAATACATTCCGGCTCTGGCGAAATCTAGATTGATTTCTTTTCCAACTACAGATTCAATGGCGTAGATTTCTTCTTCAAAAATCAATCTTCCATTCATGTCGATGATTTGAACAGTTGTTTTGTTGCTTGAATTGTTTTCGTTTTGAAAAGCAACAGTGAAACTTCCATTCGTTGGGTTTGGATAAATGTTGCAAAAATCACCCTCTGTCAATACAGGACAATTTTCAAATGCACGACCAGGCGAACCTCCTTCGCAACCTGCAAACCATGACGATGGAACATTTGGATCAATGAATCCAGCAGAAAAATTGTATTCCAAAGTGAAATCTTCTATGGAAGGAATTACTGGCCAATTATTGTCATTTCGGTAAATTACACTTGATATCAAGGTTTCATTTGCATCAAATAATCTCAAAATTTCTTTACTGGAAAGCCCAAAATCAAAATTTCCAATCACGTTTTCGACTTCTGGATGGCGTTGTTGAAATAACTCTTTGCTATTCGTCAACACCAAATATTCATTCGCTTTCAATTCAATCGAAGGGAAATTATATAAGTTGTTATTTTTTGAATCTTTGAAAGTAAAATTTAATAAGTCTAGGCTTTGATCGGAATTGTTTTTGATTTCAATCCAATCTCCCGCATTGTAAACAGCACTGATATTGTTGTAGTTGATTTCCGAAATTAAAAGTTGCTCGTTGCATGGTGTATATTTCGCTCCTGGTGAACCTCCAATGCATCCACAAAACCAATTGCTTGAATCAATTTTTACCGTATTTAAGTACTGATTTTCCAATGTTCTTCCCCAACCGTCGGCACAAATTGGAAATGGTTTTTCATCTGTGTAAATTGTATTAATAACGAGCTTTTTGTGTGCATCATACACTTGAATGGAATCAAATTTATTGCTCCAAGGGAAACCTGTTGCACCCACAAAATTCGTCACATTTGGATACGTATTTTTGAACAAATTAGTATCTTCACATATGACCAAATAACCGTCTGACGGGATGGAAACACCATCTTCAAAAGCATATTTATCCCAGAAATTTTTCGATTTGACTGACCAATTTGTCAAGTTCAAAGGTGTTGATCCAAAATTGTGTAATTCTATCCAATTTCCGCCATCAACAGAAGGATCTGGATTGTAATTGATTTCAGAAAGCGTTAAAGATAATGGTTCAGAAATGCCATTAAATACAGCGATAAATGAATCGTCATTTCCGATATTGATTGTGAAGTTAGCAGAATCCAATTGTTGCGCTTCTAAAGTTGTATTTGCCTTCCAATGATCAAATGTATAACCAGGATTCGCAACCGCAGTAATTTCAACAGGAATGCCATCAAAATAAACTCCAGTCCAAGGTAATTGATTTGGAACAATGGTTGAAATTTTGATATATCCTGCCTCTGCAGGTTCAACATTAAGGTAAACTGTTACCGGTTTAACCAAAGCAAATTCATTCACGATCTGACTTCTAACTGCTTGATTTCGATTTGCAAATTGGTATAAAATATTGTTTTTAATATTTAAATAATTATTCATCCCACCAGTCGGATCTCCTGTCCATTTCTCAAAATGTTTTGGCAAATCAGGCAATAATTGTTGATACATACTTTCGACGATAGGCAAATAATAGTCTGGTTGAAAGGTTGTATTCATCAAGTCAGCATAACGATTGACAAAATAGTTTTTGAATTCTGTATTTTGATTTAACCCGTTGAAAATTTCCCAATAAGGATTTGGCTGATTTTCATTTCTAAAATAGTCGAAAATATTGGAATTGAAATCGCTCCAACCACCCAGTCCAAGTTCCATATCTTGAAGAAAAAATCTCCATTTGTTATCGGTAGATTGTGTACGTGCAATTTTGATGTTGTTGTAAACCCAGTCATAATTGGCAAACCAGTTTTCACCAACCAAATAATCTGTAAAATTGAATAAGTCTAACTTCTTGTTACAAACTGAAAAATAATCACTTGCTGTTGGGTCGTAAGTCGTAATAAGGTCTTTCATCGAGTAAAAACTAGAATCTGAACCTTTCACTGTTCTCAAAACTCCTGCACCATAAAAATAGGAAACAGAAAGTAAATCTAAACTGTCTCTATCGTTTCCATAGTTAGTAGCAAAATATCCTTCGTTCGCTTTTTCACGTAACTCATACACACCAAAATATTCACCATTCACATATGCAATCACAGGCGAATATGCTTGTGAATTGGCATTTGTTTCGCGCATCATGCGCATAAATGTTGCATCTTTTTGCGGATATTGATTCCAATAGTTACTTCCATTTCGCAGGTAAAATGCATCAAATTCCTTGACAAAACTTTTTTCAGGAATTAATGGATAATTAACTGGTTTTCCTTCTCCATAAAGCAAACTTGCTGGTTCGATTGTGACACTGTGTTGCGGATTGGAACGACTTCCTCCTGCTCCACCATCAGGTTTGATTGATGCCCGAGATTCAAACTGTTTGATTCCATCTTTGTCAAAATATTCAATCACACAAGGTTTTTTCCAATCGGTATTGTAGTTATCAAAAATTCCATCTGGACCATATAAATTGAGTGAATCCGTTGTAATTGAAATTACTGGAAGTGCATAATCAACTGTCAATAAGTAAGATTCTGTTGCAATTAAGCTCGACAAAATTGAATCGGTGGATGAGATACACCTAACTTTCAGAATCGTATTGTCTGTTATTTTAATTGTATCTGTATAAAGATTTGAAGCAATTGTTGGTGTTTCACCATTCAAAGTAAAATAAACTGCGCCTCCAAAAACACTTGTATTTGTAACCGTTACTTTTATCGAATCTTGAAAAAATTGACCATCAACATTGATAATTGGCACATTTTCAAAAGCTTCATAAGCTGTAGATAAATTGTTGCTTTCTCCAGGAGTTGGAACAGTAAAAAACTTGCTATCTTGAACTCCATCTAAAAATTTCCCAACAGACATATCAGGCTCTAAGTCAGGAACAATAAGTGAATCAACAACTATTCCATCAGGATTAGATAAATAAATTGTTTCTCCATCGTTGCTGATACTGAAATTTGTTTCCAAAGTTGAATTAGAAAATACTGTATTAAAGTATGGGTGAACAATTCCACCAAATAAACTCATCGGTGTTTGGTAAGCAAAACTCAAAAATGGCAACATGGTCAAATCAGATGAAGTAGTTGAGCTGTTGTGAACTTCAATTGCCAAAACATTCGTTCCATTTTTTATTGCTGATTTTAAAATCAATGGGTCAATTTCAAATGAAGAAATATTTCCACCCTGAATGAGACTTGCTTCATGATCGACTGCTAATTCATCCCAACTTGGAGGAATTCCAGTTAATCCCGAACGAGCAATTTCAACACCATTCAGGTAAGCAACAAAACCATCATCATAATCCATGTCTAAAATTGCTTTCTTGATGACTGAAGTATCTGAAATGGAAAAATTTATCAGGCCATAAACTGAAGTTGTAGGATTTGAAACTTCTGTTTCATCGTCATCATCTCCATAACCAACGCTCATTTGACCGGAATTCCAAGTAGAAGCATCAAAGGATAGATTTTTCCAATCAGGTGCCAAATTGGAATTTGGAATAATGTATTTCCATGTGCTATTTGCAAAAACTGCTGTCTCGTAGAAGTAGTTTGTTGATTGATTTAAATTACTTGTTGCAGCAATGGTGATAAAACCATTTGGAGGAATATTAAGGTTTGGGAAAGTCCATTTTTGCAAATTGTTTGAATCATCGGATAAAAAATATCCAACTAAATTGACGTTTGAATTTGATGAATTGTATAACTCTATCCAATCAGGATCTGTTCCATTGGGCAAAACAAAAGTTGAACTATTCGCATTAGAGGCCTCATTTAAAAATACTTGTGAAAATAAATTTAGAGGTGCAATGATTAAAAAAAATAAAAATATTTTCATAGGATGCGATGAGATGTAACATTTATAATAGCTTCAAATTTAGTTAAGAATACAACGAAATCAAAGGAAATTTCATTCAAAAATCTCATTGAACTAATAAAAGCTTAAATTGTGCCTTTGATTGTTCATTTTTACATTCATAATTTTTATTGTTATCTTTCGTTTCACCTTTTTAAATGTAAAAATTCATCAATGATATTTAGATTTCTACTCATTCTTGTACTTTTCACTTCTTGCTCTTCTGAAGCTCAACAATTTTTGAATACAGTGGAGACAGCAGAAGATTTTGCGATGCTAAGTGGAGCTCCCTTGTCTTCAAAATATGGTAATATTTCTTCGATTAAAGTAATTTATGAACTCAAAACTCAAAAACTATATTTCATCAATTCCAATTTTTACAAATATCATTATGAATTTTGTCAGTTTAATTTGGGTGAAAAAGCAGATTTAGGAGAATTTAATCGAGCAAATTATGATAATTCTGAAGATCGAGCATACTTATTGGCTAACTTGAATTACAGCAAAACGTTGAATCGGTATTTTTTAGATCTATCGCCCTATGACCAAATGCCTTTGGATTATATGAAAAAACTATATGATGAAATTGCAGCAAATACATTCATAAAAAATAAATTATCATTTTTGCTAAATACCGCTAGATTGCTAGAAAAAAAGGATGAGTTGAGTACTAAATTTCCAATCATTTTACCAGAAGAAATTTATGAAAACATCAGTTTTCAATCAGTAAGTCAAGGGAAAACATACGGGAAATTGCGTTTTATTTCAAATCTTGATTCATTAGAAAGTCCACTTTTACCAACGGACATTATTGTGATCAAAAATACTCCGATGTATTTGCCTTTGGTTTCTGGGATTATCGTTACGGAATTTCAAACACCATTGAGTCACTTATCTATTTTAGGTCAAAATAGAAAAATTCCCATTTGCGCATATAAGTCTGCATTTTCAGATGAAAAGATGAGATTGAATGAGCTAAAAATGGTAGAATTTCGTGTTTTGAAAGATACCTTTTACCTCGTTCAAAAAAATCATAGTATCAATCCAAAACAACAAAAAGAAATCGTATTGACCAAAAACTTGAAAGTTGATTCATTGATTGACGTTAAAAACTTAAATTTTCGTTCAGCCAATTATACCGGTAACAAAGCAGCTAATTTTGGCGTTTTAAATTCTTTAAGTCAAAGTCATGGCTTTAAAGTTCCTGAAGGAGGATTTGCGATCCCATTTTACTACTATGAGCAACATTTGAAATCAACAAAAGTCGATGAACTAATCAGTCTTGCTGTCAAATTTCAAAATACACCAGAAAAACTAAATACATATTTAGGAATGATCCGTGAAGAAATCTTGTTGACCAAATTGGATCCTAAATTGATTGCAGAAGTAAGGCAAAAACTAGTCAAATCTGGCTTCAAAACTTTTAGATTCAGGTCATCCACCAATGCTGAAGACGCGGAAGGATTTTCAGGCGCAGGATTATATGATTCAAAAACAGTTAGTTTAATTGATACTTCGAAAACAATTGAAAAGGGAATTTTGAAGGTTTGGGCAAGTTTATGGTCAAATCAAGCATTCTTAGAAAGATCTTATTTTGGTATTAATCAACATTCTGTTTCAATGGGAATTTTGGTTCATCGCTCTTTTCCAAATGAAGCAGTAAATGGTGTGGCCATCACAAAAAACTTATATAGAGACAATTACATTGGATTTGTAGTTAACGCCCAGCTAGGAGATATTGCAGTTGTTGATCCACCCAAAGGAGTAACTTGTGATCAATTTATCTGTTCACCGAAAGACATCAATAGCAGTTTTCAAAACACCATTGAAGTAATTACTTTCTCAAGTTTGAATCATCAAAAATTGGTCATGACCGAAAAAGAAATTGAAAATCTCGCGGAACAATTAGATATTATTAAACGTTTTTTCTTTCTAAAATCAAAAACACATCTTTCTAACTATGAATCATTTGGTCTAGACATAGAGTTTAAATTGGATGAAAAAACAAGACAATTATATATCAAACAAGTTCGATTTTATAATTAAATCGCAAAGATCCAGCAGGAATTTAGAACAGAATAATCAATTAGAACTACCTTTGTCGCATGATTGAAAGTACATCCACCAGGTTAAATAAATATATCAGCGAAAGCGGAATTTGTTCAAGAAGAGAAGCTGATAAGTTTATTGAATCAAAAGTCGTTTTTATCAACGGTAAATGCGCAAAAATGGGCGATCAAGTGAAAGCCGGAGATGTTGTCAAAGTCAATGGAATTGCGATTGAACCCAAACCAGCGGAGGAAGCGATTTACATACTTTTCAATAAACCTCCGGGAATTACCTGTACAACTGAAGCTGGTACAAAAGACAATATCATCAATTATATCAGTTATGGAGAGCGAATTTTCCCTGTGGGAAGATTGGATAAAGATTCTCAAGGATTAATTATTTTGACTAGTAATGGTGATATAGTCAATAAAATTTTACGCGCAGGAAATGAGCACGAAAAGGAATACTTAGTCACTGTGGATAAACCTGTTACAGATCAATTTGTGAAAGCAATGGCTTCAGGTGTTCCAATTTTGGGGGTTCATACCAAAAAATGTAAGGTTTCTATTGAAT
Organism: Flavobacteriia bacterium; assembly: GCA_947462925.1. Lineage (GTDB taxonomy): Bacteria > Bacteroidota > Bacteroidia > Flavobacteriales_D > Crocinitomicaceae > JAQVCM01. The sequence continues at coordinate 14,597 of CANHQP010000050.1, read as the reverse complement.
CAAAATTTGTTTTTCGAATTACTTTAATACAAGGATTAAATAGACAAATTCGAAGAATGTGTGAGCATTTTGAATATGATGTTTTAAAATTGGAACGAGTTCGCATTATGAATTTGAATTTGAAAGGAATTCCATTAGGCGAATATCGTGAGATGAAAAAGCATGAATTGGAAAATTTAAATGATTTACTTAAAAATTCGAAGCAAACTACTGAAACAAAAAAATCTGTAGTTGGGAGTAGTAAAACTCCGACTTCGAAGAAACCACTTGGAAAGCAATTTGCTAAATCTGCTAGTTTTGGAAAAGAAAAACGCCCTGGTGCAGGGAAGGCTAAAACTGGAAATGGAGGGAGAAATACCAAAAGTAAAAGTGAAGGAAAAAGTTCAGGTGGAAGGGCTGGAAGAAGTCGAAGTGGGCGCTGAACCGGTTAGATCATTTAACCAATTGATTTCATAAATTTTTTCAATAGTTTTCCTAGCTAAACTAATTCAGAAATCGCTTTTTTAGTGCCAATATTTCGAGTGATAAAATCAACATCAAATTTTGGACTTCTTGCTGGTGAATATTCTCTCCCGTAGAATATTATTTGTAAATGCAATTTATTCCAAAGTTCTCGTGGAAATATTTTTTTAGCATCATTTTCCGTTTCCACAACATTCTTGCCCTTCGTTATTCCCCATCGAATCAAGAGTCGATGAATATGGGTATCGACGGGAAAAGCAGGTACTCCAAACGCTTGTGACATTACAACACTTGCAGTTTTGTGTCCAACCGCTGGTAGTTCTTCTAAGGCTTCAAAACTCTGCGGAACTTCCCCTCCGTATTTTTCTATTAAAATTTGAGACAAACCAAATATTCCTTTTGACTTCATAGGTGACAAACCGCAAGGTCTAATAATTTCTTTAATTTCTTCAACCGACAACTTTACCATATCAAATGGATTATTTGCTCTTGCGAAAAGTAATGGCGTTATTTGATTTACCCGAACATCGGTACATTGCGCAGAAAGTAAAACTGCGATCAATAAAGTAAAAGGGTCAGCATGATCTAATGGAACAGGTGTCACTGGATATAATTTCTCAAGTTCATCAATAATATATTTTGCTTTTTCCTTCTTGGTCATTTTTTATTAGTTTGGATAAATAAAAATGTATTTGGTATTGTTTTACAATTTTTTATGTGAACAAAAATACAAACCTTTTTTTTAAAGTTTTTATTTTGACAACTATGATGGAATCTATACCAAAAAGCAAATGGAAAATCAAAGAGCAACTTTTGAAATTTTATACAATACTATTATTACCTTCGCTTTATGAGCTTGAAAGAAAATTATTTCCCACAATACAGAATATTAGCAAACGGAAAATCTATATATAAGATATTGGATGAAAGAAATTTCATTGAAATCCAGATAATTGGTAGTAAAAAGAAAAAATTTGAAATCAAAGCTGAACAGTATCCTGAAATTTTAAAAATTCAGGATATTTTGAACGATAAAGTGGAGATTTATATCGAAATTGATGAAAATAAATGGTTAGAATTCCAATAATTGATTTTTTTTAAATTGAAAGCAACGAAACTACAATGCTGAATTTCAATATTTTAAATTTTTAGCACAAAACGTTTTTACAAAATTAATATTCACATTCGCTTCATTATCAAATAATAGTATTAATTTAGTTACATTAATCACTAAAAAACTGATGTATGAATAAATGGATAATTGCATTTTCTCTAATGCTTGTTATTTTTTCTTGTTCACTTAATGCTACTCAAGAAACAAATTTTAATGCTCAATCTGCAAGCTACTTAAAGGCAGTTAATGGCGGATTGATGTTGAAGGTAATTTCTAAAACTCATCCTTCATATGTAAAACACATGAAGCTGAAGGGAGATGAAATCTTCAAGAAAACCTTTTCAAAAAAGAATATTAGAAAAGAAAGAGTGAACAATATTGAAGTTAGACAAATAAAACAAAAAGATTACAGCATTCAAATTGCTTTTATGGCTGAATCAAAAGATTTTTTCAATGAAACAATTGAAAGAAAACCATATGTTGCAATTTCTGAAAACAATGGATTAGATTGGTATTTTGTTCCATACAAAGTTTGGAAAGACAAAAGTATCTTCTTGAAAGTTAAAAGACTACTGTAAAATCATCTTACAAAAACTAGTTCGCTATCAGTTGATTGATTAACATCAAATTGATAGTTATTATGATTATATAATTTTAATTCTTCAGAAGAATTAATATTGTTGATAATTATATGTCTAGCCATCGCACCTCTTTCATGTTTTGCGTACATCATTACTATTTTATATTCTCCATTTTTAAATTCCTTAAAAATGGGTGTGATGATTTTTAACTTGTTCTTTTTTAGATCTACTGCTTTAAAGTATTCATTTGAAGCAAGATTTATTATTTCGCCTAATGGATTAGATTTCATTTCACTGTTTAGGAAATCACTAATTTTTGAGCCCCAAAAGCTGTAGAGATTTTTAATCTTTGGTGTAATTTCCCACTTTGTTCCCAATTCTAATCTATAGGGATAAATTAAATCCAATGGCTTTAAAACCCCATATAAACCAGATAGAATTCTAATTTTTTCTTGAGCAATTTTTAGTTCTGCTTCGGACAATGAGGCTGCATCTAATCCCTTATAAACTTCTCCCGAGAAAGCATAGACACAAGGTTTATTGGTGGACAAAGGTTGATTTGGTGTTTGCCAATTCTGATATCTATAATGATTTAATTCTGCAAGATCTTTTGAAATATACATCAAATCAGCTATTTTTTTTATTGAATTTTTGCTCATTTTTTTAACCAAAATTTCTGATTCTTTCAAAAAAATTGGAATTGTATAATCTGTATAAGAACAATCTGAATTAAAATCCAAAGACTTGGCAGGAGACAATAGTACTTTCATAAATTAATATTTTTTAGAATGATATAATCTGATTTCTGTGGCTCCTTTCCCATATTCCAAATAGGATGCATCATAAAATTCCACATTTTCCTTCTTACTTAAAAAAGATCTAATCTCATTTTTTAAAACTCCCTCTCCTACTCCGTGAATTACAATAATTTTGGCGATACTTTTTTCCTGTGCTTTTTTAAAAAAAGATCGAAATTCTGTCATTTGTTTTAGTAATATTTCAGAATTTGACCATCCGATGTGCGAATCAAGTAACTCTTCAATGTGCAAATCAATCTCCCAGACGTCAGAAGCCTTCACATTCCCATTCAAATTTTCTTTTGTAACAAAATAGCTAGCGGTACTGTATGATTCATCATCATTTATTGTGTTAGAAAAATTATCCAACTTGTAGTCAAATGAATGAATTTTTACAATTTCTCTCACATTCAAATTTCTTTCAAATCCCGAATCATCCAAAACAATCAAATTATTCAAGTCCTTAAATTCAATAATTGTTCCACCACCCTTTTCAGAAAGAAAACCAACTTTTTCGCCAATCTTGTAATTCATTTACGTTAGTTTTGATTTTGTAAAATTACGATTAAGTTTTATTGAAAGTTTTAAAGAAAAGCGTTTTTTATTCTCTGATTCATTTTCAAGGTTATGAATAAAAAAAGGCATAATAAACGCCCAAAAATCAAGAAAAGCTAGAATCTAAAACTTATTTTTCTGTAAATAAAGGCAATAACATTTAAATTCAATTTAAATAATAGAAATTACAATGTAATGCATAGATGATAAAATCATGATTTAAACTGAAAAATAAGAAACATTAATCTAACCACTTGTCTGCGGAAGCTGGAAAAAGCAATTAAAAAAATTCAAATTTTCTATGGCATTGCTTTAATATTTGAATTGATTTATTAACAATGTGATTTTATCAAAAAAGTCTTCTTAAATTTGCAATAGGTATGGATGATTACATAGTTTCAGCAAGAAAATATAGACCTCAAACTTTTGATACAGTTGTGGGTCAATTGTCTATTACATCAACTTTAAAGAATGCAATTAAGAATAATCACCTAGCTCAAGCATTTCTTTTTTGTGGATCAAGAGGAGTAGGTAAAACAACCACAGCTAGGATTTTGGCTAAAACAATTAACTGTTTTAATCCTAGTAATTCGATTGAAGCTTGTGATTCTTGCGATTCTTGTAACTCTTTCAATGAAGGTGCTTCCTTAAATGTTTATGAATTAGATGCTGCATCCAACAACTCTGTTGATGATATCAGAAATTTGATTGAACAAGTGAGAATTGCACCTCAACTAGGTACGCACAAAGTATACATTATCGACGAGGTACATATGCTTTCAAATCAAGCGTTTAATGCTTTTTTAAAAACATTGGAAGAACCGCCTGCTCATGCAATTTTCATTCTTGCAACCACTGAAAAACAAAAGATAATTCCAACAATTCTTTCGAGATGTCAAATTTTTGATTTCAATAGAATCAAAGTCAAAGATATTGCAAATCATTTAGCATCAATAGCTGAAAAAGAAGGGATTGAATGTGAAAGTGAAGCGCTTCATTTAATTGGTCAAAAGGCAGATGGTGCATTGAGAGATGCTTTATCAATTTTTGATCAAATTGTTAGTTTTGCAGGCAACAAAATTTCTTTAAATTCAGTTCTTGATAATCTAAACATACTAGATTATGATTATTTCTTTAGAATAGTAGATAATGCATGGAAGGAAGATATTCCAGCTTGTCTTCTACTTTTTAATGATATTCAAGAAAAAGGATTTGATGGTCACAATTTTATTGTTGGATTGGCAGATCACTATAGAAATTTGCTTGTGTGTAAGGATGTGAGAACCGCCAAACTATTGGAGGTAGGAGAAAGTGTTGAAAATAGATTTATAGAACAATCGAAAATTTTTGATTCAAATTATATTTTACGTTGTCTAGGAATTTTGAGTAAGTCTGATGTGGAATATAAATCATCAAAAAATCAAAGATTGCTTGTTGAACTGGCACTAATGCAGTTATGTTCAATCAAAAATGAGCTTGAAAAAAAAAAAGACTAACTGACCCTGTAGAAATTATTCCATTTTCGGGTCAAACGTTAAGACCAGCCACGACAGCACCAAAGTCTAAACCAACTGAACCACAAGAGCGACCAATTTCACTAAAAAAAGAAGTTAAATCTTTTTCAGTACCAACTGGATCTCTAAACACAAATAATTTATCCATCAAACAAACTTTAAAAGAAAATTCAATTGAAGTTGATTCGTTGGTAAATGAAGATATATCAAATAGACCAAAAAAGCCTTTTTCTCTCGATGAACTAAAAATGGTATGGCGACAATATGCATATAAAATTAAGCAGGAAGGAATCGAAGGTGCTGACTCGATGAACTTAGCATTGACCAAAAGAGATCCAAAAATACCAGCTTTGAATCATATTCACCAAGAATTTGACAATCAAATTCAAATAGATATGATGAAAAATCATTTTTATGCCTCATTACTAGATTTTCTACGAAATAAATTGCAAAATTGGTCCATCACTATTGATTTTTCAATTATTGAAGATCAAGAAGAAAATAACAAGCACCTGACAGGTAGAGATAAATTTGAAATCTTGGCTAGAAAAAACACAAACTTATTGACATTGCAAAAAACATTCAATTTAGATATTGAATATTGATTGATTGTTACAATTTCAGGGTATTTCCTCAGTGGTTTTTATCAGTTAGAATCATTTAAGTACCAGTAAAAAGAAGAGGTTTAAGAAGCAATTCACTCATATTTATCAAAAATAGCATAACTCAAAGGCGTCCACAAACAGGCCGGTAAATCTGATTTCTTTAAACCTCCATTGATCCAAGAATTACAAGTTGAAAATAAACTATATTTTCCTTTGGATTCATAAAAAGCATCAAAATCCCAGTAACCACGATCTTTGATACAAATGGTAGAACCGCTTTCATCAACATCAAAGGAATCTTCTATGTAATTTACCAATTTGAGATATTGTTTATCACTTACAATTAATCTTTTGCACAACTTTCCAGGTATTGGTTCAGATTGAAAAACCACATGAATTGCTGTCTTTCCTCGATAAAAGAGTGCATAGAAGGCAGTAGAAAATTTTAGATCACTCCATTCTTGGGTATTTAGAAAAAAACCTTGATCCCCCCAACCAAAAGCGACAAATTTAAATGTCGTATCAGATCCTTTTAAATCTTTCCAAGGAATAATCTCATTCCAGTTTTGAATATTTGAATGCACTGGAAGAATGAAATCGGTATGAATACCGTCTGTTCTAATATAAATCGTTTTCCCTTGCTTCTTAGATTTATAGCTTTCTCCAATTTGGAAAAACATACCGAAAAGAGCTAAAAAAATATACAAAGTCAACAAACTCCAAATAAATTCAAAAAAAATAAGTGGAATTTTTACAATCCAAAAAAGTTTAAACTTCATACTTCTAGCTATTCAAATTTGCAAAAAGATCCATAACAAGCATTAAATCTTTCTTATAAATAGGTTGATCAACTATGCATTCTCCTATGTCAGATAAAAGTACACATTGAACTTTTTCATCAAAGTTTTTTTTATCATTTAACATCAAATTAAAAATCAAATCAACCCATTCATTTTTAAAAGTAGGTATCTCAAAATGACTGCAAATCAGAGTAGAAATTTCAATAAAATTAGCTTCACTTAGTAACTTTCTTTCAAAAGATATATAGGATTCTGCAATTATCCCAATTGCAACCGCATGCCCATGAGCGAGTAAAACAGCCTCTCCCATAAAAAAGCCTTCGAATGCATGGCCAAAAGTATGACCGAAATTTAATTTTTTTCTTTCATTTTTTTCAAAAGGATCAACTTTAACAAGATTATTTTTAATGTTTATGGATTCAAAAATTAATTCAGTCAAACTTGCTTTATCATCAAAATCAATACTTTTCAAATTTTCCCAATGTTTTCTATCCAAAATTAATCCATGTTTTATCATCTCAGCAAAACCGTTCTTGATTTCAACATTAGGTAAAGTTGTTAAAAATCCAGCATCCACAAATACTTTTTTAGGATTTGAAAATACTCCTAACTGATTTTTATGCATTCCCAAGTCAATTCCTGTCTTACCTCCAACTGAAGCATCAACCATTGCTAATAGAGATGTTGGGATATGAATAAAATCTATTCCTCTTTTATAAATCGACGCAATAAATCCCCCCATATCAGTAACAACACCTCCTCCAAGGTTGATTACCAAATCTTTTCTACCAATTTTATAATCAGTCCATGCCTCCCAAACCTGAAAACAAACTTCTAAAACTTTATTTTCTTCTCCACAAGGCATTAGCATCACCTCAGCATCCTCAAGTCCATTGAAGGCGGTCAGAAGATATTCCAAACAATGATCATGGGTATTTTCATCAACTAAAATTAATTTTTTTACTTGTGAATAACCATCTAAAAACTCAGAAAACGAAGTGTTTTCAAGCGAACCAACCTCGATTTCATAACCATTTGATTCTATTTTCTGAAACATATGCATTTAAGATAAATCTGTTTTTTGTTCGAAAGTAAATGATTTTTTTAAGTTTCTTCATTCTAACTCTGTAAAAATGTCAAAATACCTTATTTTTGCGTCATGATTTCTTTCGAAAATACTGAAATTGCTTTTAAAAGCAAGTCTGATAAAGATTTAAAAAGGGCGTATTGGCTCTTCAAAATGGTGGGTAGCCCATCTTTTGTTAAATTTGGAAAATGGGCAACAAATGCGTCATTTAAAGCGCACTTGCCAATTAATGGGATTGTGAAAGCAACCATTTTCAAACAATTTTGTGGTGGAGAAACTATCAATGAGTGCACAAATACCATCAAGCAACTAAATGATTTTGGTATTGGGACAATTTTGGATTACTCTGTGGAAGGAAAAACATCAGCTGAGGATTTTGAAAAAACGACCAATGAAATAATTGCAACAATTGAAAAAGGAAAAAATAATCCTGCCATTCCCTTTGCTGTCTTTAAGGTCACTGGTATTGCGCGTTTTGGAATTCTAGAAAAAATCAATAATCCAGAAAATGAATTAACTGAAGCTGAAAAAAAAGAATTTCAAGAGGTAATTAGCAGAGTTGATAGAATTTGTAAAAAAGGTTTTGAATCAAATGTGCCAGTTTTTATTGACGCAGAAGAAACTTGGATTCAAGATACTATAGACAGATTAACCGTTTCTATGATGGTCAAATACAACCAAAAGGAAGCAATAGTTTTCAATACACTGCAAATGTATAGACATGATAGACTTCAATTTCTTAAGGAAGCTACGAATACGGCTAGAATTGGAAAATATCACTATGGAATCAAATTGGTCCGAGGTGCATATATGGAGAAAGAACGAGATAGAGCTGCACAAAAAGGGTATAAATCTCCCATTCAACCTGACAAATTATCGTGCGATCAAGATTATAATGCAGCATTGACTTATATTGTTGACAATATTGATACTTTAGCTCTTTGCGCAGGAACTCATAATGAAGAAAGTTCTCAATTTTTAAGTAAACTAATTATAGATAAAGGTCTTCAAAGAAATGATAAAAGACTTTACTTTGCTCAACTTTTAGGAATGAGCGATCATATTTCTTATAATTTATCAAATAATCAATTTCTAGTGGCAAAATATGTCCCTTATGGACCAATTAAGGAAGTCATGCCTTATTTATTGAGAAGAGCAGATGAGAATACTTCTGTTGCAGGTCAAACAAGTAGGGAATTGAATTTGATTACTAAAGAAATGAAAAGAAGAAAATTAAAATAACAATTTTTATAGGCAAAAAAAAGAGGCTGTATCAAATTAATTGAACAGCCTCTTTTTTTTCTTTCAAACTTTTATCTAATCAATAAAATATGACCACTAAACTCATACTTTTTATCAGAATTAATATCTCTAAATTTTAATGTCCATGTATATGTTCCATTCTGAACTACCTTTCCTCCGTAGGTACCATCCCATCCCTCACTAACATCATGACATTCCCAAATTACTTCACCCCATCTATTGAAAATTAATATCTCAGCACTGTATAAATCAATCCCGTCTACTACAATCTTCCATGTCTGATTATGCTCATCTCCATCTGGTGTAAATGAGTTCGGAGCATATAACACAACTTCACTAATGACATTTACAATTTTGGTAATTGTATCTTGACAATTATTTTGATCAGTAACAAGTAAAGTTACAGGATATCCACCTTCCACATCACTTGGAAAACTTGCATTCACATTTTCAGTAATAGCTGAAGCTGGATTTCCTGATGAAATTGTCCATTGATAAGATACAACATTCGAAGAACTTGCATTTTCTAGATATACATTTGGATCAAAGAATGAAACATCGTTTGGCAAAATATTAAAATTTGCTTCTGGGTAATCAAATGCTTCAATCATATTGGTAAAGGTGGAATCATATAGACAACCAAAGATAGATGTTACCTCCACATGCACTGTGTATACTCCTGGTTGTGCATAAATATGACTAAAGGAAGAAGTTCCTGGGTAACTAATAATTTGTCCATCTCCAAAGTCAACTAAAGTCGTTGCAATTTCATTGGAATTAGTTGTGTTTGCAAAATTTATGGTCACTGGAAAACATCCCCTAGTCGTATCAGGAGTCAATACAGGAAAGATTTCAACTGGATTATCTATTGTCATACATGTATCTACTGCAGGAGAACCACAAGCCTCAGTCAGTGTAACACAATAAGTATTTGTAGTCAAAGGTGGAGTTACCGTAATTGGAGTACCGATTCCCAATAAACTACCATTTTGCGTCCAAGTGTAAGTGTAAGCTGTACTTCCGCCTGAGCCTAAAGCACTAATCGCAATTGAAGCACCAACACATACGGAAGTATCATTAGAAATCAAATCTAGTTGCAAAGGTGCTGGCTCTGCTATTACAAATGGCTCTGTGTCGGAACAACCACCAGTGCCAAAAACCTCCAATGTATAATTCCCAGCAGCGAATCCATTAATAGTCGCAGGTGAAGTTGCTGCAAACTGCGGACCGCCATCTATTGAATATGAAGTAAAATTCAAACCTGTAACCACAATACTACCATTACTTGCACTATTGCAATTTACATCGGTAGGAACAACTGTTGTAATTGAAGTACTTACTTCAACTACAGTTATTATTGCTTGAGAAATACATCCTGCACTATCGACTCTATATTTATATTGACCAGGATTCATTGTCACAGGATCGTATGGCATTGTAACAGGTGTATTTGCGGCTCCAAAAACCCAATATCCATTTACACTAGCACCAGGACCAAGTACTGGAAATAAATCAACAGGAGCGCCAGCTGAACAAATGGTAAAAGTAGAATCTTCACCAGGAAAAGCTGAATTTGATAAAGTAATATTCATTTGGTCTGTTGTGGCACAAAGTGGATGACCTGTAGGATAAACAGTCAAAGTCAAAGTTTGGGGTGATAGAAAAGTTCCAATTGGATTTGGAATATTTGGATCATTCAAATCACCAGAAGGGCTCCAAACAAATTCATATCCACCAAAGCAATCAGCTGTAAAAGCATCAACAGTTGTAGGTGGTGTTGTTCCATTTTGCCCCTGTTGAACAACAACTGCTCCATTGGGATCAATAATTTGATATTCACATTCATTTGTCCAATTTCCTGAGGCCTGAAATTGAGATGTAACAGATGCTCCATGAGGAATATTGACAGTAAATATCGCGCTTGAACCAGTACTTACTGTATAGGTAGTTGTCACACCGTTTACGGTAAGAAGTAAATTATTTCCATTCCAGCTGTCTCCAAAAGAATCAACCAAATCTAGTGTGTAAGGACATGGAGATCCTCCCCCTGCTCCTGAAATTGACCCATTTAATTGCTCAGGAGTTCCACCACACACAATAATATCATTTCCTGCGTTAGGCAAAGGATTATCATTTACAGTTAACACAAAAGATGAATCATTTGTACAACCAAAATTATCAATTACTGTATAAGTATAAGTAAATGAACCTGCTGAAGTTGGATTGATTGTAATAGCATCGCCATCAGCTGAAACATTTGTAACAAATTGCGCTGGCATGTTCCAAAAAGAAGAATCACTACTTAAACCAATTTGAGGAGTAAATTCAACTAAATCAGGATATAAAGATGGATCAAGGGTTAATCCAAAACTAAAAACAACTCCATCATCCGCTGCCCAATTATCAACAACGGTTAGGGTCCAAACTCCATTTGTTGGACATCCCACCAAATCTGTAAATGCACCAATTGGTTGGTAATTCCCTGCTGGTAGTGTACCCCCGAAACCACTTGTGTTTACCCATTGTACCCATGTTTGTGTCGCTGCTGGTGTAAAACAATAGTTATATGGTGTTCCTTGAGTGGCAGGATCAGTACAATCAACATTATCAGCCTGAATTGGAACACCCAATTGGGTACCACCACCACCTTGTTGATGCAACATAATAGACTGACCATTTGGACAGTTTAAATAAATTACCAAATCTCCCATAAACGAATGCTCAAGTTCTAGGCAAATTTCTTGAATTTGAGAGGCACTTGTAATTGTAGTACCTGCAGCAAAACCAGTTTGAATAATGTCAATATTTTGTGCAACACCTAATTGCGTATCCAGTAAACAGCCATCGTCAATTGTTTCATAACCAGAAAATCCATCCCAAAGTAGTTCGTAATCGTTCGGTGTTGCACTAGCAACCAAGGATTCTCCCAAACACAAAGTTGTATCACTAATAAAACCAATAAAAGTTGGAATAGTAGCAACCAGCACCTGTAAATCAATAAGGTTGTTATTTACACAGTCATTATCTGCATTATTATCAGTTACGAAAAGTTGAACCCTGTAGTGACCAGGAACTGTATAAATGTGAGAAACATTTTGACCTGAAGCTGAAGTTCCATCCATAAAATCCCAAGAATAGTCTGAGATTGCAAATCCTGGTTGAGCAAATGAACCAGCATCTTGAAAGTTTACAACTTCACCGATACACACGTGAATACTATCGGAAGTTATTCCGTTTAAAACTACTCCTGCTGCAACAGGATCACTACAAGGTGTTTCACACAATGCAGAAGCAGTAAATGCACCTGTCCCGCCTGAATTTGAAACAAACGTAAAAGTTAAACAACCCGATGTATTCTGAGGAGAAGCTTGAATAACTACACCTTGTAATTCGGTTCCTTGGTATACGCCTAATGAATTTCCAGCTGTAGTATTTCCATCATAAACGTACATGTAATCAACATTTGTTTGATTTGGCGCAGGATTATCATCTTGCAAACTTAAATTAAACAAGTTGAATACCACCGTCATATAGTCTCCGGGTGTATCTGGACAAATTGTAAATGTAATATTTTCTCCATTTGAATATCCAGGTCCTCCTTGGCCTCCTGAATCGATTACAAAACCATTACAAGTACTTACAGAAGTATTATTAATAGCAGAAGTAACATTTATCGGCGTTTGCGCAATTGAATAGTAAGAAATAAATAAAACTAAAATTGATAATAACTTTTTCATAAACGACTATTTGGTATATAGTGGACTTTTTCCAAAACGGATATTATTTGAAACTTTATCATAAAAATAAAGCACATGATTCTCATCTAAGTCTATAACTAATGGTTCATTTTGTTTTAGAACAATTCCCCATTCTTTGAAATTGAAGATACCTTTTTGAATATCACTTTTCTTTAAAGAAATTCCGTTTGAATTTTTAAACTGCGAAATAGAAACAAGATTTGAAGTATTCACTTCTGTCTTTAACTTTACTTCATAGCTGTAATCTAATTCAAAAATTAAAAAATTATAAAAATTGTGATTCTTGCTATAAATTGTCATGATTGTATCACCATGATTTTTCAATAATCTAGCATCATATTTTTGTAAATCCTGTGCATTAGATAAACTAAACACTAGTAAAAACAGACAAAATAAAGTACTTTTCATAATATAGTATGTTTGACAGCTAAATGACGACACATTAGCTAAAATGGTTGCTAAATTAAACTGAAAAAGAGAAATAAAGTATTTTTGATTATAAAAATCTTTGAAAAAGACCTACATTTGAGCCAAATATTACTTTTTTTTCAAAAAGATTTAATAGTATTTATTTTTTTAAGAAATAATTCGTAATATTGCACCCCGATTTACGGTCAGATAAATAGAAAATAAGAGTCATGGATATCATTAGAGAGCTTCAAAACGAATTGGTAGAAGTTAAAAACTTCCCAAACTTCAAAAGTGGAGATACTGTTACAGTTTCATATAAAATTAAAGAAGGCGCGAAAGAGCGTATTCAGCAATTTCAGGGTGTTGTATTGCAACGTCGTGGCAATGGAGCTACAGAAACTTTTACTGTACGCAAAATGTCAGGAAATATTGGAGTTGAAAGAATCTTCCCAATTTCCTCACCATTTGTTGATCAGATTGTAGTGAACAAAAAAGGTGCTGTTCGTAGAGCTCGTATCTTTTACTTCCGTGAAAGAACTGGAAAATCTGCTCGTATTAAAGAAAAAAGAAGTTTTTCTGTTGCAAAATAATTTTAAATACCTAAATTTGAAACCGTTCAGAAATCTGAACGGTTTTTTTTTACCTTAAAATTAAAAAATGTTTTTCATTTTATCAAAATTACTGCTGGTGTTCCTCTCACCATTTTTATGGTTTATTATTTGTGTTGGTATCTTTTTTTATTGGCCAAACTCCATTTATAAGCGTAGAGCAAGAATGACGGGAATTATTATTTTCTTCTTTTTCAGTAATGGTTTTATTTTCAATGAATTTTGCCGTCAATGGGAAGTGCACGGAACACCAATTGATGAAGTGAGAAACTATGAAGTCGGGATTGTTCTTGGTGGCATGGCTGAATTTAACAATGACATCGGAGTTTTAAGTTTAAGAAGAGGAGGTGATAGAATATGGCAAGCAATTAGTTTGTATAAAAAAGGAAAAATCAAAAAGATTCTACTTTCAGGTGACAATGGTTATTTATCTGATAAGGGATTACATGAATCAAAACAATTCAGAGAAGTACTTATCCAATGGGGAATTCCCTCTAAAGATATATTTGTGGAACCTGTTTCTAAAAACACACACGAAAATGCACTAGAGACAAGAAACTTACTTACAGATTCTTTCCCAAAAGTGGATTCTTGTTTGTTGATTACTTCAGGAAGCCACATGAGAAGAGCAATGGCTTGTTTCGAGCGAGAAAATGTGAATGTAGTTCCATATTCAACAGATTTATATACTGGTCCTGAACGTTCTTTTTATTGGGATCAATTATTAGTACCGAGTGTTGATACTTTTACCGAATGGAATTTCTTAATCAAAGAATGGGTTGGATACATTGCTTATGATTTGGTAGGATATATTTAATGTAATAGAAATATTTTAATCAAGTGGTAATGAGTAGTTACCACTTTTTTATGCACAAAAAAGCCTAATTCATACAGGAGGGCACTGAAAAACTATAATTAAGATTAAAATGTGAGTAAATATGGGTGAAAGACTTTGGTTTTTCACCCATTTTTTGTTATCTTTATTTACGTAAATTATCATAGAAATGCTTGTATTACAGCAACAATTGCAGTTTAGTGAATT
>CANHQP010000049.1 GCA_947462925.1 Flavobacteriia bacterium | reverse complement strand
CAATCTCTTTAACAACTTCTAACTTAAAGGACATTGAATAATCCTTTTGGCTGCGTTTTTCATAAACAACTTTTTCTCTTTTTTCCATAACGATAAATTTTGTGTATCGCTATTTCAGGACTAGACATATACATCAAAAAAAAAGTGAGTGCTTTCGTACTCACTTTTTTCTTTTTGTGGTCCCAGCTGGGCTCGAACCAGCGACCACCTGATTATGAGTCAGGTGCTCTAACCAACTGAGCTATAGGACCTAATTTTCTTGCGAAAATTGATTGGGGTGCAAATATACAAATCTCTTCTTTAAACGCAAAGCTTCGCACTAAATATCTAATCGAAAACTAAAATCCTTTCAAATCAAATGATTCAGAATCGACCATTTCGACCATCCTTTTCATTTTCTTTTGAATTACTTTGAAATGATGCTCGTCTTCGGGTGTAACGAATGTCAACGCTTCACCACTTGCTTCTGCTCTACCAGTACGACCGATGCGATGCACAAATTCTTTGGGAGATCTTGGCAAGTCATAATTGAAAACAAAAGGTAAAAATTGAATATCAATTCCCCTGGAAATCAAATCTGTTGCAACCAAAACACGTGTACGTCCAGCTTTGAAATTCGCCAAAGATTTCGTTCTCGCTTCCTGACTTTTTTTGCTGTGAATCGCTACTGCGTTGATTCCATTTTTCTGCAATTTATCAGTTACTTTATCCGCTTGAAAAATCGAACTGGTGAAAACCAACACTTGTTGCATGTTCTTGGATTTTATCAAATAACGCAATAACGGTCCTTTTATCTCTTCCAAAACACGATACGCTGCCTGCTGAATTAATTCAATTGATTTTTCTTCAGCTTCAATTTTAATTACTTCTGGATTTTGCAATAAAATCTGCGTAATCGCTGAAACGTCTTCATTTAAAGTCGCTGAGAAAAGTAAATTTTGTCTCTTTTTCGGTAATACAGATAAAATGCGATTCATTTCCTTTTGGAAACCTAAATTCAACAATTTATCCGCTTCATCAAGCACCAAGGTTCTGCATTCGTGCAATTTCACTGCATTTGACTCGATTAATTCAATCAAACGTCCTGGAGTGGCAATCAAAACATTTACGCCCATCATCGCTTTCATTTGCGGATTGATGGAAACACCTCCGTAAACAGCCATTGAACGAACATCTGTATTCATCGCAGAAGTGAATGTATGGAAAACGGATTGCACTTGAATGGCCAATTCTCGCGTTGGAAGTACAATTAATGCTTGAATATTTCGGTTTCGTTCTAACTTTTTGTCTGCCAATTTATTCAAAATCGGAAGCGCAAAACTCAAGGTTTTACCTGAACCAGTTGGAGCAATGACCAAAACATCTTTTTGGGTTTGGATCGCTGGAATCACCTTTTCCTGAACGGGATAAGGTCGCTCGTATTTTAATTCAGTCAGCGTTTTGACTAAAGCTTCTGATAATCCAAAAGAAGAAAATGGCATAAAATAATTTTGTGTGATTTACGCAACTTGCGCAAGACAAAAGTACAAATATCAAATGGGGAAAATCGCGAATCTTTTAATTCACAGCTAATTTTCTCATTCTTAAAGTAGCTAACAATAAAATTGTCAACAACCAGGTGGCAAAAATCAAGTGGGAAGTTTGCACCAGACCAGGCATATCGGCATAAGCCAATAAAACGCCGGACGTCAATTCAATCGCCAAAACAATAAAAGCCATGTAAATCAATCGCTGTTTAGGTCCTTTGAAATTCAACCAAGCCAACACAGTCAATAATATCAAGACCAACCAAGAAAAAGAACGGTGAATGTAAAATGGCATTCCCAATTTATCAGTCCAAGAATCACGTCCATAACCTTGCATGGTCAACATGTCAATCGATTCGCGCACTTGAGTTCCTAAAAACATTTGGATAAAAGTGATTAAAAAAGTAATACCTACAATCCACCTCATCGGCGTGGAAAGATGTAATTTGATTTGTTGACTCGGACTCACTTGAAGTAAAATAATCGATTGAATTGCAATGATTACAATGGCAAAGAATAAGTGAACAGTAATTGTCCAAGGAACCAAGTTTGTTGCAACTACAATGGAACCGAACCAAGCTTGAAACATCAAAAAGATCAAATTAATGGTTGCAAGAAAAACCAGTTTTCGTTGTCTATATCGAACTAAAACCCACAAAAAAATCAACAAAATCGCATTTCCAGCCAAAAAACCTACCAATCGATTGACATATTCTGTCCACGTTTTTTGCGCATTAAAATCTTGCTCGTACAGCAATGATTTATCTTCTCTTATTTTTTTTGCTTCCGTTTTGAAACCAATTGCATCCAATAATTTCGAGAATTTTTCAATTTTTTTGGCACGTTTGGTTGAATACACCACTTTGTAATCAGCAGGTAAAACCGATTCGTCCGTTGGTGGAACCCACTGACCAAAACATTTCGGCCAATCTGGACAACCCATTCCGCTTCCAGAAATTCTCACAAAACTCCCTGCGATGGTCACAAGAAAAATTAACACCAATGAAATCCAATTGAGTCGGATAAACCATTTACTGAAAGGTCTGTTCATTTTTTTCCTTTTTTACTTTTCAAACAATTAAAAAGCGCTGTAAAGTTATACAAGTTGTTTGAGTCAAGTTCAATAATTATCGGAATTTTTCATGACTTTTATCAACCCTCTAAAGAACAAATTTCAAGTTAAAAAGTTTCGAAGAAAATGACCAAAAATTATTTGAATCAATTATTAATTGAGACCTTTGTGACAGAATTCAAAAAGATGAAAATAGCGATTATAGGTTTTGGTTGGTTAGGATTTCCGTTGGGAAAATCTTTGCTGGAAAAAGGGCACCAGATTGTAGGTACAACAACCACTTTATCCAAAATTAAATCCTTGGAAGAAAATGGTTTTTCAGTCGTAGAATTAGACTTTTCTCAAGATTTACCGCAAAATTTAAATTCTTTTTTCGAAAAAACTGACATTTGTATCCTCAACTTTCCACCAAGGAGAAATAATTCTAATTCTGATTTCCGGTTTTATGGCGAACAACTATTGAAAGCAATTCAACCATTTCCTGCTGAAACAAAATTTATTTTTGTTAGTTCTACAGGTATTTATCCAGATTCTATTTCCGTGGCAAAAGAAGATGTATTTAACCGACTTGAGTTGGTCAATGAAAATCATTTGGCATTCGCAGAAGAAGCCTTGTATCAAAAGTTGAAAGATCGATTAACGATTATCAGAATGGCGGGACTAATTGGTGAAGATAGGCAAATCGCCAAGTACTTTGCTGGAAAAGAAAATCTTCCAAATGGAAAAACACCCGTGAATTTAATTCATCAAAAAGATTGTATTGGAATAATCGAAACGATCATTGAAAAGCAAATTTGGGGAGAAATTTTCAACGCATGTGCGTCGGAACATCCTTCCAAAGAAAAATATTACACTTACTGCTGCGAAAAACTAAACTTAGCACTACCAAGCTACGCAAAAGAAGAAAGCACTTCAATCTTTAAGATAGTTGACAATCAGAAATCAAAATCTTTGCTTGGGTATCAATATTTATTGGATAATCCATTCGATTTTTTTCACAAATGAAAATGTTAAAAAAAGTGTAAATTAACTTAAAATCAGTCCTGAATATGTTAAATTTGTTCGTTTAAAGACAATTTTAAGCAACCAAAGTTTGATTTAGTTCGTTTACTTAATCCAGACCATGAAGTTTAAAGGATTTTTCTTATTTCTCCTCTTTTGGTGTTCATTTTTGAGTGCACGTGCTACCCATATCATTGGTGGTGAAATTTACTATGACTATCTGGGAAACAACAACTACCGAATTTATGTGGCGGTTTACAGGGATTGTGCCACAATATCTGGTGCTCCATACGATAATCCGCTTTATTTGGCGATTTATAGTTCAAATAATGTATTGGTTCAAAATGTCGAAATTCCTTTTCCAGGTAGTGTTGTATTACCGATTATTTTCAATAATCCATGCGTTGTTGCACCCACTGGGTTCTGCAATGAGAAAGCAGTTTATACTACAATCGTAAATTTACCTCCAACAGCTGGTGGATACACTTTGTCATATCAAAGATGTTGCAGAAGGCCAGATGTAGTCAATATCGTTGATCCGGGAAGCACCGGTCTAACATTGACTACTCGTATTCCAGGCACAGCAAATAATAATTTTGTGAATAGTAGTCCTAGATTTACAAACTATCCACCTTTGGTGCTGTGCAACAATGACGACTTGGTTTTTGATCATTCAGCAACAGATCCAGATGGAGACCAATTGGTCTATGAATTAATTACACCTTATTCAGGGGCAAGTGACGCTGCCCCGCAGCCAAATCCAGCACCACCACCAAATTATGGTCCTGTTTTTTGGGCGACGAATTTCAGCGCTGCAAATCCACTAGGTCCAGGTGCTACAATTTCTATTAATCAATCAACAGGTGTTTTGACAACAAACCCAGAATTAATAGGACTTTTTGTTGTCGGTATTCGTGTAAAAGAATACAGAAATGGTGTTTTAATAGGTCAAACAGACAGGGATTTCATATTTCAAGTGATTAATTGTAATATCACTTTACAGGCAATTTTGACCCCTCAAGCTGAAATGACTACTTTCGTTTCCTTTTGTGAAGGAGCCACAATCACTTTTGAGAACGAAAGTTATGGAGCATCCTCTTACGCATGGGATTTTGGAGTAACAAACTCTACAACTGATGTTAGTACGCAATTTGAACCAACTTTTACATTTCCAGCGCCAGGAACTTACGATGTCACATTGATTGCAAATCCCGGATGGCCGTGCACTGATACTTCTGTTCAAGTTTTTGAGGTAAATGAAAACCTTCAAGTAAACTACACAGTCAATGATTCACTTTGCTTGTTTGACAATTCATTCGATTTCAACGGAACTTTTGAGGGACCTGTTGGAACAACTTTTACTTACGATTTTGGTCCCAATGCTTCAATTGCAACTTCAAACCAACTCGACGTAAATGATGTCAGTTTCTCTACTAGTGGATATATGCCTGTAACACTCACAGGAAGTTTTGGAACTTGCTTGCGAACATTCACAGATTCAGTTTATATTTATCCAGGCTCAGCTGCAGACTTTAGCTTTCCACAAGGAACTGAATGTGGTGGACTAACAGTAAATTTCATCAATAATTCACAAAATGCTTTGGGAAACAATTGGGATTTTGGAGTACCGAACACAACAACCGATATTAGTACTGCATCTAGTCCAAATTTCACATATCCCGCTGGTGGAACCTATAACGTTACTTTGATCGTCAACAACAACAACATTTGCAACGACACATTGATTCAACCAATTACTGTTTATGAATCTCTATTTGTTGACTTTACACATAATGATTCACTCTGTATTACTGAAAACAGTTTTAATTTTGATGGAACAGTTTCTGGTCCGCCAAACATCACAGTGATCAATTGGGAATTTGGTCCAAATGCGTCCATTCAAACTTCTAGTCAAGAGGATGTCAGTAATGTTGTATACAGTCAACCTGGCGTTTATCCTGTGACATTAACTGCTTCATTCAATTCTTGTTCAGAAACTGCAACATCGACTGTCACCATTTTTAGAGAACCAGCAATCAATTTTGGAATTGATTCAAACTTACGATGTGCCCCATACTTGGCGCAATTTATTGACTTAAGTATTTCTGATACGCCTATACAATATCTTTGGGATTTTGGTGATGGATCAACTTCAACACTTCAAAATCCAGGACACATTTACACTGAGCCAGGAATCTATGATGTCTCACTACAAATAGAAACGACTGAAGGCTGTATCGCAGCACTTGAGATGATCAAACCTAACTTTTTGGAAGTACATCCTTCACCTGTTTCAAAGTTTAGTGTAAGCCCTGAAATAACTGATATTTGCAATTCTAAAATCAATTTCACAGATTTGTCTAGCGGTGCCATCAGTTACGTCTATCTATTTAATGACAAAGGAACTGGAGTGAGCGAATCTCAAAATCCAATCTACTATTACACAACCAGCGGTCAAAAATATCCACAACAAATTGTAACAAATGAATTTGGATGCAAAGACACAAGCTTTGTAGGTTTGTATATTGAGCCGTTTACAGTATATATCCCTAACACTTTTACACCTGATGGTGATGAATTTAATAATATCTTTAATGCAATCATCTATCTTAAAGTGTCCTATTGGTCTTTCAAAGTTTTCGACCGTTGGGGTGAATTACTTTTCGAATCATACGATCCAGAATATGGATGGGATGGCACTTACGGCGGAAAATTAGTTCAGGACGATACATATACCTATGTGTTAAAATACGTTTCTTGTGAAGATTATGTGAAACCGCATGTGATTACAGGTCATGTCAATGTTTTGAAATAAAACGAATTTCACTTTATCATCCATTTTTTTGCTTTTTCACCCAAAATAATTACTCTGATTTTCCAGTTTGGTTTAATTAACAAAAAATATATTTAATATGCTTGCATAATAAAAAAGTGTTTTTTACCTTAGTCGAAAATAAAGACTTTTTTAAATACACTTATATGTCAGAATTAAATCAATCAGCTTTAAAAGGTGGAGAATTTATCATCCGAAAAACATTGCCATCTCAGATTTTTACCCCGGAAGAATGGACTGAAGAACAAAAAATGATTGCACAAATGTGTGATGATTTCATCGCTCAAGAAGTCACGCCAAACTTGGAAAGAATCGACAAAATGGAAGAAGGTTTGATGCCTTCACTTTTAGAAAAAGCAGGCGAATTGGGAATGTTGGGAATGTCTGTTCCAGAAGAATTTGGTGGAATGGGCGTAGATTTCAAAACTTCTTTATTGGCCACTGAAAGACTTGGGAAGGGACATTCATTCTCTGTCGCCTATGGCGCACATACCGGAATCGGAACTTTGCCATTGTTGTATTATGGAACTGATGCTCAAAAAGCAAAATACGTTGCAAAATTAGCAACAGGTGAATGGAAAGCAGCCTATTGTTTGACTGAGCCAGGTTCAGGTTCTGATGCCAATTCTGGAAAAACCAAAGCCGTACTTTCTGAAGATGGAACTTATTATTCAATCACAGGACAAAAAATGTGGATCACCAACGGTGGATTTGCAAACCTATTCACTGTTTTTGCTAAAATTGGCGATGATAAAAACTTAACGGCTTTCTTGGTTGAAGCTGATTCTGAAGGAATTTCCTTAAATCCAGAGGAGAAAAAAATGGGAATCAAAGGTTCTTCTACTAGACAAGTTTTCTTCAACAATGTGAAAGTTCCAGCTGAAAACATGCTTTCTGAAAGAGAAAATGGTTTCAAAATCGCAATCAACATTTTAAATATTGGCCGTATCAAATTGGCCGCTGGTGTTTTAGGTGGTGCCAAAGAAACAATCACAGAATCTATCAAATATGCCAATGAAAGAGAACAATTTGGTCGTTCAATTTCAAAATATGGCGCTATCAGATATAAAATCGCTGAACAAGCAATTCGTGCTTTTGCGGTAGAATCTGCAACATATCGTGCTGGACAAAACATCGACGATGCAATCAAAGCATACATCGATGGCGGAATGCCGAAATCTCAAGCAACATTGAAAGGAATTGAACAATTCGCAGCTGAATGTGCAGTTTTGAAAGTGGCAGGATCTGAATGTTTAGATTATGTGGTAGATGAAGCTGTTCAAATCTTCGGCGGAATGGGTTATTCAGCAGAATCAACGGTGGAAAGAGCTTACAGAGATTCTCGAATCAACCGAATTTTTGAAGGTACAAACGAAATCAACCGCATGTTGACTGTCGACATGATTTTGAGACGCGCCATGAAAGGTGAATTGGATTTAATGGGACCTGCGATGCAAGTTGCTGGAGAATTAATGAGTATTCCTGAGGCAGTTGAAACTGGAGACGGACCGTTGGCAGCAGAATATGCGATGATTGAAGGATTCAAAAAATCAATCTTGATGGTTGCTGGATCAGCGGTTCAAAAATTAATGCAAACACTTTCCAAAGAACAAGAAGTTTTGATGGGAATCGCTGACATTGCTATCTGGACATACCAAGCGGAATCTGTTTTATTGCGCGTTGACAAGTTAATTCAAGCGCGTGGTGAAGAGGCAGCTAAAGTTCAAATTGCGATTGCAAAAACATATTTTTATGACTCGGCAGATAGAATCGCTAAAGCTGGAAAAGATGCTATCAATTCATTCGCAGACGGCGATGAAGCAAGCATGATGTTGATGGGATTGAGAAGATTTACCAAAACTGAAAACTTCAATCCAAAAGAAGCAAGACAAATCATTGCAACTAGTTTAATTGAAACTGGTTACTATAATTTGTAAGACGATTATCTATTAGTTATCAAAAAACCGAAGGATTCATTTTCTTCGGTTTTTTTGTGTTACAAAATTCCAAATCCAGCGGATTGGCAGAAGCCAAAGAATTGATTATTTTTGTTGTAAATAAAAATCAATGAAAAAAATCGTTTTCGGACTCGTTGCTTGTTTCATTCTATTCGCATGTCACGATGTGAAGAAGCAAAAACAATTAGACAAAATGGAATCATTGATTTCCAAAATAAACAGCATTCGGCAAACTTGGAATGGCGCCCAAATTGAAGATGTGACGCCGATGATTGACGAAGTAAACGCAGTAAGAAAAGATATCTACCGAAAAAGTAGCAACCTAGACACCATCAATGTCGAATGGGCACAAAAACTAGAAGATTATAAATACATTTCTACTGGGTTGTCGTTTTTTCAATCTTCCAATGACGGAATGAAACGAAATATTTACGATGCTTCGCAAAGTTTAGAACAACTCAATAACGAAATAAAAAACGCACAAGGCGACCGTTCGAAATATGACGAAAATATTCTATTTGAAGAGAAAAAAGTGACAGAATTAGCTAATTTTCTTCAAAAAATGCTCGAAACAAAAACAATTTGCGTAGATTCATACAACAGATTGCACAACGAAATCAAAGCTTACAGCGTTTCACAATAAATTGATTTGTATCTTTACATACCATGAAATTACTTAGTCTCATTTTCATTCTATTTCTTGCTACAATCGCTCGTACGCAAGAGGGAACAGACCAACAATTGGCGCAATATTATTACGCCGCAGGTCAGTTCGAAAAAGCCTTGCCTTATTGCCAAAAATTATACGCGAAGGAAAACAACAAATTCAATTTTACACGCTATTTCGATTGTCTCATTGCGCTTGAAAATGAAAAAGAAGCCGAGAAATTGATCAAAAAACAAATTTCTACCGACAGAAATAATCTTGAATATCCAGTGCTTTTAGGCGAATTTTATGAAAATCACGACAAAGTAAAAGACGCGAACAAACTTTACCAAGATTTAATCGCCGATTATTCCACTTCGACCTTTACCCTACTCGATTTATACAAAGCTTTCAGAAACAAAGGAAAATACGATTTGGCGCTGCAATTGCTGGAAAAAGGGCGCAAAAGTTTGAAGGAAAATTATCCGCTAAACATCGAGTTTGCTGAAATTTACAACATCACAGGTCAACCTGAAAAGATGATTGAAGAATACCTGAATTTAATCGAAATTCAAGCCAATTATGCGCCTTCTATTCAATCAGTATTGACACAAAGAATCGATTTTTCGAAAGAAATCAGTCCAGAATATGACTTGTTGAAACAAAAATTACTCGAAAAATCTCAGAAAAAACCGAATGAATTTGTGTATGCTGAAATGTTGATTTGGCTTTTTACACAGAAAAAACAATTCGCAGCAGCCTTGGTGCAAGCGCAAGCACTCGACAAACGCGAAAAAGGTGCTGGACAGCGCGTGTACGAATTGGGAAATATGTGCGTACAAAACAAAGTTTTTGATGTCGCGCGCAAATGTTTCAAATATGTGGTTGATATGGGAGACGAAAACGCTTTGTTTTATGAAGCTGAATTCGCTTTGTTGAATACGCATTTTCAGGAAATTACTCAAAACAGAAATTACGCACAAGAAGAATTGACAAGCACATTGAACGATTATCAAACAACGTTAAATCGCGTAGGGAAAAATCGCGCAAGCATTCGATTGATTTCAGAATTGGCGCACATCCAAGCGTATTACGCCAATCAAACTTTAGAAGCGAAAAATCTCTTGGAAGAAGCACTCAAAATTCCTGGCATTACACAAATTCAAGAAGCGGAATTAAAAATGCAATTGGCCGATATTCTGGTTTTACGAGACGATATTTGGGAAGCATCTTTGTTTTACATGCAAGTGGACAAAGATTTCAAATATGAACCAATTGGTTTCGAAGCGAAATTCAAAAATGCGCGTATTTTTTACTACGATGGAGATTTCAAATTTGCACAAAATCAATTAGATGTCCTCAAACAATCAACCTCCAAACTGATTGCCAACGATGCCATGAAATTGTCACTTTTGATTACAGACAATTATGGATTGGACAGCAATTTCACCGCGATGAGTTTGTTTGCAACTGCAGATTTATTGCTCGAACAACACCAATATGAAAAAGCATTTTTCCTATTCGATTCCATCGTGACAGCATTTCCATACCACGGTCTGGCGGATGAAATTTTGCTTAGAAAAGGCATCGCCATGGAAAATCAAGGAAAATGGGCAGAAGCTGTAGTTTTTTTAGAAGATTTAATGAAATACCACGCCGAAGATATTTTAGCAGACGATGCGTTATTTCATCTGGGCGACATTTTTGAAAACCACTTGGAAGACAAAGAAAAAGCGATTGAAAGCTACAAAAAAATTCTTTTCGACTACAAAGGAAGTTTGTACACCACCGAAGCCAGAAAAAGGCTGCGCGCCCTGCGAGGAGATGCAATCGACCCCGAAGACAACCTTTAACCATGAAAAAAATAACCGAAATCTACATCGAAAAAGAATACCTGAAATCTGAAAGAGATTTTTATGGAAACCGAATCAAAGTTCCTACCATTGGAAAATTCAAACGCGATGTTGTATTGGCTGGACATTGGGAAAGATTGGGACATTACATCATTGACTTTGCAATCATTTTTGCGGTCAGCATTATCATCGGAATCGCACTAATACTTATCTCACCGAAAGTTTTCAATTTCGTGGTTTCCGTTGGATTCAATCTCAACCTTGGTTTTACGAATATCAAATATGATTTAATCAGTTATTTAATCACTTTTCTGTATTATTTTCTGCTCGAATCAACCATCAAAAGAACGATAGGAAAATTTGCCACCCAAACCGTTGTCATTGATGAATACGGAAATACACCAAGCAAAGACAAAATCGCCATTCGAACCCTTGCGAGATTCATTCCTTTTGAAATATTTTCTTGCTTAGGAAGCAGAGGCTGGCACGACAAACTTTCGAACACTTTTGTGGTTTCAAAAAAAGAAGCTGAAACGCTTAGGAGTTTATTGCAAGATGAAAATGGATATGCGGTTTCTGATTCTTTGGAATTATTGGATTAGGAAATCCCGCAAAATCAACCGCAAATCCGCCGTCGCTTCCTCATGCGTCATGTGCGCCACATTCGGCAAAATCGACATGTTAAATTGCTGATTGCGCGTATGCTCCAACATGGTTTCCAGCGGTACAGCTTGATCCAATTCACCTTGGATGATTTTCAAATCTGCTATTTTTTCTTGCGCTAAAATCGTACTATCTGTTCTGTCCCGCATGGCTTCGGTAGCGTACACTATTGCTTCCACAGACATTATATTGGCTTCCAAAATCGCTTTTTGAATGAACTTTTCGTGATTTTTTGGTTGCGCAAACAATCCTGAAATCGCTTCCTTGATAAATCTCGGCGCGTTGGTTTTGACCACTTCGATCACCCGATTTCGATCGATTTTCTTTTGCGGTGCATCTTCCCAAAAATTGGAATTGAGCAAGCAAATTTTGTTCACACCTGCATTGATTTTCGCCAATTGCAACGCAACGTAGCCGCCCATAGAATGTCCAACGACATCGTATTCAGAAATATCCAAAGATTGGAGCGTTTCTGAAACTTCCTGCGCCATCGCAGCAATGGAAACAGCATCAGGCAAAAAAGTAGATTTTCCGTGTCCGGGCAAATCAATCAAAATACTTTGAAAAGGAAATTGCGCTAGATCCAACGATTCCCACATAGAAGAAGATTCCAGAAAACCATGCAAAAATACTACAGGCTTTCCGGAACCAATTTTTTCGAAATGCAACATGAAATGCTGAATCAAGAATTCATCAAAGATTCAATTTCATCTGCTTCAATTGGAATATCACGCATTAAATTGAATGGCGCACCGTTTTCTTGTACCACCAAATTGTCTTCCAAACGAATTCCCAATCCTTCTTCTTGGATGTAAATTCCTGGTTCGCAAGTGAAAACCATTCCCGCTTGAATTGGCTCGTTCCACAAACCTAGGTCGTGTGTATCTAAACCAATGAAATGCGAAGTTCCATGCATGAAATATTTTTTATACGCTGGCCAATCTGGATTTTGATTTTTAATATCCGTTGAATCTATCAACTTTAATTTCAACAATTCACTTTCCATGATGCTCCCAACTTCTGCTTGATATTCAGCTAAAATTGTGCCCGGAACCAACATTTTTTCCGCTTCTTTTTTGACATGTAAAACAGCATTGTAAACCGCTTTTTGACGATCCGTAAATCTCCCATTTACAGGAATTGCGCGCGATAAATCAGAAGCATAATTGGCATATTCAGCCGCCACATCTAACAAAATCACATCGCCATCTTTGCACTGTTGGTTATTTTCAATGTAATGCAAGACACAAGCATTTTTTCCAGACGCAATGATTGGCGTATATGCGAAACCTTTGGAACGATTTCGCACAAATTCGTGAATCAATTCTGCTTCAATTTCATATTCCCAAACACCTGGTTTTGTGAATGAAAGCAAGCGCTCTAAGCCTTTTTTGGTAATGTTACAAGCGTGTTGCATCAAATCCAATTCTTCTTTTTCCTTAATTGAACGGATTTTATGCATGATTGGCGCACTTTTGTAAACTGCATGCGCAGGATATTCAGCGCGACAACTTTTGATAAAGCGATCTTCTCTCGTTTCAGCTTCGGTGTTGGCGCGCAA
The DNA here is from genome assembly GCA_947462925.1 of Flavobacteriia bacterium. Lineage (GTDB taxonomy): Bacteria > Bacteroidota > Bacteroidia > Flavobacteriales_D > Crocinitomicaceae > JAQVCM01. The sequence goes on along the minus strand of CANHQP010000049.1, from coordinate 14,423 downwards.
ATGTTCGTTGGTATTGAAATAAATGCCATGCGCTTCAGCCATCAATTGTTTCCAAATCACAGGAAATTGATTCAACCAATAAACCGTTTGAATACCAGAAGTTTCAAAAGCCGTTTCTTTGGTCAACTTCTCGCCTTCCCAAATGGCAATTAACTCAGAAGTTTCTTTCAGAAATAAAATTTCGCGGTGCTTTTCATTTTTACAATCAGGAAAAATCACCAAAATACTTTCCTCTTGGTCAACGCCTGACAAATATAAAATGTCGCGATGTTGCTGAAAAGGCATCGTACTATCAGCTGAAATCGGGAAAATATCATTGGAATTGAAAACTGCCAATGTCTTGGCAACCATTTGTTTTGAAAATTTTGCGCGGTTTTTTATGTACAAACCTTTGTCGATTCTTTCGTATTTCATGCTGAAAAAAATTAATTCTATAGGCTGAAATTAATAATTTTCAGTCAAAAGGAAATTAATTCTTGTTAAAACAAGCAAAAGAATTACTCTACAATGGCCAAGTGTTTCAAATCTTCGACAGATTCGATTGGGTGTGCCCAGTTTGAAATTAACTCGCCATGCACTTTCATTTGATATCCGCCAGCATATACTTTCAAACCATTGGTATCATTTGATAGACGTTCAAAATATTTTTTGACAAAACCAGCATCAACAGAAGTCAACCAAGAAGTTATCAAACAATCTGGCTGAATTTTTTCAACACATTCGATCAAAGCATCGTACGGCAAAGATTGTCCCAGATAGAATGTTGACCTACCCATTTTTCGCAAAACAAAATGGTAAAACAACAAACTGATTTCATGCCATTCATGCTCGGGCAAGAAAAGCATTACTGGATTTTCTTTATTCGTTGGCACATCAATTTTATCGATTTCACTTATGATTAATTGTCGAATCAAATTTGAAATAAAATGCTCTTGGGAGGCATTGATTGAACCAACCAACCACATGACGCCGATTTTATCTAAAAACGGAATCAAATGACTTGTAAAAGTGGCCTCTAAACCAAATTCTTCTATTAAACTACTTAAGGTGTTTCTAAATAAACTTTCATCTAACTCTATCAGAGAAATTACTAATTTTTCGTAACTAGAATCAGTATCATAATTTCCACGTAAATCAAAAACCTTTTCGTTGATTTGCTTTTCAGACATTTCAGCAATGCGCGAAATTTTGAGTCCATTTTTGTTCAATAAAGCAACATTCAACAAAGAAACAAGCTCTTTGTCACAATATGTTCTGATTTGCGTTTCTGTCCTTTCTGGATTTAGAATTCCGTAGCGCTTTTCCCACATACGAATTGTATGTGCTTTAATACCTGTGAGTTGCTCTAAATCTTTTATTTTATACTCAGCCATGATAAAGTCAAAACAAAAGTTTGTTTAAAATGTTCATCAAATGAAATCATTTTTTTTGAATTAAGCAGTTTATTTTTTCACACGATAATCCTTTTCTGTATGAAAAAAGATACCAAAAGAATAATTTTTTTAACATGAATAATTTCAATCAAATCAATTATATTTGTTGTAGAAAATGTAAATCTCTCTTCTTCAAAATGACTCAAATTCAACGCGTATCAAAATACACAGCTGTTATAGGTCTTGCTTGTATCGGCATGCTTTTTTCAGCTTGCGATGGTGGTGAGGAAAAGAATAATCAGACTGAAATAATAGAAGATTTCTTTGAATTTCAAAAGTTCAATCTCAAAGATTTTGGGTTGAACGCAACCATTATGCTACCAGATGAAACAGCGAACATTGGTGCTTCCACGCGTCCAGAAGTAAAACACGCAGAAGATGGTTTCAAATGGGAAATTGAGGTGGGACCGAATTTTCACATGATTATCGATGACTTTGGAGAAGAAAAAAACAAAGTCGCTGATAAAAAAAGAAAACTGAAAGAACTTGATATTTTTGAAACTAAATTTTTGGTGGACGAAAAAGACTTCATCATCTATGAAAGTACTTTGAAAGTGGATGGTGAAAAAGCTTCGCCAATCACAGATCCAAAACCACACGTTTCCTATCACGTTTATGGTCAAAAAGTGATAGATGGTTACACCTATGTTTTCAGAAGTCGAGAAGAAGGTTACCAAAAAAATATTATTGATTTGATGGCTAAATCGATAAAATCTGTACAAGAAGTCAAAAATATTTAGGTCATGACCGACTGAAATTCGTAATTTTGTACCACATTTCAGAACCAATGAGTATTACACGAGAAAACATATTGGAAGTACTTGGAAAAGTACACGAACCAGACTTAAAGAAAGACATCGTTTCCCTTAATTTAGTTGAAAATTTAGAGATTTCAGAAACAGGAATTAACATCACTGTTTTGGTTTCAAACCCTGCGCTTCATGCAAGAAAACGCATGCAAGAATTGGTTGAATTTAACTTGAAACAAGCTTTTGGTGATGATTTACAAATTGCCACAACTGTCAAAGGAATTCCTACTGAATCAATGAAAGCAAGAAGAAAAATCTTGCCTGAAGTAAAAAATATCATTGCCATTGCGTCTGGAAAAGGCGGCGTTGGAAAATCAACGGTCACAGCCAATTTAGCAGGTGGATTAGCAAAAGCTGGTTACAAAGTAGGAATCGTTGATGCTGATATTTACGGTCCTTCAATGCCAACGATGTTTGACGTAGTTGGAGAAAGACCAACGATGATTGATGTGGACGGAACACCAATGATCAATCCTGTGATGAGTTACGGAATCAAAATTTTGTCTATCGGATTTTTCACTGAGCAAGACAATGCAGTAGTTTGGCGCGGTCCGATGGCTGCGAAAGCAATGACACAATTGTTTACAGATGCTTATTGGGGCGAATTGGATTATTTGTTGATCGACCTTCCTCCAGGAACGGGCGACATTCACCTTTCTTTGGTTCAAACTGTTCCTTTGGATGGCGCTGTGATTGTCAGTACACCGCAAGAAGTTGCTTTGGCGGATGCACGTAAAGGTGTGAACATGTTCAAATTAGAAAACATCAACGTTCCAGTGGTTGGAATCATTGAAAATATGGCTTGGTTTACACCAGCAGAATTACCAGAAAATAAATATTACCTCTTTGGACGCGACGGAGCAAAAAATCTGGCTGAAGGAATGGGCGAAACATTCTTGGGTCATATTCCTTTGGTTCAAAGTGTAAGAGAATCAGGCGATGTTGGAAGACCTGCTGTTTTTCAGGAAAATACACCAACAGCTTTAGTTTTTGAAGAATTAGTGCGTACCTTTGTTGAGGAAGTGAAAGTTGCAAAACTTAAATCAGCTATAAAAAATTAAAAAATGAGTTTAAACAAAGAAGAACTGGCAATCAAAATCAATGAATCTTTGGAGGAATTAAGACCTCATTTGAAAGCGGATGGTGGCGACATGGAATTGGTAGAAATTACTGACGAAGGAATTGCAAGAGTACGATTATTAGGTGCTTGTAGCGACTGTTCCATGAGTTTAATGACTATCAAAGCTGGCTTAGAAGAAGCTGTCAAAAAAGTTGCTCCTGAAATCATCGCTGTGGAAGCTATCAATATGCCAACTTTGGCGTAATATTCTTGGATGAATTTCCAAAGAAAGCTATTGATTATTGCCCTTTTCGGGACGATTTTCGCAGTTTTTTTACAAGAACAAAATCTTCAATTTCTTGGCAATCGCTACCCTGCGAGCAATGGATTATTGACTTCTGCCGATGAAGCAAGCTATTTTGCGCCTGCTGTCAATTTTCTTGAAAACGGAACTTGGAAAGACAATTCCATTGGACAATCCGCTTATTTCCAACGGACTCCTGGCTATGGTTTACTCTATTTGATTTGCCTCCTCATTGCAGGAAAAAAAGTATTTTGGATCCTCAAAATCCTGCAAATTCTGGCCTTTTCTGGCTCAATCTTCCTCTTCGGAAAAATTCTTGACAAACTAATTGCTAATTCAAAATTTGTCCTTTTTGGAACGGTAATTTATGCATTCGTACCAGCTTTCAGTGGATTTATGTATTTTACCTTGACAGAAAGTTTTACGCCTTTTCTCGCGCTTTTGAGTGTTTGTGCAGGAATTTCCTTACAGCAGAAAAAAACCAGCTTTTCATGGAATTTTTTGTTTGCAAATTCAATCATGTTGCTTTTTCGACCGCAATTAATCGTTTTTCTTCTAGCATTTTGGGCATTTTACTTTTTCCAAAGACAAAGAAAAAAAGCGATGTTTACCCTAGCAGCCATTTTACCATTGTTGATTTGGAATATCAGAACGGTGACAATTAGCGGCACATGGTTGGGAATTCATCCAATCTATTCAACAACAAACAACACGGTTTTCAGACCAAGTCACGAAGCGATGACCAATCTTTTCAGAATTTGGGAAGCTGATGGAGCCAAATTTCACGAAACAATTCATGAGCTCACAGATTCCACAGAAATTGATTTGATTTCTGAAAAAATTCCTTTAAAATATCGGAAAAAAGTAGCGCCAATATTAGAAAAATACCGCGAGCTGTATCAATATCAATTGACGCATTTCGACCAAGAAAAACCTATCTCAGGAACGTTTCAAGGCGAAGATAAATTTGTGCTTGAAATCACTGCTTTGACTAAAAAACTAAAATCTGAAAACAAAATCGATTACTACATTTTAACGCCAATCAAAAGTCTGAAAAAATTGATGCTCAGTTCACATTTGAATTTGGGAATTTACCAATTCAAATACCGCGGCACTTGGTGGATGGAAACAATTCGTTGGAGTTGTTTGGCGATTATAATTTCAAGTTTTATGGTTGTATTATTGGCACTTTTCAAGAAAAACCGAGATTTAATTTTCTATTTGAGTTTGGCAATAGTAGTCAATATCTTCTACTTGATTTTCATCCAAAGAATGAATGAAGAACGCTACTTAACGCCCTTTTTGCCTATCGCATTGATTATTTTGCTAGTCGGAATTTACAACCTTCGAAAAAAAGCTATTTCTTGAAAATCAGTCGGTAATAATTGGCTAGAAAAACGCCTGCAAGAATGATTAACATCGCGCCAATTTGATAAATCGTAATTACTTCTTTGATAAATAATCCCATAATTACCGCCACAATTGGCATGAAATAAGTGACGGAACTCGCAAAAATTACAGAGGAAATTGAAATCAACTTATTAAAAATGAAAACCGCAAAAGCAGTTCCAAGAAGCCCCAAAATAACAATAAATCCCAAACCTTCCCAAGCTTGAGGAACTGTTTTTAGCACTGTAAAAGATCCTGTTGCAGTAGTAATAATCAACGATGGAAGCAAAACGATTCCGAATGCCAAGGACGTGATTTCAATCGATTTAAAATTGGACAAAGTATATTTGATGGTATTCAAAGAAATCGCATAAAACAAAGTCGCCAAGACGATGGCCGAAATATGCCACCATGTGCCGCTTTTCGATAAATCTTGTCCAGCAATCATCAACAAAACAATGCCAGTAACAGCAATGGTTGTTCCAAAAAACTGAATGGAAGTCAACTTTTGTTTAAACACAAAAGCGCCAATCAAAATGCTAAAAATCGGCGTAAAACTATTCAACATTCCAGCGTAGCCTGAGGAAAGTTCAGTTTCTGCATATGTAAATAAAAATGAAGGAAAAAAATTGCCTGAAAGTCCAACCGTCATCAAAAGCAAAAACTGTTTGATTGTCTTAATTTTCTTAAAAAATCGAAGCGCAAAAGGCAACAAAACCAGACCAGCAATCGACATTCTCAAAGAAGCTACTTGCACATCCGAAAACAAAGCCGTTCCATCAAATGCAGTCATTCCCCTTTTCATCAAAATAAATGAACTCCCCCAAATACTCGCTAAAGCAAGCAACAAAACCCAACTCAACATATTTTTTGACATACCACAAATATACAATTAAGGGTAAAAAGAAAGATTCGATGGCAAAGATTTTAAATTTTCCCCCTTTGGAGGGGGATCAAGGGGGAGGACAATCACATGAAGCAAATCAACCTCATCTCCCTAAGCCTCAAACATTTTAACATTTTTTTTCGCACAATCGTAAAATTAAACACTACATTTGTTTCACTTCTAATTCACTAGGTTATGAAAAAAGTATTTTTACTCTCATTTTCAATTGGTTTACTGCTGATTAACCCAAGTTGTAGCGCAGACAAAACAACTATAAAAAGTGAAAAAAATACAGCTGGAAAATTAGAATTAAACAGAAGTTTGACCGTTGAAATTAAAGGCATGGTTTGCGAAAAAGGTTGTGGATCTTCGATTCGCAAAGCCTTGAAAGAAACGGGAGCTGTTGGAAATTGCTCTTTTGATTTCGTTGACGAAAGACCTGTAAACACCGCAGTTATTGAATTTGATAAAGAGAAAATTTCTGCCGACAAAATCATTGATATCATCACGAGTATCAACGAAAATCAATTTTCAGTCGATAAATCTTCTACAGCGCCGATTGATGTAAAAGTTAATATCAAGGAAAACGAAATCAGTGAATCGAAAAATGTTGAAGCTTCAAAAATCAATGTTTCCGAAACCAATTTTGAAATGCCAAATCTTTTGAAACTTTTCTCACGCTTGATTAAACAAGATTAATTCATCTTTCCAATTTTGTAAGCTATCTTTGCAGCAAATTCAGCGCACAAAGTTTTTTCAATGAAATTACATTATAGAGAAATTGGCGAAGGGCAACCTTTTGTTATTCTTCACGGATTATTCGGATATTCAGACAATTGGCAAACACACGCCAAAAAATTAGCTGATTATTACCGCGTCATTTTGGTCGATCAACGCAATCACGGTCATTCCGATTGGGCAGATTCTCACACATACCAAGACTTGGCGAATGATTTACATGAACTTTTTATAGATCTAAAACTCGAAAAAGTCATTTTGATGGGACATTCCATGGGCGGAAAAACAGCGATGCGTTTTGCCCAAATGTTTCCTAAAACACTTAGCAAATTGATCATTGTGGATATGGGCACAAAATCTTATCCGATGCACCACAGCGAAATTTTGAAAGGATTGGAAGCCATTGATCTAAATCTAATCAACTCCCGTGGTGAAGCTGAAAAAATGATGGAACCATTTGTCGATTCACCTGGCGTGAGACAATTTTTACTGAAAAACTTGTATTGGAAAGAAAAAGGCAAATTGGCTTGGCGCATGAACATTGACGTTTTAAGCAGAGACATGCACGCCATTTTACAAGCGCTTCCTAAAGATGAAGTGATGATTCCAACGCTTTTTATCCGTGGCGAAATGTCGAATTACATTTTAGACGAAGATTGGGACGATATTGAAAATCAGTTCCCTGACAGCACCTTGGTGAGCATTCCAAACGCAGGACATTGGGTTCACGCGGAGGCACCGAACGAATTCATGGAAAGCGTTTTGGGTTTTTGCTTGAGATAAACCAGGAACGATAAATCCAGAAACAGCGATTTGTTTTAACTTTACACCGTAAAAAATATTAAAAATGAGCGATAAACGCACTGAATTAAGTGAACTTGGAGAATTTGGATTGATTGACAAATTAACCAGTCAATTTACAACACACATTTCCACAACCATCAAAGGTGTAGGCGATGACGCAGCCGTGATTTCGATTTCAGATTCCGAAGTCATGCTTGTTTCGACCGACATGTTGTTGGAAGGTGTTCACTTTAATTTGATGTACACGCCATTGATGCATTTGGGCTACAAATCCGTGATGGTCAATCTTTCTGATATTTTTGCTATGAATGGAACTGCACAGCAAATCACTGTTTCAATTGCAGTTTCAAATCGTTTTCCATTGGAAGCGTTGGAAGAATTATACGCAGGAATCAAAAAAGCATGCGACTTATATCAAGTTGACCTCATCGGTGGCGACACTTCTTCTTCCCTTTCAGGATTGACAATTAGTGTGACTGCCATCGGAAAAGCCAAAAAATCAGATGTTGTTTACCGTTCAGGTGCCAAAGAAAATGATTTATTGGTCGTGAGTGGTGATTTGGGAGGAGCTTACATGGGCTTGCAATTGTTGGAGCGCGAAAAAGAAGTTTTCAAAGCAAATCCGCACATGCAGCCAGATTTAGATGGCAATGACTATTTATTGGAACGTCAATTGAAACCTGAAGCAAGACAAGATGTGATCAAATTTTTGAAAGATTTGGATGTAAAACCAACTTCGATGATTGACATTTCTGACGGATTGGCTTCCGAGATTTTTCATTTATGCAAAGCCAGCGATTTAGGTTGCACGATTTACGATGAGAAAATTCCCATTGATGCGAAAACATCTATGGCAGCGATCGATTTCAACATCGATCCAGTAACTTGCGCTTTGAATGGTGGTGAAGATTATGAATTACTTTTCACTGTTTCTCTAACAGATTACGATAAAATCAAAGGCAATCCGCACATGACGGTGATTGGACACATTACCGACAAAAATAGCGGAGTCAATTTGGTTGACAAGAATGGAGCAATTATTCCGCTACAAGCGCAAGGCTGGAAAGCGTTTTAGGGAAGTCCAAAGAGAAGACATTTAAGAACTACTTTTTTAAAAGAGGTTTTTTGTCATGAGCCGTCAGCTGACGGATGCACGCCAAAAAACGAATTTATGCCATTGTTTGTAATGACGGATTTACATCCGTCATTACAAACATTTCGCTCCTATGGAACTATTTGAAATTTCAAAATAATCCATTAATTTCGGCATCAATCGAATTGATGATTTTCCCTAAATCTTCTTGACTTTCTGGAAAACGGTTGTTGTCTATGTCAATAATCAACAATTTCCCTTTGTCGTAAGTTGAAATCCAAGCTTCATAGCGCTCATTTAAGCGTTTCAAATAATCCAAACGGATACTTTCTTCGTAATCACGTCCACGAAGTTGAATTTGGTGTACCAAAGTTGGTACGCTTGCTCTCAAATAAATCAACAAATCAGGCGCAGAAACAAAAGATTCAATCAAATTAAATAGCGAAAAATAATTTTCAAAATCACGCGTAGTCATCAAACCCATAGAATGTAAGTTCGGCGCAAAAATGAAAGCATCTTCATAGATTGTTCTATCTTGAATAACCATTTTGTCCGTTTCTCTGATTTCTTGAATCTGCGTAAAACGACTATTCAAATAATAAATCTGGAGATTAAATGACCAACGTTGCATGTCCTCATAGAAATCATTCAAGTAGGGATTTTGTTCAACATCTTCAAAATGAGTTTCCCATCCGTAATGTTTAGCCAACAACTTAGTCAATGTTGTTTTTCCTGCTCCTATATTTCCTGCTACTGCGATATGCATCTTTGATTAATTTTAGAGTGCCTAAGTTACAAATATTGCGAATAACAGCAATTAATTAATGCAAGAATTCTATCGAATATCTTTGAATGTTTGATGTAGTACCAAAATAAAAGTGATTCTGAACCTTTTTTATCCTTGTAAATTCGCCATTTGGTAAAGGAAAATTGACAATTTCTTGATTCGAAAGATTTAATACTTGCAGTTTATCTTTCTTCAATAAATAAGCAAACTTACCTTCCACTTGTGCCCAAATAATGCCCACATTTTCCCAATGGAAAACCAAGGTTCCATAAATATCAAATTGATAAATCCCTCTTTGTTTGTCAATCAAATACAAATTGTTTTCGGTCTCAAAAAGTTGAACTATATCTTTGCAACCCAATAAACCACTGATATTTTCGATTCGTTGACGTTGCTGAATATTCTTGGAAATCAATACAATCACCGAATTGTCTTGGTCATAAACCCAAAATTTATCTGGCTGTCCAGAAGTAGAAACCATCGTGACATACGACAAATCAAACGCCGAAAGCTCAATGTTTTCCTGTTGTTTACTCAAGGTATTATCCACATAGCCAATCAATTGCTGTTGTTCAGAAAAAACCAAAGTTTTCATCGGGTTGGAAGGATCGACACTAGAGATTACTCCAAAATATTTATTGCTCTGAACAAATTTTTGAGTTCCCAAAGAATCAAATTTTTTCAGTTTGTCTTTTTCGCTGACAATCAAATTACCAAAAGGATCAACATTCCAAACAGGATTTGATAAACTGTCTGTTTTCCATTCGAAATTCCATTGTATCGTGTCTTGCGAAGAAACCAAAAACGGGATAAAAACCAGGAAAAACAACCAATGTTTCATACGCAAAACTAATTTGTTGAATTCAATTGCATAAATGAAGCCAATTCTTCCATGATTTCACGATTGTTCGATAAACGCGGCACTTTATGTTGACCGCCTAGCTTATTTTTCGATTTCAGCCACGCATCAAAAGTTCCATTTTTCGCGACCACAATTTTCGGTCCCAACAAAGCGATATCTTTGGAACGTTTTGCATCATAATCAGAATTTAACAATCTCAAATTTTCATCCAATTTATGCTTGAATAATTCCAAATTATTGGGTTCAGAAATAAATTCAATTAACCATTCATGTTGTCCCTGATTGGCATCTTCCAAGAAACGCATGTATACGGGTGCAGCAGTGTAATCTTTGATTTGAGCATCTGTTTCTGCGCAAGCCATAGCGATTGCTTTTTCTGCATTTTCGACTATTAATTCTTCACCAAAAGCATTGATAAAACTTTTAGTTCTCCCTGAAATAGTAAATCGAAAAGGTAAAAGAGAAGTAAATCGAATCGTATCTCCAACGATGTATCTCCACAGTCCGCCATTGGTCGATATTACCAAAGCATAATTTTTATCTAGTTCTACTTCACTTAAACTGATCACCACGCTACTTTCCGTATCGTCAAATTGATCCATCGGAATAAATTCATAGAAAATTCCATAGTCAAGCATCAAAAGCAATTCGTTGGTTGACTTTAAATCTTGAATTCCAAAAATTCCTTCAGAAGCATTGTATGATTCAACATAATTCATCCCTTCATCTGGAATAATCTTTTTAAATTCAGCGCGATAAGGGTCAAAATTTACACCCCCATGCATATAAAGCTCCAAATTTGGCCACACTTCTTTTAAGTTCTTTTTCCCTGATATCTCCAAAATTCGGTGTGCCAAAACCAAAGTCCAACTTGGAACGCCTGTTAAGATACAAACATCTTCGTTCATCGTTTCACGCGCCATCATTTCAATCTTTGATTCCCAATCACTCATCAAAGTAATTGCCTTAGATGGAGTTCGCTTATTTTCTACCCACCAAGGAAGATTTTTAACGATAATAGCAGATAAATCTCCAAAATAGGAATCTTTTCCCGCTTCGTTCATTTGAGTACTTCCACCCACAGTTAGGTGTTTTCCAGAATATAAATTGGCATTCGGAAAATTACTGTAATACAAAGCGAGCAAATCTTTCCCTCCTTTGTAATGACAACCTTCTAATGATTCTTTGGTAACCGGAATGAATTTACTTCTATCAGAAGTGGTTCCAGATGACTTGGCAAACCATTTTGTCTCTCCTGGCCACAATAAGTTAGATTCGCCATGTATTAAGCGATCAACATATACTTTTAGTTCCTCATAACTTTGCAGCGGAACTTTTTCTTTAAAATCTTGGTACGATTTAATGGAACTAAATTGATACTTTTTGCCCCACTCTGTATCTTTTGCTGTTTGGATTAGATTTGTAAATAATTCGTTTTGAACTTCCAAGGGGTATTTTCGGAATAAATCAATTTGATGAATCCGCTTTTTAATTACCCAACCGAAAATCGAATTAAAAGGCATAGAAATATTTTATTCGTTTTTGCTAAACGATGTTATTTCCTAAAAATAGAAAAATTAATTGAAGTACGAACTTGCTTAACAAAAATTATTAAGACCTTTCTTCAAAAACAATTCCTCTTAACCCCAGATTAAAACTGCGGTCAAAATTGCAATTACTGCGATTGTATATAAAAAACCAACTGCTGCAGTTGACTCATCAAAAAATTTATCAGACATAATGCTTATTTTTTTTCAAAGATATAAATTAAGCTAAAAACAGCCTAAAAATATACCAGAATTTTATGTTTATCTTTTAAAATAAAGACCCTCTAGTTCATCTGTTTGTTGAAACAAAAAATGCCACTTGGAAAAATGGCACTTTTAATATTGAATTTCACTAACTTATGAAATAGTTGTGAAGTTTAAATATTTATGTAAAACTTCTGGAATTAAAATCGTTCCATCTGCAGTTTGATTATTTTCCAACAATGCGGCAACAATTCTCGGCAAAGCCAAAGCTGAACCATTCAAAGTATGCGCCAAATAAGTTTTCTTGTCAGCTGCTTTGTAGCGCAACTTCAATCTATTTGCTTGGAAAGTATCAAATCTTGAAACTGAACTTACTTCCAACCATTTTTCTTGTGCCGCAGAGAAAACTTCAAAATCATATGTCATTGCAGAGGCAAAACCGGTGTCGCCCCCACAAAGACGCAAAATTCTATAATGCAATCCCAATTTGCGCAACAATCCTCTCACATGTTCAACCATTTCTTCCAAGGCTTTCGCTGAATTATCTGGATGCTCGATGCGAACAATTTCCACCTTGTCAAACTGATGCAAACGGTTCAATCCGCGAACGTCTTTTCCATAAGATCCAGCTTCTCTTCTGAAACAAGGTGTGAATCCAGTCATTTTAATAGAAAAATCCTCGGAAGGCAACAATACGTCTCTGTAAATATTCGTCAAAGGCACTTCAGCCGTTGGAATCATGTACAAATCATCTTCGTTCACATAATACATTTGACCTTCTTTATCAGGCAATTGACCTGTTCCAATTCCACTCGCTTCATTTACAACCAATGGCGGAATAAATTCTTCATAACCAGCTTTTTCAGCTTCATCTAAGAAAAATGTAATCAAAGCACGTTGCAATTTGGCGCCTTTCCCTTTGTAAACTGGAAAACCTGCACCTGTAATTTTTACGCCTAATTCGAAATCAATTAAATCGTATTTCTTGGTAATTTCCCAATGTGGCAAAGCTTCACCTTCAAAAACATGCTTGCTTCCAACTTCCTCAATGATTTCATTGTCTGCTTCGCTTTTACCAGCTTTCACTAATTCATTGGGAACATTTGGCAACTGATACATCATTTGTTGAATTTCTTGTTCCAATCCGCTTACTTTCTCTTTCAAAGTAGCTTCTTTTTCCTTCAATTCAACTGTTTGTGCTTTCGCCGCATTTGCTTCGTCTTGCTTTCCTTGTTGAAAGTATTCACCAACTGCTTTTGAAATTTTGTTCAATTCTGCAGAAACTGCCTCTAATTCAGCTTTGGATTCTCTCCATGATTGATCGAAACTTAAAATAGAATCTAAAATCGGAGTAACATCTAAGTTTCTCTTTTTCAAACCTTCAATAATCGCGTCTTTCTCTGAACGTATGCGTTGGATTTCTAACATAATTGGTCTTTTTTATTGGGTATAAATTTACGAATTGTATCTCAATTGAAATCCTATTCTCAAATAGATTTTCATTCAAAAAAAAAGCGGGTTCCGATATTTACCGGGACCCGCTTCAAAATTATTTTTGAGTTCGACTAAGCCTCAGTAGTTTCAAATGGAACTACAGATACATACGAACGATTGTCTTTTTTCTTACGGAATTCAACTAAACCATCAGTCAAAGAGTACAATGTGTGGTCTTTTCCAATACCAACATTTGCTCCTGGGTGATGCGCAGTACCACGTTGACGAACAATAATGTTCCCAGCGATAGCAATTTGACCACCAAAAATTTTAACGCCTAAACGTTTGCTTTCAGACTCACGACCATTTCTTGAACTACCCGCTCCTTTCTTATGTGCCATTTTGTATATTTTTATATTCTTTGCTTTACAAAGAATAAGTTATTTAAATTCTATTATTTCGCAGAAATTCCTGTGATTTTAATCGCTGTAAACGATTGACGGTGACCGTTTTTCTTTCTGTAACCTTTTCTTCTTTTCTTTCTGAAAACGATTACTTTATCACCTTTCACATGATCGATTACCTCAGCGGTAACTGATGCTCCTTCTATAGCCGGGGCGCCTAATGTAATTGCTCCATCATTGTCAACTAAAAGCACTCTGTCAAAATCTAATTTTTGACCTGCTTCAGCATTCAATCTATGAACAAAAACCTTTTGGTCTTTTTGCACTTTAAACTGCTGCCCTGCTATCTCTACAATTGCGTACATATAGCTTTTTTTAAATTTATTTCAATTAAACGAGGGGCAAAGATAACTAAAAATTGTTTTAATTCTTGTTATCAACAATATTTTTCTAAAAAATATTTCCTACAAAACAAAAAAAGCTTCCAATGAAAATCACTAGAAGCTTTTAAAAAGTTTGGATGTCTAGTCCTGAAATAGCGATACACAAAATTTATCGTTATGGAAAAAAGAGAAAAAGTTGTTTATGAAAAACGCAGCCAAAAGGATTATTCAATGTCCTTTAAGTTAGAAGTTGTTAAAGAGATTGAATCTGGATTAATTTCGGCCT
>CANHQP010000048.1 GCA_947462925.1 Flavobacteriia bacterium | reverse complement strand
TTTCTAATTCTCCTTCTTATTAATTTAAGGAGATTCTTTAATCCATAACCTTTTCTAAATCATTACAAAATTTTGATTTTCAGACTGACGAACGCAAGGACAGAATGAGAGCGGGAGCGGCATTTTCGTATTTGTTTTCTTCATTCTCTTTCTGATTCTCCTTCTATTATGTTTCTGCTCAATATAGAGTTAAGAAATTACTCGAAAAGCATCATTTATCTTTTTTAAATAAAAGAGTATATTTGAGTTTTATTAATAAATCCTAGCTCCAAAAAGGCCAACGAATAAAAGAAAAAAATCTGATGAAAGTAGCCCAATTTTGTTTTATATTCTTGTTACTTGTTTCAAACCACGAAATAAACGCGCAAATTATCTATACAGACATTCCTGATGCTACTCCCAACGCAACTTATCCTTTAGATTTGAACAATGACAATGTCGTTGATTTTTTAATTCAATTTGATTTAGGGGATAAAGTGATGTGTAAACCTCAAAATAACAATGCTTATGCTGGTGATTTTGTTGGAGGAATACATTTACCATGGGCCTTTTCATCGTCTAGCAATATTTGTGAATCTCTTGCTTCATGGTATGACTCTATCAATCCTGGCACAATGGCTTGGGGAACAAACACAGGAAACTGGATAGGTGCGACAGACAAATATTTAGCATTAAAACTAATTGTTGGACCAAGTACTTACTTCGGTTGGGCAAGATTAGATGTTGAACCTTCATCCACATCATTTACTGTCAAAGATTACGCCTATCAAAGTACCCCAAACACTTGTATTGAAGCAGGGCAAATCATTTTAGGTATTGATGACATTGTAGCTCCAAATGTTTTTTCTGTCTTTCCCAATCCATCTATTTCCTCAACAACAATAAATTTAATGGGCAATTTTAAAAATGCGACCTTGACAATTTATGACGTATTTGGGCAACCTGTCAAACAAATAGATAATCTTTCGGATGAAACCGTTACTTTTCCCCGAGAGAACCTTCAACGTGGATTGTATTTTATCTCATTAGAAGAAGATAACAAAATTCTTCTGGTAGAGAAGTTAATGATTATCGACTGAAAAATAAAAGAAAAAGTAATTTTTGTACTCGAATAGATCAACTAATTATTTGAGATTACCCAAAATATTGATTCAATAAAAATAAAGTTTTTTAGGCTTGGCTGGGCAATGATGTTGAATTTCTCGATAAAAACAAGCCGAAAAAGAAAGCGAAAAAAGTCACGCCCATTTGGGTTTCTAAGGTGTCTTCTACCAAGAAAGAAAGACATGCGATGGACAGAAAAAAAAGCGCTAACACATCTTTTTGATGTTTAGCATGCTTGTAAAATTGGTGTAAAATACCCACAAAAATTAATATTCCTAATGCGCCAAAAGTGATCAGGTAACTCAAATACTGATTATGAGTTCGATTTCTGTTTTCCCTCGTAAGTGGAGATTTATCCCTATTGTATTGCATTTGAAAGGCCAAGTGAATGTCTCCTGCTCCAACACCGAATAACCAATGTTTTTGCATAATTTTCACTCCAGTTTTCCAATAAATAAATCGTTGGGAAATACTTTGACCATTAGGATCTTTGGCATATAACAGTTCGTTTTTGAGCCCTGATAGTCGATCCATGAAACCGCCATTGGTGGCCAACACTGTGGGAATTCCATTTTCAATATTGCGGATGTCTTCCGAAGTCAATTTTCGAATCGCAGCGCCATCTTTGTACATTCCTTTTGAAGTCAAATAGCGAATGATTGTCGCTTCCATTTGTTGTCCTTTTCTGTCCAAAGAATCATAAGGAAAATCAGACCTCTGATTCCAATTCTCTTTCATTTCTTCTTGACAAAGAAAAAAGTACATGGGATATCCATTCTCCAATTCAAGATTGTCCCAATGGTAGAAATAACGGTTGCCATCTTCTGTCACCCAAGGAAGTTTATCCAATGAAATTTTCAACTTTTGTGGCTGAAAAAACAAGTATAAACCGACGCAAAATGAAATGGTTATTATACCGCCCAATGAAATGGTTATCATAGTGAAGACTTTGTTTTTTCTTCGAACAACTTCTACTATCAATACAGCAATTAGAATCCCAACAAACGTCATTACTCCGCTTAAGATTTGGGCGTAATAGGTATAAAAACCAAACCAAAAAAACAATAAAACCGCTAGCCATTTGAAGTTGATTTTGGAGTAGAAAACCCAAACCAAACAAATACTTGCCGCCATGGTAATCATCAATGCATATCGAATGTGCGAAATTAGCAGAGACATACCGCGAATATCGTCGTAAACGTGATTTCCAAACCAATGTTGATAGCTTCCAAAATTGTACACAGAAGTAACGAGCATGATCAAAACAAAAGCGCCCAGCAAAGCCTTTCTATGGAGATCATTTTTTAATGGTTGTGCAACAAAAACCACCGGAATTGAATAAAGTGGTAATTTAGAATTTAGATCTTCTAAGGCAAATTTGATGTCCCAAGACCATAAAAAGCTTGTTAATTGAATCAATAAAAGCGCAAATAAAAACAGTATCGCTTTATTTTGACGCAGATTTTGAAAGTACATTTTGAAATTTCCTTCTAAAAGTAGAATCAATAAAATCCACATCGACGAAATGGATAAAACTACTTTACTCAATGGGAGTCCAACAGCCAAGCCTAAATAGCCAACAAAAAGTAAGTTGTGGTAAGTATTTACACCCAAATGTTTACTTAGCATATTGAATCAGTGAAATAGAACAAAGCAGCAATGCACAAATTGTGTTTCAAAGTTGTGCTAAAAAACAGAACGTTTATTTTTTCAAAATAGTGTTATATTCTTTTGTGTTTTTTAATATTTCAATGGCTTTTTTCAAATAGTCGTCATTTCTAAAGGCGTCGATTGTTCTACCTTTTTGGTAGTAATATCTTGATATGATTTCATTTTCAATGATGGTCTTAATTTCTTCTTTGAATTTTTCTAAATCACGCTCTTTAGATGGAACTACTTTTTTCATCAATTCCTCATACTGGGCTTTCGCATCATCAAAATAACCCTCTTCTTCGGCGGTTTCTTTCATTTTCTTGAGCATTTCTTCGGATGCTGTTGAATAATCAAATGTGTCTTTGATTGCCAATTGTTTGAAAGCTTCGTAATCAGCATCACTCAAAGTGAATTTCCCTGCTTCAGCAATGGTTGGATGACTGTAAAAATAATCTGTTGCATAATTGAAAACCAAATTGTTTCCTACTAACATCGCAGTCAAACGGCTGTATTCTTTTTCTTTGATGGTAATTTCTGGCTCAATTCCTCGTGCATCAATTACTTCACGACCATTCACAGTTTTAAAAACTTTGATCAATGAATCAGGAATCGCTTTTGGTTTTTGTCCACTTTCTTTGTCGTAATATTCTAAACGTTGCACACATCTTCCTGAAGGCGTGTAATATTTAGCAATGGTCAATTTGATTTTTGAACCGTATTTTAAATCGTATGTTCTCTGCACCAAACCTTTTCCGTAAGAAGTGTTTCCGATAATCACAGCGCGATCTAAATCTTGTAAACTTCCTGCCACAATTTCACTGGCAGAAGCAGAACCTTCGTCTACCAAAACCACCAACGGAATATTCAAATCTACAGGCTCGTCTAACGTTTTGTAAACGCGATTCTCTTCTTCCACTCTTCCTTTGGTGGTAACAACTACTTGACCTTTTTTGACAAATAGATTGACAATTTTTACTGCTTCAATCAGCAATCCACCGCCGTTTCCTCTTAAATCGAGCACCAATTCTTTCATTCCTTTGGATTTCAAATCAAGCACCGCAGCTTTCACATCTGAAGCAGTTGTTGGTTGCATGAAAGTATTTAGGTTGATGTATCCAACTGTTTCTGAAACCATTCCAGTGTAAGGAATGTGTGGAATTTTAATTTCGTCTCTTGTGATTGGAATAGTTACTTCATCTCCATTGTTTCTCAATACTTTTACTTGAATCGTTGACCCTTTTGGTCCTTTCAAGGAAGCAGAAACTTCATCGCTTTTTTTGGCTTTCATGTCGCGACCGTCGATAGAAAGAATTTTATCCCCCGCTTTCAAACCTGCTTTTTGTGCAGGATTTCCTTCGTAAGGTTCAGCGATGTAGGTGTAATCACCAATTTTACGAATCACCGCGCCGATTCCTCCATATTGTCCGGTGGTCATCAACAAATAATCTTCCATGTTGGATTCATGGTAATAAACCGTGTAAGGATCCAATTCTTTCAACATGGCATCAATCGCAAATTTAGAAAGCGTTCCAGGTTTTGGCTCGTCCACATAGTACATGTCCAGATGCTGATAGATTAAATCCATCAACTCCATGCTTTTAATCACTTCAAAACCGTTGGTTTGCGCTTGTGATTGAAACGAAAAAATAGATATTGTAAAAACCAGAATGAGGCGAGAAAACTTGTTGATCATATTTTTAGCAATTATAATTCATTAGTAAATTTGAGAAGTAAACTTTCCATTTTACGTAAAAGTAAACTGTAATCCATTTCTTCTTTGTTGGTGTACACCAAAAACAACGCCATTTGCTGTTGATTTGTTGTTAACTTCTCTTCCAAAATTAATTTATTCTTTCGAAAAACCTCTTTCATCAATCTTTTTATGCGATTTCTGTCGTGCGCTTTTCGAAAAATCCTTTTGGGCGCGGAGATTACCACTTGAAAAGATTTGTCTGTCGGAAGTTCCATCGGCGCATAATGCATCACAAATGGAAATTGTTTCACACTTTGCTTTTGCTCAAAAATAGCAGCAATTGCTTTTTGACTACAAAGTTTATATGCCTTTCCGAAAGTTTCGTCCATGAAAGCGCTAAGATAAAAAGATTTAAGACGTTAAAATGCAGTTGACCGAAAATCAACAAGATTTGACAGAATCAAAAAACAAAAAAATTAAAGTTCAATAGTTCGTGCCTTCGGCATTAAATATTGGTAGCGACGGATGAAATCCGTCGAAGAAGAGAAATAATCGTTATGTTTTTGGCATGCGTTTTTTAGAAAAACCATGACAAAAACAAATCTTAAAACCTAAGCCGGCACCAAATTAGTCGTCACTTTTCGGTGCACGTAATTGTTGCAAATCTGTCTTCTCGCAAATCGATTTTGAGAATCAGCATTGATAAATTTGGTAAAAATATTTTTCGGAACATCGAAATATTCATAGCTGTTTCCATCTGCATAATCAATGCGCAACGTAACACCTTTGTATTCAATGTCTGCAATCAATGAAGAAGAAATCGTTGTTTCGTATGCTTCTTTGTAACCAGCCCAAGTTTCTGGACAAACACTAACGATGAAATGATAAGCCTCAATAATGTTTTTACTTTTTTCCTCAGCTTCAATTTTTGCTTCCTCGTTGTCTTGAATTTTATCAGGGTGAAAATCCTTCATCAATCCACGGTAAACGGATTTAAGCTCTTTCAAAGTTGCGGTTTTGTTAACACCAAGTAACTTTCTGTAATCGTCAATTTTTTTCATAAAATACAATGCTATCAATTGAATCAGTATAGTTTTACACTTTTAATGCCGATTCAAAATTCGAATTTGGGTGCAAAGGTAGGGGATTTAAATGAATACTTAAGATTAATTTTTCAATCTAAAGTCAAGGCATTTTTGTTACTTTCGTGTTTTATTTCATTTAAAAGAAAAAACAGCCGCATGTCAGTTCCAAAACCATTGATTTTTGTCACCAATGATGATGGCATTTTTGCTAAAGGAATTGCTACATTGGTGGAAGCCGTAAAACCTTTTGGGGAAGTAGTGGTCATCGCGCCCGACAAACCTCAATCTGGAATGGGACATGCGATTACCATCAATTCTATTTTGCGAATGAATCCTTCTGATATTTTTGGCGACATCAAAGCGTTTACATGTTCAGGAACACCTGTCGATTGCGTTAAATTGGGGATTTATGAATTGATGAAAAGAAAACCAGATTTGATTGTTTCTGGAATCAATCATGGCGACAATGCGAGTACAAATGTGCTTTATTCAGGTACAATGTCTGCAGCTGTGGAAGGTGCGATTGAAGGGATTCCGTCGATTGGATTTTCGTTGGCAGATTATCATGCGGATGCGGATTTTTCTGGTGCTAAAATCATCGTTCAAAAAATGGTGCAATCTGTATTGGAAAACCAAATGCCCAAAGGAACTTGCTTGAATGTAAATGTTCCAAGTATCCCTTCGAGCGAAATCAAAGGAATCAAAATTTGTCGCGGCGCACATGCGATGTGGGCGGATTTTTTCGACAAAAGAATGGATCAATTTGGAAATCCTTATTTTTGGTTGAGTGGTAAATTTGAAGCTGCCGACAAAACCGAAGATTCTGATTTATGGGCACTTGAACATGGTTTTGCCAGCGTGGTGCCAATTCAATTTGACATGACAGCTTACCAAGCCATCAATGATTTAAAAAACTGGAATATAGAACTTTAATAAACAAAAATGAATTTAAGAAATTGGTCTAAACAACATTCTATCGGATTGCTCATTGGAATACTGACAACAGCAGTAGCTATTCCTTTGACAATTGTGATTTATGCATTGTTGAATAAATACGAAATCGACAATTATTTTTACCGTTTTAGTGTCAATCGCATTGAAAAAAGTAAAATCATTTCTTTGGCAAGTATCGCTAATTTGATTTGGTTTCACACCTTTTTGCGTCAAGAAAAATGGCCTTTGGCAATGGGAATTATTCTGTCAACCGTTTTGAATTTATTTGCCATTCTTTACTTTAAATTTCTCGCTTGATGAATGCTGACAATCAAAAAAAACCTTTAAAAATTTACATGATTGCTGGCGAAGCATCAGGAGATTTACATGGGGCAAATTTAATGAAAGCTTTGCTGGCTGACGAACCAAATATCGATTTTAGATTTTGGGGCGGAGATTTAATGGAGAAAATAGCAGGGAAACCGGTGAAACACATCAAAGATTTGGCTTTCATGGGTTTTGTGGAAGTGTTGATGAACATTAGAACGATTCTCTCTAACATTAAAGTTTGTAAAAAGGATATCGAAGCTTATCAACCAGATGCGATAGTTTTGATCGATTATCCAGGATTTAATTTGAGAATCGCTGAATGGGCAAAAGCTAGAAATATCAAAGTTTACTATTATGTTTCTCCGCAAATTTGGGCTTGGAAACAAAATCGCGTGCACAAAATAAAACGTTCGGTAGATCATTTATTTGCGATTTTACCCTTTGAAAAAGCTTTTTACGAAAAGTTTGATTACGAAGTTGAATACGTTGGTCATCCGTTACTTGATGCAATTGAACAATACCGTGAAACGACTTTTTCTGCGTCAGATTTCCGTCAAAAATGGAACCTGGGCGACAAACCAATTATCGCCGTTTTGCCAGGAAGTCGAAAACAAGAGGTAGGCGTGAAATTGCCGATCATGTTGGACGCAGTAAAGGATTTGGAAGGTTACGAAATTCTAATCGCTGGTGCGCCATCTTTAGATAAATCTTTCTACGAACCACTTTTGGTTGGCCGAAATGCGAAAATCATTCACGGTGCAACATACGACATTTTAGGTTGCTCCGAAGCAGCGATTGTTACTTCTGGAACCGCAACGCTCGAAACGGCTTTGTTGAATGTGCCCGAAGTAGTTTGCTACAAAGCTTCACCGATTTCTTATGCAATTGCCAAAAGATTGGTGAAAATTGAATTTATTTCTTTGGTCAATTTGATTATGAACAGAGAAGTTGTACGCGAATTCATTCAGCATGAGTGCAATGCAACGCAAATCAAAGAAGAATTAGCGATGCTTTTGGTAGGAGGAAGCAAGCGCGAAAAAGTGTTGGAAGATTACGAATTATTGAGAAATTCTTTAGGTGGCGGTGGCGCAAGCAAAAAAGTTGCACAATCCTTGTTGAAAACTATTCGTTAGTGCGCTTCAGGTTGCACCTCAATCTTTTATTTTTGCAAACGTGAAAATACTTTTCATTGTTCTATTTAGTGCGTTAGGTTTCTTTTCGATGGCCCAACAAATGCGTATCGGAGTGTTACGTGACTATGACGTGAAACGTATTTTATTCGCATACAACGACGGAAGTTATTCCATTTTCGGCGACACTTCAGAATTTGGTGCGATCTTGCCCAATGAATTTGTAGATGTTATTTACAAATCCAGTCAACAAATTGAGCTCAAAAAAGGAGTCATTTCTCTGGGAATTTTCAAAAAAATCATTCTGCAAGAAACCAAAGCTGGATTTTCCATTTCACTTTCTTGCAAAGAGCCGACTGTAAAGGAACGAAAATACAAAAACGACATCGAAATCACTGCAGGCGCTGAAGGTTTGACCATCGTGAATTTGGTGGACATAAACAATTATTTGAGCGGCGTTGTAGAATCTGAAGGCGGCGGCGGAAAGGAATTGGAATATTACAAAGTGCAAGCACTGATGAGTAGAACCTACGCGCTGAAATACATCCACAAACACGACAATGAAGGTTTCAGTTTGTGTGACCGTGTGCATTGTCAGGCGTATCATTCGATGTTGCGATTTTCACCAACCATTGAAGAAGCTGTCGTGAATACCGATGGCATTGTGATGGAAGATGAAAACAATGAATTGGTTGACGCTTATTTTCACGCCAATTGCGGCGGACAGACGAGCGAAGCGGAATTTGTTTGGAATATGAATATTCCCTATTTGAATTCTTTCAAAGACACTTTTTGCATTTACACCAAACAAGCGACCTGGGAAAAGCGAATTCCGCAGCAGCAATGGGCTGATTTTTTGGTGACGCGTTACAATTATCCCTTGAATGATTCGATTTATGGTCCGTTGATTTTTTCTTTCAATCAAAATGAGCGAATGGCATTTTATCAATCGCCAGCCTTGGGAATTCCGCTGCGAGATTTGCGCACAGAATTTAATTTAAAGTCCACATTTTTCAGCACTTATCCCGAAGGAATGGAAGTGGTGATTCGCGGTCGCGGCTTTGGTCACGGCGTCGGATTGTGTCAAGAAGGCGCGATGCGCATGGCGAAATACGGCTATAATTACCATCAAATCGCGGTGTATTATTTTCCAGGAATTCATTTGGTGAAGTTGGATCATGAATCGTTTTTCACCC
Source organism: Flavobacteriia bacterium (assembly GCA_947462925.1). Taxonomy (GTDB): domain Bacteria; phylum Bacteroidota; class Bacteroidia; order Flavobacteriales_D; family Crocinitomicaceae; genus JAQVCM01. The sequence continues at coordinate 20,326 of CANHQP010000048.1, read as the reverse complement.
AGAAAACCGGATTTCCGCCGAAGGAATAGATTTATGAGGATTGCGCCAAGACCAAGGGGGAGAAAATACGATAATTTTCCGAATTTACTATAAATCTATTACCTTTGAACGCTTTTTAAAAACACTAAAAAATGCGATTTTTATATCTTCTTTTGTATTTCACATTGCCTTATTCGTTGCGATTGTATTATCCAAAACAACGTGTAGTCAACAAACCGCGCAAATATTTTGGGAGAACAATTTACGTTAGCAATCACGCGGCTTCGTTTATGGATCCTTTGGTTGTGGGTTCTTTGCAGCGACCAATCGTATTTTTTATGACGCGTTCAGATGTTTTTACTAAAGCCTTGAAACCGATTTTATGGATGGCACATATGTTGCCGATTTACAGACAACACGACGGCGAAGATACCAAAGCTAAAAACGATGAAACATTCAAAAAATGCACGCAAATCTTGAAGGGAAAACGCAATTTGTTGATTTTTGGTGAGGGTTTTACAGACGATGTTTTCATCAGAAGATTGAAACCTGTCAAAAAAGGCGCAGCTAGAATTGGATTTGGCAGTTTGGAAGCAATGAATTGGGAAAAAGAAGTTTTTATTGCCGCGATTGGCATCAATTACAGCGACCCTAATTATTTGGGCGGAAGTGTGTTGGTTTCCAACGGTGAGCCAATTTGTTTGAATGATTACAAAGCAGAATACTTGGAAAATCCTTCAAAAGCGGTCAATGAAGTTACGAAACGAATTGAATTAGATTTACAGGCGCAAATCACACATGTAGAAGATGCGGATTGGGTATTTTTTCATGAACACGTGAGTAGATTGCAGCGAAATGGCATGCATCCTGAAGATCCAATTCGAAACATTTCTTTGTTGCAAAAATGGAAAAACTCCAAAGCACTTGCCGCTTGGATGAATGCACAAAACTTGAACGAAAACCAAGAATTGGTAACTTTGAAAAGTGAATTAGACGCTTTTTTCAAAAAAACCAAAAAGCAGAAAATCAAAGATTCCTATTTGAGAAAAATCGAAGAAAAAGAATCCAATTTGTTGCCATGGATTTCGCTTATTTTACTTTTCCCACTGATGCTTTTGGGAGCGATTCACTGCTATTTGCCTTACAAATTGATCAAAAATTTCACAGAAAAATCGTTCAAAAGAGCTGTTTTTTGGAGTTCTGTAAAAATGATGTTAGGCGCAGTAGCCATCGGATTATTCAATATTCCCTTGGTGCTTTTGTTGAATCACTTTGTGTTCATTCCCTTGTTTTATGACTTGAAAACAATCAATTTATTCATTCCCTGGATTTACTATTTCACCATCCCGATTTTCGGTGTAATCGCCTACCGCTGGTTTAAAACCGCGCAAGATTTGAGTGCCATGGCAAAGTTGAGAAAATCTTCAAACCTTGCGAGTCTTTTAGAGGAACGCCGCGCGTTGATAGAGAAGACATTAGACCTGAGACAAAAGACTGAAGACCAAAGACGATAGACAAAAGACTGAAGACTTTCTGATTGTCTTGTGTCTGAAGTTTTGTTTTAAGTTTTTTGGAAAAGGTCCTCCCCCTCGGTCCTGTTATCTTCGTCGGATGCTTCGCAACTCAAAGGGGGAAGTATGCACAATTATTAATTATCTAGAAAAGAAAATGTTGTAGCCAAATATAGAAACTCTCTATATTGACGAAAATTTAAGTTTCCCCCTTCGGAGGGGGATTAAGGGGGAGGAAAAAAACGAAAATCCCAAGTTTTAATGTCTTTTCCGGCCTTAGCAATAAAAGCGTTAAGTAAAATTCGGAATGATTGACGACCAAACAAAAGTACTGTTTGAGCATAGACTAACTTAACTATTTACAATAATCGTGGCTGCGAGTTTACTTTTGTTTAGTCACGCATTTGAATTTTATAGCTTTGATTGCGTAGCCTTGATCTTTTTTTTTGGTTCTTTCTTTTTGCATCAAGGCAAAAAAAAAGAACACCGCATAAATCTCATTTAATCAAAACCAACTTCCCCTGCTGCAACACCTCCCCATCCGAAACCAAAACACATTGATAAACCCCATTCGAAAACCCACTGCAATCAATATTCAACTGAATTTGCCCTTCGCCAATAAAATCAACTTTCTGCACCAATTTTCCTGTGGCGTCGTAGAAAGAAATGCTTTGATTTTCGGCGTTTTGCGGGATGAAATAATAGACTGTTACGCTGCCGTTTGTTGGATTTGGGTAGAGGTTAAATGGTTTCGGTGGCGCAATTGTGTCTGGCAAAGGACAAGCGATATTGTCCCAAATGCTGTCGTTGCCCGTGCAGTCGGTTTTGACCACCCACATGGAATTGCCTGGGCCTTCAGGATTCAAATTACGAGCCATTCCAGCCAAAATAAAACCTCCGTCTGATAAATCCATGGAATAAAAGTATTGATCTGTATTTACCATGTTGTAGAATTGATATTGTTTTTCCCAAATAATGCTTCCATCAGTTTCATTTAAAACCTTGAGGATACCGAAAAAACTTACATCAGCATCTCCTTTTGTGCTTCCACAGACCACGATTTCGCCTGTTGCGAGTTGTTTAACACCAGAAAACTCTTGCTGGTTAAATTCACCCAAATATTTTTTTTGCCAAATAATATTTCCTTCTGGATCAATTTTAATAAGCAGGCTGGCAGAAGCATCATTTGAATTTAAAGATGTTCCACCCGCTAAAAGAAAGTTTCCATCTTGTAATTTTGTAATCGCTAAACCCCAATCTGAAAAAGGACCACCGTATGTATTCTGCCAAAGTAGCTGGCCTAAACTGTCTGTTTTTATCAGGTACATACTTTCTTCGCCAGTAACATCGTTACGTGTTGAACCGAATAACATAAAACCACCATCACTTGCAATTTCTATAGATCTAACTATATCTTGTGTGTTTAAATCAAAACGATGTTCCCATTGAATGACACCTATGCTATTCCTTTTAACCAAATAACCGTCAGAACGTAATAAGCCTTGTGAGTCTCTTTCAGCTCGTCTGCCACATAAAATAATCCCATTATCAGACGCTTGTTTTATTCCGTAGTAAGACAAACTGGTATCAGGTAATCCAGATTGTTTGAACCAAATTGTTTCGCCGGTTTCCTTGTTCAGTTTAACCACTACAGCATTTTGATAAAGTGTTGATGTATCTGTTCCATCACCAGCTATTACAACATGACCGTCTTTTGTTTCCAAAGCTGCGCTAAATCTACAAATGTATGGTTTACCTAAATCTCTAACGTAGGACCAGAGTGTATCACCATATTTATTTAGCTTTAAAGCAGACATTCTGCGACCTTCCGTATTAGTGCCCGCTATAACATAATCACTATCAGACGTTTGAATAACTCCATTTACCCTTGCAAAGTAGTTAGTATCACCAATTATTTTTTCGTATCTTTTATTGAATAAATTTTGACCAAACAAACTTGCTTGAAAAAGGAAGAACAATGAAATATAGAATAAAATCTTCGCCAATAGTTTGATTATTTAGTTGAAAGCTGGATACTAAAATCCCACAATTCTCCCATAAATATATTAATTTCAGTTAAATATATAACAAATCGACATTAAAATAGATTGATTTTGACATTCAACTGTTGAAAGATTCTCTTACCTACTTTGTGAAAGATGTTGGTATTTTAAGGCTACCTTTGTTTGAGTCCAATTGATTTATTGGAAATTAGGTACATGTGTTTCCTTTGGTTGGGAACAGTAAATTAAAGTATATGAAACAAAAAATCGGTTTACTTTTAAGTGGATTTTTATTGTTGGCAATCACCACTTGGTCGCAAAATCAGAACGCAAATAATAATGACAGCTTGTTGATTTCCGCGGTTGCGCAAGAAAAATTCAATGCAGGCGTTGGCGCTTTTGAAAAGCAAGATTTTACTTCGGCTATCACAGCGTTTTCTGAAGCAATTGAGGTATCTCCACAATTTGCCAAAGCATATTTGAATCGCGGTTACGCTTATTTGGAAATGAAAAATACCGCCAGTGCCAAAGCGGACTTTTTGCAAACCATCAACTTGGATAAAAGTGCACACCAAGCGTTTTTTGAATTGGGAATCATCGCGCAAACGGCAAATAACAACACAGAAGCGATGGGTTCATACTCCAAAGCGATTGAGTTGAATGCCACTGAAGCGAAATATTTCTACCAACGCGCAGTTTTGTATTTTGGACAAAAAGATTTTCCTGATGCGAAAAAAGACTTAGATGCTGCCATCCTTTTGAAAAAAGATTACGCTTTTGCACTCAACGACAGAGGAAGCGTTTACCGTGAAATGGGCGATTTGCCCAATGCGATCAAAGATTACCAAGCGGCAACGGTTGCGGATTCAAAATTGAAGATTGCTTTCAACAACTTGGGAAGTGTTTACAGAAAATCGGGAGATTACGATAAAGCGATCAAAGCATACAGCGATGCCATTGCGTTGGATTCAAAATTCTATTTGGCGTACAACAATCGCGGTTTTGCAAAATTCAGCAAAGGCGATTTTCAAGGCGCAATCAATGATTTCAACAAAACGATTGAATTGAAGGAAGATTATGCTTTTGCTTACAACAATTTAGCGTCTGCGTATATCAAACTTGAAAAATACGAAGAAGCGATTCAAGCTTGCGGAAAAGCGATCGAATTGGATGCGAATTACGGTTATGCATATTTGAACCGTGGAATTGCCTATGAAATGCTAAGAAATGTTGAAAATGCTTGCAGCGATTGGAACAAAGCAGTTGAATTTGGCATTGAATCAGCAGCCGTTTTTCTTAAAAACAGTGTCTGCTCAAACTAAAGAATGATCAAAATGAAAAAGATATTTTTACTAAGTATTGGTTTTGCACCGCTTTTTTTATGGGCGCAAAATGTTGAATTTGACAAAGCAAATTTCAAGGACAAAAAGACGGAGCTGAAGGAAGCGATTACCAATTTAGAAGTCGGCGACAATTATTACTTCATGGCGCCTTTTCCTCAATATCCACAAGGAATTCCTTTTTACGAAAGAGCGAATAAGTTCAATCCAAATAATGCGGTATTGAATTTCAAATTGGGAAATAGCTATTTGCATTCGAATCAAAAATTCAAATGCATGAAATATTTTGAAAAAGCATTTGCATTGAATCCGGCGGTTGACCCTGCGATTCACTACTATTTGGGTTGTGGCGCGCAATTATTGAAAGATTGGGACAAAGCCATCGCTTCCTATGAATTGTATCTTAAAACAGCAGATCCAAAAAAGGAAAAAGAAAACGTCTTAGCGGCTACCAAGAAAATTGGTGAATGCAAAACAGGAAAAAAATTGGTCGCTGCACCAGTGCGTGTTTGGATTGACAATCTCGGACGAGAAATCAACTCAGATGCTCCTGAATTTGGAATGATTATGAATGCGGATGCAACGGAAATTTACTTTACGAGTAGAAGACCAACATCCACCGGCGGTTTGAAAGACGAGTCAAATGATTGGTACGAAGATATTTATACTTCTAGATTTGAAAACGGTTATTGGTCAACAGCAGAAAATGTAGGCGCTCCATTGAATACAAAAGGCCACGATGCAGCAGTTGCATTGAGTCCTGACGGAACGAAAATGATCATTTACATTGATGATAACGGTGACGGAAATTTGTATGAAAGTGTGAAGAAAAACAATGTTTGGGGCAAACCTAAAAAAATGGACAATGACATTTCTTCTTCTTACCATGAATCTTCTGCGTGGTATTCACCTGATGGAAACAAATTGTATTTCGTCAGCGACAGACCATTGGACAGCCAAAGAGGAGATGCAAAAGACAAAGACATTTATGTGGCTTCTTGGAACAAAAACAAAAGCCGATGGGAAAATGTAGTAAGGCTTTCAGAAACAGTAAATTCACCTTACGACGAAGATGGAATATTTGTGCATCCTGATGGAAAAACGATATATTTCTCGTCAAAAGGTCACCAAAACATGGGCGGATACGATATTTTCAAAACGGTTATTTTATCGGATGGAAGTTTCAAAAAACCTGTAAATGTTGGTTTTCCAATCAATACACCAGATGACGATGTGTTTTTTGTAGTTTCAGCAAACGGAAAAAACGGTTACATCACTTCCTTTAGACAAGATGGTTACGGAGAAAAAGATTTGTATAAGATTACCTTTTTGGGTGAAGAAAAACAACCGATGTTAAATGCAGAAGACATTTTGTTGGCGAGCAACGGAACGGTGGTGAGAGAGAAAGTAATCGAACAAAAATTTGAGATTCAGAAAAGTGAATTGGCTTTGTTAAAAGGAGTGATTCGCGATGCAAAAACCAATCAACCATTGGAAGCAAGCATAGAATTGATTAACAATGAAAACAATACAACGATTGGAGAATTTACTTCAGATGCGGTAACGGGTAACTTCTTAGTTTCGTTGCCAGCAGGAAAAAATTATGGAATTGCGGTAAAAGTGGACGGTTATTTATTTCATTCTGAAAACTTTGATATTCCAATTGAAAGTGAATACGAAGAATTTTCAAAAGACGTTTACATGAAAAAAGTGGAAGTCGGAGAAGTAATTGTGTTGCGCAACATTTTCTTTGATTTGAACAAGTTTTCTCTACGCAAAGAATCTCAAAATGAATTGGACAGATTGACTAAGTTGATGCAAGACAATTCTTCCCTACGCATTCAAATTAGCGGACATACAGATTCACGTGGTTCTGCGACTTTGAACAAAGAATTGTCAGCCAACAGAGCGAAAGCAGTGGTAGATTATTTGGTGACGAAAGGCATTGACAAAAAGCGTTTAGAATCTCAAGGTTTCGGAAAAGAACAGCCAATTATTAAAGATGAAGCGATTGCTAAACTGAAAACCGAAAAAGCGAAAGAAGAGGCGCATCAGTCTAATCGCAGAACAGAGTTTAAGATTATTTCGAAGTAATTAACTGGTAAAGGTTGGATTCACTTGAGTTCAACCTTTATTTTTTAGGCATTCTAATTTAATTTCGTTAAAATTCTAATACTGAACTGAGTTTTCAGTGACGGTTGTTTCCTTTGCAAATAAGTTTTAATTATTTGCTTTTTGAATGAGAAACAACGACTTTTTGATCTTTGTAATATTTGTGTTGGTTATTATATTTTTTGGAATTCTTTATATTATTTCTAGAATATTAAACCAAGCTATTTGAGATACAAAACCTCAATCAACTAATTTAAAGCCTTCATCAACTCCACCCAAAAAACAGTGCCATTTTCACTTGTTTCAAACCAAATCTTACCTCCGTGCATTTCAACGATTTGTTTCACCATTGCTAAGCCCAAACCTGTGCCTGTAGATTTGGTTGTGAAATACGGAACAAACAATTTGTCTTGCAACGCTTCTGGAATTCCATCGCCGTTGTCTTTCACTTCAATGAGCCAAGTTTTATCGGTTTCACTCAATCGCACTTGGATGTTTCCTTTTCTATTGTCGGGAATCGCTTGAATGGCATTTTTAAGCAAGTTATTGAATACGCGCAAGATCAAATCTTTGTCGGCGTGTACCCAGCAAGCTGCCAGCTCAGTTTCAAATTCAATCGCCACATCTGCTTCTTGGGTGAAAACCACTACAACGCGTTCAATCATGGGGATCAAATCCAAATTTACTTCATTCGCTTTCGGCATTTTAGCGAAATTCGAAAACTCATTGGCGATTTTGGCAAGTGCATCGATTTGTTCAATTATGGAAGCCGAAACCTTGTCTAATTTGGCTTTTGAATCTGGATCATCAGGATTGAAAACACGCTGTAATTGTTGCAAACTCAATTTCATGGGCGTCAACGGATTTTTAATCTCGTGCGCTACTTGTTTCGCCATTTCGCGCCAAGCACTTTCCCGTTCACTTTGCGCTAATTGCTGAGCTGCATAAGCCAATTCTTCCAGTTTTTCGTTGTAATCTTTTACCAGAATGCCAATTTCATCGTTCGCAGCATAGGAAATCGGTTGGTTGTATTTTCCCAATTGTACTTGGGCGAAATTTTGTTGCAAAATGCGCAAAGGAGAAGTCACCCAAGTGGAAACAAAAATCGCCACGATGATTGATAAAGCCAAGAGCAAAATGAAGACGTTCATAATCGCGACCAAAAATTGCTGAATTTGATCTTCAAAACCTTTTTGCTGACCGAAATGTTGCAAATTCAGGTAAGCCAACAATTGTCCGTCATTGCCATAAAAGGGAATATAACCAGATAAATAGTCAAGGTTTCCAATTTTCTCTTGGTGAAAATATTCGCTTTTCTTGTTTCGTTTCAATTGCGTTAGCGCCGTTGGATTCATTTGTTCGCTGACCAATCCAATGTTGTAAACCTTTGGACGAGAACTTGCTAATAAAAATCCATTGCGGTCATAAAGGTTGATATCTGTTACAAAAACCGTTGCCAATTTTTGCAAAGTATATTCCAAATAATTTCCCTCTTCTGAAATGGATAAATCTTCTTCTTCACCCAAATCTTGCTTGATTTCTGTTTCAACAGAACGAATTTTTTCGCGAATCAATTCGTTGGTGTAATCTTGGTACTGATTTTTGACAAACAATCCACTACCCCAACCAAATGCAACCAAAGCAATGAAAACCAATCCAATCAAAACGACTTGAATTCTGATTGCCAATGTCAAGGTGCGTTTTGATCTTCCCGATTTTTTGGTTTGCACATAAATCGGAATCAGCAAAAACAAACCGTAAAAACTAAACAAATACGAGAATGAAGTGAAAAATTGAATCGTCGAATGATTCTGTCTCGAAAGTACTATCGAATCTCGTTCGGTTCGTCGCAATAAATAGTGGTTATAACCATCGCTGTCGAAATAACCAGAGATGTTGGAAATGTTTTTTGTCAAACCTTCATCCCTAGATGGATAAGAAAACTTTCCGTTATGACTGACCAATTTTCCGTTGTAGTATTTGGCAATAGAATAATTTTCAAGCGATTCAAAAACTTTGGCATTGCTTGAAATCAATAACCTTGGAAAACCGATTTTCTCAGGAATTTTTTTGGATTTCAGGGCGCAAAACAGCAGTGCTTTGGTACTATCAGCAGCATAAATTGGCTGGCGAATGATGTATGAATATTGACTTGTAAAATCTTTGATGAAAAAGATATTGGAATCAATTTCAGAGGTAACACTGTGTTTATTGATGATGGATTGCAAAGTGTTTAATCTGCTTGCAGGTACATTTTTATAGTTCAAAACAGGTTCGCTGTCTTTGTTGAACATGAAAAATTCAATGTCGTATCTTTCCCAAAAACCATTGAAAAACTTGCGTTCCATGGCGTCTTTGAATTCAGAAACGCCCACAGATTTGGTAGTGAAAATAAGCTTTTGCAGGTAAAAATCACTTTGTATTTTAGATACCAAATTCAAATATTCTACCTCGGTAGTGATATCTTGATCGGAAGCCAATTGATTGGCAAAAAGTTCCCTTTCTTGCTTTTCTTTGATGTCGTAAAATTCTTGAAAATTGAAAGAAACATACACCGAAAAGAGAAAAAGCAAGACAATTCCGATGGCAAACTGTTGTTTTCCTTTGAACAAGATGGAATCTAAGATCACCAAACCGTTGATGAGCATCGGCCAAAAAGCCAAGATGAAAAACGATTTATGGATTTCAATTTCTAACCAAATATAAATCGTACTAGAAAGAAGCCAAATAACAATAATCCACTGTTTTTTCCAAGCAGTTTTGATCATTGCGATTACCGAAGCGCGCATCAAATGGAAATAGCCGTAGAATAAAATTCCCATGGAAATGGTCGCCAAGAACGAATAAAAATTCAGGGAGAAAAGTTTGTTTACCTCCAGCGGAATAGAACCATTTTCCACCAAACCCTTGAATAGATCTCCGATGTAGCTCGAGTAAACCAAACTCAACACAAACACTAAAAAAGCGGCTATTTTGAAAATAAGGGCTTGTTTTTTAGAATTGGCGTTTGACTTTTTAAGTTCAAAAATTTTAAAAATGATTACTGATGAGAAATACAATAAAATCAAACAACTAATCAAAAATTCACCAAAGTTAGGAAGCCATTCAGAACTTGCATAAAGCGTTGGTTGAAAAGCGGTTGCTGATTCCATGAAGGACAGCCAATTTCCTTTTAAACTCAAAAAGCGAAGCAAAAGAATGAATAGCGGAACAAACCAATAAATGAGAGCAGATTGTTTTTTGGACCAAGTCAGTAGCGCAAGCAAACCAAAGCTGATAGATGCCAATAACAAAACGAGTAATATATCGCTGCTACTAGAAGGAATCGGTTGATTTTCAAATGGAAAAATGGCAAAAATGAATTTTTTGTACAAATAAATTGGATAAGCGTTGTCAGTTTCCATGACAATACTTCCTTTGAAAGGCAAGGTTAAATCGGCACTAAAATCGTTTCTAAGGCTTTTGTTTTCATATTGATAATCTCTTTTGATCAAAAAAGAGGCAACCAAATGAATGTTTTTATGCTGAATTGTGCGGGCGTAATACCAGCCGTTTTGCAAGTGAACCACACCATTTGCTGGATAGTGAATTTCCGCAAAACGCAAGACAGGCAATTGATTGGTATTCCAGAAAATCAGGGAATCATTTTGATAAATGTGAAAGAAAAAATCTTCATTGGTACTTTGATGTAACAATGAATCCACCCCGTATTTTTCACAAACGCGATTCTTATTTTTAATAAAATTACCGAGGTTTTTTTCCTTTTGATTGAATTCTTGTTGAAAAACCTTTACATCTTCCGCATATTCTTGATTGAAAACAGCATGGTAATAAAACAAGAAACTCCCTGCAAAGCAAACACTTAGTAAAAGAAGTCCATATTTGCGGAAAAATGAAATCAAGACACTTGTTGGGTTTTTGATTGATTTTGCAATTTCGATTCTAAAATTTCCACCAAGGTAGCGAAATCTTCATCAGCATGTGCATCATTTCTAAAAATGAAATTGGCATCGCCTTTATACGGCAATAAATAATTATTGTAACAAGGAGTCACGTGGTTTTTCCATTGGTACAAAATTGATTCACGCGTATAACCTCTGGTTTCTTGGTCACGGTAAAGTCTTCTGTCAAGTTGAACATCTAAATCAACGTCGATAAAAACTGAAAAATCCAAAGAATTTCTGACTCCTGGATAATGGAAAAGAAATAAACCTTCGACAATGACTAAATCTGATGGGTGAATCGTTATTAATACATTTTTATCAGGTGGCGCATTGAAATGATATTCAATAACTTCAATTGGCTGACCGATTGATAATTGATGTAAATCTCCCACCAAATGTTCTTCATTCAAAGCCGTAGGAAGGTCAAAATTGACTTCTCCGTTTTCATCAATGTGTTGAAAATGGATTGGTTTGTAATAGTTATCCATTGAAAAAACAGACGGATTAAGTTCCTGAAAATGCTGAGACAAACGCTTGAGCAATGTTGTTTTTCCTGAACCGCTCCCACCACAAATACCAATAATCATGCTTTTTATATCAAAATTAAAACTTAGGTAAAATACCTACAAAAAAGGCATTCAACTATTTTGCAAATGTATTGAAATCAATGTGAATTTTAGCAGATTTAAGATGAAAAGGAATAATTGAATCTAAATAACTGAAAAAATTTACCTTTGTACTGACTATATTGTCAACCCGATGTTAGAATTTTTCAATGTCCAAGCTTTCCAAAAGTGACCAATTTTTAGATTTATCTGATTATGGAAGACCTATCGCCAAAAAAGTGGCAGTTTCCCTTAAAAACTCAAGCGTAACACCGATTCAAGTAACCCTTGTTTTTGGAATTTGCGGGCTTATTGCCATTTATTTTATCTTGACCAATCATTTCAAATGGGCAGCCATTTTTCTAGTCTTAAAATCAATTATCGATGCGATTGATGGCGAATTGGCTAGAGTCAAAAAAACACCATCTTATTCTGGCAGGTATTTAGACAGTGTTTTTGACATTATTTTAAATGCATTAATTTTTTCTGCGATTGGTTGGATTTCAAATAGCAGTTGGTGGCTAGTGGCACTGGCGTTTTTCAGCGTCCAATTGCAGGGAACTTTGTATAATTTCTATTATGTGATCCTGAGAAATCAATCTTTGGGTGGCGACACAACCAGTAAGATTTTTGAAAACAAAAGACCTACAGCACTTCCAGGCGAAAGTCAAAAATTAGTCAATATTTTGTTTACTTGTTACCTTATTTTATATGGGCTTTTTGACAAAATCATTCAGAGATTAGATACCACAGCGTTCAAAAGCACGAATTTTCCTAGCTGGTTTATGTCTTGCCTTTCGTTGTATGGTTTGGGATTTCAATTGTTAATCATTGCTGTATTGTTGAGTTTGTCGCTGGTAAATTTAATAATTCCATTTTTTATTGCATACAACGTTTTTTTGATTCTATTAATTTTAATCAGAAAGCTCAGTTTAAACTAAATTCGAAAATTAGTTATTGTATAAATAACAATATTTACTACCTTTCCAAAGAATTAAAGTGGTTTTACGATGAAAAAGAACTTTTATTTTTTTGCAAATCAATTATCTATAGGGTTTTTCTGTATCCTCACATTTCCATCTGTGGCACAAAATTTTAACGGAAATCTTGACCCTGTTATTGAACAAAAAATCAGTACATTGATGGAAAAAATGTCGTTGGAAGAAAAGGTTGGGCAGACTTGTCAGATCACTTTAGACGCTATCTTGAAAATGGATGATTCTGGAAAAATTGTTGATCCAATCGCTGTTGATCCAATCAAATTGAACGAGGCAATTATCAACTATAAAGTTGGGTCGGTTTTGAATGTTAGTTCTCATACTTTAACATTGGCTGAGTGGAAACAAACTTTAGAGAAGGTAAATCTGCCATTTTTATCTAAAAAATCTAATGTACCAGTATTGTATGGAATTGATGCAATTCATGGGATGAATTATACTGTATGGGGAACCTTATTTCCTCAAGAAATTGGACTAGCCGCCACTTGGAATCCGCAATTGGCGAAAGATTTTGGGAAAATTACTGCCTATGAAATGCGCGCCAGTGGTATTCATTGGAATTTCTCTCCTGTTTTGGATTTGGCAAGACAACCACTTTGGTCAAGATATTTCGAAACCTTAGGTGAAGACCCTTTTTTGGTTTCACAATTGGGAAAAAACATCATTGTCGGTTACCAAGGTGAAGGCAAAGTTGATGCATTTCATGGCGCTGCTTGCCTGAAACATTTTGTCGGTTACAGCATGCCCACTTCAGGACGAGATCGCACACCTGCGCTAATTCCCACCAAACAAATGGAAGAATTGTTTTTGCCTCCATTTAAAGCTGGAATTGATGCCGGTGCAATGACATTGATGATTAATAGCGGCGACGTAAACGGAATTCCAGGTCATGCGAATTACCACCTTTTGACTGAAGTTTTAAAAGATCGTTGGGGATTCAAAGGTTTCACTGTTTCCGATTGGGAAGATTTTATCATGTTGCAATCTGTGCACAACGTTGCTTCAGACATACAAGAAGCGGTGGTAAAAGCTTTCAACGCTGGAGTTGACATGAGCATGGTTCCATACAATCCGCAATACAAAACCTACTGCGAATTAATGGTGAAATCTGTCAAGGAAGGAAAAATTTCCCAAGCGAGGTTGGATGATGCGGTAAGGCGAATTTTGCGTGTAAAAATCGCTGTTGGATTGTTTGATAAAAACTTCAATCAAAACAAAGATTATGCGCAATTTGCTTCTATCGATGCGAAAACATTGGCTTACCAAAGTGCTGCAGAATCGATTACCTTATTGAAAAATCAAGACAAAATTTTACCGCTTCAGACGAACAAGAAAGTACTTGTTGCTGGACCAACTGCCAATAATTTAACTTATTTGAATGGTGCTTGGACTCATACTTGGCAAGGAGTTGATAGCAGTTTCAACACTAAAAATTGTCTTACGGTTTTGCAAGCGGTTGAAGCAAAAATTGGTAAAGAAAATACACTTTTTGCGCAAGGAGCAAATTTGTTTTTAAAAGATGGTTGGGAAGCCTCGGAATTAATAAATACAGAAGATTTTAAAGCAAAAGCGGCGAAGAGCGATGTCATTGTTCTGTGTTTGGGAGAACTTCCATCTACCGAAAAACCGGGAGATATTCGTTCATTGAATTTGTTGCCAGCACAAATAGAATTAGCAAAATTGGCTTATGAAACCAAAAAACCTGTCATTCTAGTTTTGATCGAAGCAAGACCACGAATTGTACACGATATTGTAGAACAAGCTTCAGCCATCGTTCAGACTTATTTACCTGGCGACTATGGTGCTAACGCTCTGGTAGATATTTTATTCGGAACTGTTAATCCGAGCGGAAAATTGCCTTATACCTATCCAAAATACGATGGAATTATTGAGTTTTATGACCATCCAAAAAGTGTAGATCGCTCAGGTAAAACCAATCAATTTGATGCTTTTGACCCAGAATGGGAGTTTGGTTTTGGTTTGAACTACAGTAATTTCATTTACAAGAATTTGACTTTGAATAAAACCTCCATGAATACAGTTAACGACACAATAGTTGTCAGTATTGAGGTAAGCAATAATTCCGCAATAGAAGGGAAAGAAGTGGTTCAACTTTATGTATCAGATTTGGTTGCAAGTGTTGTTCCGGCAGGTAAAAGATTAATTGGATTTGAAAAAATCACCTTAAAACCATATGAAGCGAAAAAAATTGATTTTATTATTTCAACTGAAGACCTTAAATTTGTAGACAATAGCGGGAAGTGGATTTTAGAAAAAGGATTTTTCGAATTGAAAATAAACCAGTTAAATTCAAGATTTGAATTAAAATAAAAACAGTATTTTTAATGTATAAAATAGCATTTGACGATTTTTTCAATTACTCTTTTTCTTTAGATAGTGTAATTTTTGGGTTCAGAAATGGTGAAATAAATGTGCTTTTAATCAAAAGAGCATTGGAACCATTTAAAAACATGTGGGCGATACCAGGAGACTTGGTTTACCCTGATGAAGATCTATCCAATGCAGCAGAAAGAATCCTTTTTGAATTGACTAAATTGAACAATGTTGAATTACATCAAGCCCAAACATTTGGTCATCCGAAAAGACATCCTCAAGGTCGAGTAATTACCAGCGCTTATTTTGCATTGGTTCGCATTGAAGAATTTCATGTCGAAGCTTCCTCTTGGGCAGAAGAAGTGAAATGGGTTCCCGTTCATGAAGTTCCGGAATTGGCTTTTGATCATAACCTGATTTTAAATTCAACTTTCGAACTTTTAAAGAAAAAATTAACGTACGAGCCAATTTGTTTTGACCTTTTGCCTAAAAGATTTACCTTAAATGAAATGCAACAATTGTTTGAATATGCTTTTGGTGTAGAAATGGATAAAGCCAATTTTAGAAAGAAAATTAGGCCAATTCCTTTGATTTCTCATGATGAAAAACAAATGAATGTAAAGCATCGACCAGCAAAGTTATTTTCATTCAATTCAGAGTCTTACGAAGAATTAACCGCAAAAGAGAGTTATCAGTTCAAGATGTAATTTTGCATATTTTTTTAGTTATTGTATTTTATACAATAATTTTATTACTTTAGCATAAATATTTTGTTATTGTACAAAAAAACTAAAAACTTATGAAGACAAAAAAATTACTTAATCTTCAATCAACAGTAACGCTTTTGTTTCTGTTGTTTGGAATGTTCAGTTTACAGGCGCAAGTCCAGATGGATTTACCTGTAAATTTCGAAGGTTCGACCTTTGAGTACGGTGTAATTGGTTTTGAGGGCGCTGAAGCATCAACGATTGAAGTTGATCCAACAGATGCTACAAACACAGTTGTAAAAGTGATCAAAGCGAACACAGCACAACCTTGGGCGGGCACAACAGTGACGGCACCAGCAGAATTAGGTTTTGCAACACCAATTCCTTTTACATCAACTCAAACACAAATGTCTGTGCGTGTTTGGTCACCAGATGCGGGAATTATTGTAAGATTGAAAGTTGAGAGTCATTTGACACCAACAATTTCAGTTGAAACAGATGCAACAACAACAGTGGCAAACGGTTGGGAAACTTTGGTTTTCGACTTTGCAAATGAAGGAGCAGGAACAGCTGCTTTGAATTTAGCTAATACCTATGATAAAGCGTCAATTTTCTTCAATTATGGAGTTAATGGAGCTACTGCTGGTGAAAAGACATATTACTTTGACGATATCGAATTCTATCAACCAGCTGCACCAACTGATTTAGTTATCACAACAACAGTTTGTACTGCGGCTACTGAAGTAAGATTAACAGGTCCATTTTGGGGCTGGGATCCAACTGCAGGTCCTGTAGCAGTGAATAATGGTGACGGAACTTTTACATTTACATTTGCACCTGCTCCTACAGCAAATATGGAGTATTTATTAATTGTTGATGGTGTTCAAGAAAACTTGATTTCTGCAATGGTAGACGGTGGAACATGTGCACCAGTTACAGATTATGCAAACTATGCAAATCGTATTTGGAACACAACAGATCCATTGACAGTATCGAATACATATGGTCAATGTGTTGCTTGTACCCCACCTACTCCTACTGATTTAGTGATCACAACAACAGTTTGTACTGCTGCAACTGAAGTAAGATTGACAGGTCCATTCTGGGGCTGGGATCCAACTGCAGGTCCTGTAGCAGTAAATAATGGTGATGGAACTTTTACGTTTACATTTGCACCAGCTCCTACAGCAAACATGGAGTATTTGTTAATCGTTGATGGCGTTCAAGAAAACTTAATTTCAGCAATGGTAGCAGGTGGAACATGTGCACCAGTTACAGATTATGCAAACTATGCAAATCGTATTTGGAACACAACAGATCCATTGACAATTAATAATACATACGGGCAGTGTTCTGCTTGTGTAACTGCAACTGATTTAGTTATCACAACGACCGTTTGTAACACAGCAAGTACTGTAAGATTAACAGGACCTTTCTGGGGTTGGGATCCTAATGCAGGACCCGTAGCTGTTGACAATGGTGACGGAACATGGACTTTTACTTTTTCTCCAGCACCAACAGCGAATATGGAATATTTGTTAATCGTTGATGGCGTTCAAGAAAACTTGATTTCAGCAATGGTAGCCGGTGGAACATGTGCACCAGTTACTGATTATGCAAACTACGCAAATCGTATTTGGAATTTAACAGATCCTTTAACTGTTACAAACACATACGGTCAATGTGGCGCTTGTTCAACTGTAAATCCTAACCAAATGGATTTGCCAGTAACTTTTGAAGGTTCAGTAATTGAATATGGCGTAATTGGTTTTGAAGGTGCTGAAGCATCAACGATTGAAGTTGATCCAACAGATGCCACAAACACAGTTGTAAAAGTTATCAAAGTAAACACAGCTCAACCATGGGCTGGAACAACAGTTACAGCTCCTGAAGAATTAGGTTTTGCATCTGCAATTCCTTTCTCAACTACTCAAACTCAAATGTCTGTGCGTGTTTGGTCACCTGACGCTGGAATCGTTGTAAGACTGAAAGTTGAAAATCATTCAACTCCAACTATTTCTGTTGAAACAGATGCAACAACAACTGTAGCAAACGGATGGGAAACATTGGTTTTTGATTTTGCAAATGAAGGAACAGGAACTGCTGCCTTGAATTTGGCAAACACTTACGATAAAGCTTCAATCTTCTTCAATTATGGTGTTAACGGCGCAACTGCTGGTGAAAAAACATACTATTTTGATGATATTGAAATGTACAATGCAACTAGTGGAGACGACTTATTAATCACTGTAGATGTTTGTTCAACAACAGCTAACGAAGTTAGATTGACTGGACCATTCTGGAGTTGGGATCCTACTGCAGGTCCATTTGCAGTTGATAACGGAGACGGAACATGGACGTTCACTTTCTCTCCAGCACCAACAACTGATATGGAATATTTAGTAATCGTTGACGGTGTGCAAGAAAACTTAATTGCAGACATGCAAAATGGTGGAACTTGTGCTCCTGTAACTGACTACTTTGCTTACGCAAATAGAAAATGGGTGCTAGGTTCTGGTGATGTAAATATCTCTTATGATCGTTGCGTTTCTTGTTCTTATCCTGATTTGATTATCACAACAGAAGTTTGTGATCCAGCAACACAAGTAAACTTAACAGGTCCAATTTGGGGATGGAATCCAGCTTTTGGTCCTCAAGCAGTTGACAATGGTGACGGAACTTGGACATTTACAATTTCTCCAGCACCAAATGATACCTTGGAATATTTGTTGGTTAAAGATGGAACTGTAGAAAACTTGATTCAAGAAATGGTGAACGGTGGCGGTTGTGCTCCAATCACTGATTATGCAACTTACGCAAATCGCAGATGGTTGCTTGGTCAAGGTGATGTTGCCAACACTTATGGAAAATGTGGATCTTGTATCGTTGGAATTGATGAAACATCTTTTGAGAACTTGATGGTTTATCCAAATCCTTCTTCTGCAATCTTTACCGTTTCAAACAATGCACAGATTGAAAAAGTTACTTTGTACTCTATCATTGGAGAAAAAGTACTTGAAAAATCAATTCAATCAACTACATCAACATTGGATTTATCTGCAATGGCCTCTGGAATCTATCACTTGAACGTTCAAGTTGGTGGAGAAACGAAAACCATTCAGTTGATTAAAGAATAATTAGTTTAAGTTAATTTTACAATGAAAGGGAGGTATTTATATCTCCCTTTTTAATACAACTGATGATGAAAAAAAGTATCTTATTTGCAGCATTTTTAGTACTCCATTCAATCTCCCATGCTCAATGGGTGGTGGTTTGGTCAGATGAATTTGAATCAGCTACATTAGACGAAAGCAAATGGAAATTTGACATAGGTGGAAATGGCTGGGGAAACAATGAAGCGCAATTTTACACAGACAGTCCAACTAATTTTAGTATTTCTGGCGGAGAAGCAACCATTACTGCTCGAGAAGAACAATTTACAACCAATGACTATACTTCATCAAAAATCTTATCAAAAGGACTATTTGATGTAAAGTTTGGGAAAATTGAAGCAAGAATAAAATGTCCAATGGGCAAAGGACTTTGGCCAGCTTTCTGGATGTTAGGCGCCAATATCAGTCAAGTTTCTTGGCCTGCATGCGGTGAAATTGACGTAATGGAACACATTAATAATGACCCGAAAATCAATGGAACTGCGCATTGGGACAATGTTGGACATGTTTACATGGGCGGAATATCGACTTTAGATGCGTCTGAATACCACATTTATGCAGTTGAATGGACATCAACCAATATCAAATGGTTTGCTGATGGCAATTTGTATTATCAATTAAATATCAATAATGGCATCAACGGAACCAATGAATTTCAATTGCCATTTTATTTGATTTTAAATTTAGCAGTGGGCGGTGATTGGCCAGGGTATCCTGACGCTACAACCGTTTTTCCTGCCGAAATGAAGATTGATTACGTTCGCGTTTACAAAGATCAATCAGAAGCTTCTATTGTAGAAAGTGAGCTTGGTAAAATCTCTGTGAGTCCGAATCCAACTAGTGGAAAATTGACCATTGAGAATTTTTCTCAAAATAAGTTGAAGTCATACCAAGTTATTGGTCTTGACGGCAAATTAAAACAAAGTGAAAAATTAGAAATCAATCAAAACGAAATCGATTTGTCTACAATCGAAAACGGCATTTATTTCTTGAAATTGACGAATGAATTCAACCAAGAAATCACACAAAAAATTATTATTCAATAACACTGTTGTCGGATCAAAATCTAATTTATTCTTGGTAAATTACATTAAATCAAATTGTTTAGGAAAATTAAATCAGACGGGGCTTAAAGTAATAGTTTTAGATTTATGGCCTTGGAAGAAAGGTTTCACTAACGTGGCTGCTGCGCGGTTTAAAGGTGCACTGAAAATGTAGATTTTTGGAGGACTTCCGAAGGATGCTACGAAGCGAACCTACGTAATGTTAATGGAGTAGATCACCGACACTTCCGAAGGATGCAGCGAAGCTAAAATCAGATTTTCAGACCGCGATAGCAGCACCGCAGGTAACCTTTTAAAATAAAACGCATGATGAAAAAATTTGAATTCGTGCGAAAATCTGCGCTTTAACTTGATGACTCAGCCTTGAACTTAGCCGCAGGCGATCTCAGCGAAGCTATTTTTGGGTTCGTTTTGATCAAGCACCGCGAAGCAGATTCTGTGTTAATTTCCAAATTAAAAATCTTTATTTTTTATTTTTGTTCCTTAAAACAGCCTTGAGCTAGTTTGAAAGGGTTGCGATTACTTTTAATCGCTCCCTTTTCTTTATTTCGTAATC
>CANHQP010000047.1 GCA_947462925.1 Flavobacteriia bacterium | reverse complement strand
GAAGCCAAATATTTGGTTTTTTGCGCTGGTTTGCAAGCGGATAGATTGGCACGAAAAGACGGAGTTAATTTGAAAGAACAAGTTGTTGGTTTCCGTGGTGATTATTACGAATTAACAGACGAAGCGAAACACAAAGTTCGAAATTTGATTTATCCAGTTCCAAATCCAGAATTTCCATTTCTAGGAGTTCACTTTACAAGAATGACAAATGGCGACGTTGAATGTGGTCCAAATGCGGTATTTACATTCAAACGTGAAGGTTACGGAAAAACAGATTTCTCGTGGAGAGATACTTATGATGCTTTGACATATAAAGGAACTTGGAAATTATTTTTCGGAAATATGAAATTTGGGATTGACGAATACCGTCGTGCTTTCTCTAAAAAGTTATTTTTGAAAACATTGCAAGTTTTGATTCCAAGTTTGACCATGGAAGATATCAAACCAGGTAGAGCAGGAGTGAGAGCACTTTTGTTGGGCGAAGATGGTGATACAAGAGACGATTTCAGAATTGAATATCACGGACGTTCAATCCATGTTTTAAATGCTCCATCTCCTGCTGCAACAGCATCCTTAGCGATTGGTGGCTATATCGCTGAAGAAGCAGAAAAGCATTTTGGATTGAAATAATTTAAGAGATTATTTTTACTTAAAAAACGCTGTCAAAATTCTTAAAAAACTTTCGTGATCATCAATTTGTGGCGCATGTCCACATTTTGGAATGGAAACAAATTTTGCGTTGATTGCATTCGCGAAAGTTTGTCCTGATTTTAGTGAGAAGATTTCATCTGATTCACCCCAAAGTACTAAGGTTTCAATTTTTTGTAAACTGCTGATATCCTTCATTCTTTCTTGTTCAGCAGGAAGAGATTTCAACATATTTATTTTCTCTTTTTGATTAGCGGCAAAATAAATGTCGTAAGATTGTTTCATCGCAAATTTAGGTAAATGTGGTTTTTTGTAGGAGGATAAATTTACCAATTTTTGAATCTTTGCAGGTTCAGAAAACACAAACATTTCATCAATGCTTTTTACTTTATAATTGTTGCAAATCACATCTAGTTCTTTGATGTCAAATGTCGTACCTGGACTATTTGCAATTATCATTCGTTCAACCATCTCTGGGTGTTTCAATGCAAAATCGACTAAGATAAAACCGCCGTAACTTTGTCCTATGAAACTCGCTTTAGTGACATTCAGTTTTTTTAATAACTTTTCAACTGCTTCTGTTTGAGTAGCTAAAATAGCTGGTTTGTTTGTTCTACTTTCGCCAAACCACAAGATATCCATGGAAATAACGGTGTGGTTCTTTGCCAAAGTTTCCATTTCTTTTTCCCAAGTCATCAAAGCATCTCCACCAAATCCATGAATGAAAACAATTGTCGGACCTGATCCACCTTTCCAATATTTTACATGCAAGGAATCTTCGTCAAAATATTGTGGTACAATTTCTTTTCTAGCTAACTTTTTAGTTGCGTGTTTATCTTTGAACTTGACAACATTACAGGCGATTAAAATAGATAGTAATGAAAGTAGTAAAATTGATTTCATGTTTTGCAGAGTATTAATAACTCTTTAAAATTACTTTTTTTTTTCGGATTTAAAACGATTATAAATAAGTTAAATTGGGGTTAAACTTTAATTAATTTTAAGTTATAATCGTTAAATTTGTTTGGAAACGAATTGAATCATTTTCATTTCGTACAATTTAATTTTTTCAAATTTGATTTTAGATTTAATTTCTCAAGGTGTTGTCATTGTTATGATTCTAACTTTTTCCTTTGGTCCGGCATTTTTTGCTTTGATCAATGCTGGAATTCGCGAAGGATATAAACATGGTTCAATGTTGGCCCTTGGAATTGTCTTGAGTGATTTATTTCTAAGTATTACAGTAAGTATTTTGATTTATTTTGGACTTGGAAATCTGTTAAATTCACCGAAAACACAAGAGATTTCATCTGTCGTCGGTGGTATAATTTTATTGATTTTTGGTTTGACTTACTTTATCAAAAAATCGATCAAAGCAGACGACAGAGAAGAACTGGTAACTCAAGCATCAGCATTTTTTCTGATTTCAAAAGGATTTTTGTTAAATCTGTTCAATCCTGCTGTATGGTTTTTGTGGTTGGCGAACGCAACAGCCATAGGAAAAACGGTTCATTTCTCATTGGTGAAAATGATTTTGTATTTTTTGGTTGTTTTGGGAATTGTACTTTGCTTAGAACTTGGAAAAGTCTTTTTAGCAGGAAAAATCAAACATTTCTTGACCGACAAAATGATGAATATCATCAATTACATAACTGGTTCGGCGTTAATTGCTTTTGGAATTGTGTTGATTTACAAGTTTGTGATTAAATAAGTGTTTTTATCCGTTAGAATCACTTAAGTACCAATAAAACCAACAAATACAGCAAAATCAATCTAGGTATTTGAAACGAATTTCTTCGCTAAAAATTTTCCAGTAAAGCTATTTTTGTCCTTAATCAAATCTTCTGGTGTACCAGTAAAAACAATCGAGCCACCTTCGTTTCCTCCGTCAGGACCAATGTCAATAACCCAATCAGCTGACTTGATAATGTCTGCATTGTGTTCAATCACAATGATTGAATTTCCATTATTAATTAATCTTTGAAATGCGATTAACAATTTTTCTATATCATAGAAATGCAATCCAGTTGTTGGTTCATCAAAAATGAAAAGTGTTGACAACGAAGCATCACCTTTGGCTAAAAAAGACGCCAATTTAACTCGTTGAGCTTCACCGCCACTCAATGTACTAGATGATTGACCCAGTTGTAAATAACCCAATCCAACATCAAAAAGTGGTTGGATTTTGGTAACAATTTTATCAGCCAATTTATCGCCCGCATTTTTGAAAAATTCAAGTGCGTTTTCAATATCTAAATTCAAAATATCAGCAATGTTTTTACCCTTAAATTCGATTTCTAAGGTTTCATATTTGTATCGCGAACCATTGCAAGCCTCACAAAGCAAATGAACATCAGCCATAAATTGCATACCAACCGTTACTCTTCCTTCTCCTTCGCACATTTCACATCGTCCGCCTTCAACATTGAAACTGAAAAAGCCTGGTTTATATCCTCTTGCTTTTGACAATGGAACACGGGCAAATAATTCTCGGATATCATCAAACGCCTTGACATAGGTCACTGGATTGCTTCGAGAAGATTTACCAATTGGATTTTGATCTACAAATTCGATTTCTTTAATCAATTTTAAATCTCCCTCTAAAGCCTTGAAATTTCCTTGAAAATCACCAAATTGTCCCAAATGTTTGCGCATGGCGGGATACAAAATATCTTTTACCAAAGTTGATTTTCCAGAGCCGCTGACACCAGTCACACAAACTAAACTGTGCAAAGGAAAATCGACAGTCACATTTTTTAAATTGTTTTCTTTGGCGCCAACTACAGTGAGTTTATTGTTTGATTTTCTGCGTCTGGAGGGGATTTCAATTTTTCTTTCTCCAGTCAAATATTGCGCTGTCAAACTGTTTTTTTGATTGATTAATGCCGCATGATTTCCTTGAAAAACGACTTCACCACCATAAACTCCAGCCATTGGGCCAATATCTAAAATCTCATCAGCCGCTTCCATGATGTCTTCTTCGTGTTCAACAATAATGACTGTATTTCCCAAATCACGCAAGTTTTTCAGCACTTTGATTAATTTCTGCGTGTCCCTCGGATGTAAACCAATACTCGGTTCGTCTAAAATATACATCGATCCAACCAAACTACTACCTAGTGAAGTCGCCAAATTGATGCGTTGTGATTCACCACCAGAAAGTGAATTTGATTGACGGTTTAAGGTCAAATAACCCAAGCCAACTTCGTTCAAAAATCCGAGTCTATTCGTGATTTCTGGCAACAATCTTTTGGCAATTTGAGTTTCGTGGCTTTCCAAAGTCAACTCTTTGAAAAATGTATAAATTTCTTTTACAGGAGTAAGAACGATTTCTGTAATTGTTTTTCCTTTTACAGTAACATAATTAGTATCCTTTCTTAGTCTAGTTCCCTTACAATCAGGACAAATTGTTTTTCCGCGGTAGCGAGAAAGCATCACGCGGTATTGAATTTTATACGATTGACTTTCTAGAAATTTGAAAAATTTATTCAATCCTGAAAAGTATTTATTTCCATCCCAAAGCAACTGATATTCAGCTTCGTTGAGTTCTTCGATTGGTCGATGAATCGGGAAATTAAATTTCGCAGCAGATAGTACCAATTCATTCAAATATTCGCCCATGGTTTCGCCTTTCCAAGCAACAATTCCTCCTTGAAAAACACTTAAACTTGGGTCTGGGATCACCAAATTTGGATCTATTCCAATCACAGAACCAAATCCTTCGCAGGTTTTACATGCGCCAAAAGGATTATTAAAGGTAAAAAAGTGTTCGCTTGGTTCCACAAATTCTATTCCATCCAACTCAAATCTGTTGTTGAAAATGAAAGTTTCATTGGTGTCAGGTAAGTTAATTTCACAATTTCCATGACCTTCAGCGAAAGCCAATGCAATTGAATCTGCTACTCTAACCATCGCTTCTTCGTCTTCGCGAAAAGTTTTGATTCGATCGACCAAAATTCTTGCATTTTCAATGTTTTTAATTGAAGAATCAATGTTTTCTAAATCGATAATTTCGTCATTCAAAAATAGTCTTGCATAACCTTGATCTTTCAACAAAGTCAATTGCCTTTCAGTACCATATTTTTCAAATGATTGAATAGGAGCTAGTATATAAGCTTTGGTTCCTTCAGTTTGTTTTGTCAAAAAGTCAATGACATCAGAAACAGTATGTTTTTTTACTTCCAATCCAGAAACAGGAGAAATCGTTTTCCCGACTCTTGCGAAAAGCAATTTCAAATAATCGTAAATTTCTGTCGTTGTACCAACTGTCGATCTTGGATTGCTGGAAGTAACTTTTTGTTCAATGGCAATAGCAGGAGAAATTCCTTTGATAAAATCGGTTTCGGGTTTATCTAATTTACCTAAAAATTGACGTGCATAGGACGACAAACTTTCTACGTATCGTCTTTGACCTTCAGCGTACAAGGTATCAAAGGCTAATGATGACTTACCAGAACCTGAAAGTCCGGTGATTACCGTGATTTTTCCGTGGGGAATTTTGACATCAATATTTTTTAAATTGTGAACTCGAGCGCCTTTGACGTGAATGTATTGTTGTGCCATTTGGAATGAAAGTCAATTGAGTGATAAAAGTAAATAAATCTCGTTGAAACAACAGTAAAATCAGTTAATTGTTTTCATAATTTTGATTTTTTCTGCTCCTTAAAAATGTTTGCAACACTGGTAAGGAATTTAAGTAAATTGAAACCCTAAAGATTTGTTTTTGTGGTTCAGATTAATGGCTAAAACGCAAAAAAGTGCCAATCCAAAAAGATCAACACTTTTCTGTTTTTGAATAAAGGATTCTTAATTATTGCCTTTGGCGTGGTCAGCTAAAAATTGCTTCAAACCTGAATCAGTCAAAGGATGTTTGGCGAGTGCCAGGATCGCACTCAATGGGCCGGTCATTACATCGGCACCAATTTCTGCACAGTTGATAATGTGCATTGGATGTCTTACAGAAGCTGCAAGTATTTCAGTGTCAAATACGTAATTGTCGTAAATTTGACGAATTTGTGCTACTAAATCTAAACCATTCACTGAAATATCATCCAATCTACCTATGAATGGAGAGATATATGTTGCTCCAGCTTTGGCTGCCAACAAGGCTTGACCAGCAGAGAAAATCAATGTGCAATTGGTTCTAATTCCTTTATTTGAAAAATATTTGATCGCTTTGATACCTTCAGGAATCATCGGGATTTTGACCACAATATTTTTGTGAAGTGCAGCTAAGATTTCACCTTCGCGAATCATTCCTTCAAAATCAGTCGCAATAACTTCAGCACTCACATCACCATCAACGATTTCGCAAATTGCTTTGTAATGGTTTAGTATGTTTTCTTGTCCTTTTATACCCTCTTTCGCCATTAATGAAGGGTTAGTGGTTACGCCATCTAAAACACCAAGATCATTGGCTTCTTTAATCTCTTGTAAATTCGCGGTATCAATGAAAAATTTCATGTTTCAATATTTTAAAGTGAAAATCAAGTTTAAAAA
This sequence comes from Flavobacteriia bacterium, assembly GCA_947462925.1. Classification (GTDB taxonomy): domain Bacteria; phylum Bacteroidota; class Bacteroidia; order Flavobacteriales_D; family Crocinitomicaceae; genus JAQVCM01. The sequence goes on along the minus strand of CANHQP010000047.1, from coordinate 24,120 downwards.
TCACATGATTAAAGACTCATTCGTTTGAAAAATAAAAAGAAAGTCTTATGCAATAGTAATTGGAATACTTTCTTTGCTTTTTAAGGTCAAAAAAAGTGGGGTAAGCTACTCGCATCGCACCGCTCAACTTCTTACCTTTGCTGCATTCCTGCCCTGGAGGAGTTAGAAGGAGCTGGTCGTACAAGACTTACCCCACCGCAAAAGTACGCATTTTTTTGTGTTTTGCAAGGATTATTATTTTTTTGAAATAAAATTTTCAAATCCAAACATTTTTTTGAATCCTTTGTTTCTACTAAAACACAAGGCTTAATGTAAAAAAGACACTAAGCTTAATTAGATTAATCGAAATTGAGTATTTGAAAAATTATTTTGTTTCGATTCTTCTTGTTATATTTGCCTTTCGTAAAAAAAAATAGCAAAATTATGGCTACAAAAGCAGTTGCAAAACCAAGCAAAACAACCAAAAAAAGTTCAGTTGCTTCCAATTCAAAGTTTTCAAAAGAAACTTATGTGAAATGGTACAAAGACATGCTATTAATGCGTCGCTTTGAAGAAAAAGCTGGACAATTATACATTCAACAAAAATTTGGTGGTTTTTGCCACTTATACATAGGTCAAGAAGCAATCGTTGCAGGAACCGTTAGTGGTAGCCGTCCAACTGATAGTCACATGACTGCATATAGAGATCATGCGCATCCAATTGGTTTGGGTACAGATCCTCGTGTTTTAATGGCTGAACTCTATGGTAGAACTACAGGTTGTTCCAAAGGAAAAGGTGGTTCAATGCACTTTTTTGATAAAGATAAAAATTTCATGGGTGGACACGGAATCGTTGGAGCGCAAATTCCAATGGGTACTGGTGTTGCTTTTGCAGAGAAATACAATGAAACAGACAATGTAGTTTTTGTTTCTATGGGAGATGGAGCCGTAAGACAAGGTGCTTTACACGAAACTTTCAATATGGCTGTGAATTGGAAATTGCCAGTGATTTACATCATTGAGAATAACAATTACGCAATGGGAACTTCTGTAGAAAGAACTACCAATGTGACTGATTTATCTAAAATTGGTTTATCCTATGATATTCCTTCTAAATCTGTAAACGGAATGTCGCCTGAAGCAGTTCACGAAGCAATCGAAGAGGCTTGTGATAGAGCTAGAAGAGGTGATGGACCAACTTTATTAGATATCAGAACTTATCGTTACAAAGGACATTCAATGTCAGATCCTCAAAAATACAGATCAAAAGAAGAGGTTGCTGAATGGCAAGCTAAAGATCCAATTGACCATTGTTTAGATGTAATCAAAGAGAACAAATGGTTGAATGATGTGGAGATTGAGGAAATAAATAATTGGGTGAAAAAAGAAGTAGAAGAATCAGTTGAATTTGCTGAAAATTCTCCCTATCCAGAAGCACATGAATTATACGAGGATGTTTACATGCAAACTGATTATCCTTACATCAAAGAATACTAATATTTAACTGTTTACAGTAAAAAATAAAAATTATGGCAGAAATAATTTATATGCCCAAATTGAGCGACACCATGACAGAAGGTGTTGTTGCTGAATGGCATAAAAAAGTGGGAGACAAAGTTTCATCAGGTGAATTATTGGCGGAAATTGAAACCGACAAAGCAACCATGGAATTTGAATCTTTTTACGATGGTGTATTGTTGCACATTGGTGTCGAAAAAGGAAAATCAGTTCCAGTAAATGTGGTACTTGCAATCATAGGTAAAGAAGGAGAAGATATTTCTGCACTTCTTGCTAATGCTGGCGCTCCTGCTGAGGAAGTGAAAGTGGAAGAAAAAGCGGTGGAAGCGCCAAAAGCGAATCCTGCGCCAGTTCAAGCCGCTGCTGCACCTGCTCCAAAGGCGGCACCTGTTGTAGCACCAGCACCAACAAACGGACGTGTTTTTGCTTCGCCTTTGGCTAAAAAAGTTGCCGAAGAAAAAGGAATTGATATCAATCAAGTTGCGGGTACAGGTGACAATGGAAGAATCGTTAAAAGAGATGTAGATCATTTCACTCCTTACATTCCTGCTGCAAATGCTGTTCAATTTTCTGCTCCTGTCGGACAAGAATCTTTCACAGATGAAACAGTTTCTCAAATGCGTAAAACCATTGCGAGACGTTTGGCTGAAAGCAAATTTACAGCTCCACACTTTTATTTGACATTGGACATCGATATGGACAATGCTATTGCCGCAAGAAATGCGATGAATGCAGATAAAAATGTCAAAATTTCTTTCAATGACATGGTTGTGAAAGCTTCCGCAATGGCGTTGAGAAAACATCCTGCAATCAATAGTTCATGGTTGGGTGATGTGATTCGTAGAAACCACCATGTGCATATTGGAATTGCTGTAGCAGTGGATGAAGGTTTGTTGGTTCCTGTAGTTAGATTTACAGACACAAAAGGTCTTGCACAAATCGGCGCTGAAGTAAAAGATTTTGCGCAAAAAGCGAAAGATAAGAAATTACAACCTTCAGATTGGGAAGGAAATACATTTACAATTTCTAATTTGGGAATGTTCGGAATCGAATCGTTCACAGCAATTGTTAACCCACCAGATAGCTGTATTTTGGCTGTCGGAGGAATCAAACAAATTCCAGTAGTGAAGAATGGACAAGTTGTTCCAGGAAACGTAATGAAATTAACCCTTTCATGTGATCATAGAGTGGTAGACGGAGCCTCAGGAGCTGCTTTCTTGCAGACTTTGAAAGGTTATCTAGAAAATCCAGTAACTATGCTTGTTTAAGGAGAATATATCTTAAAAAAAAACGCTCATCTGAATAAGATGGGCGTTTTTTTTGGATTATTGGACAGGATTTTTATGTGCTTGTCAACAATAATAAATTAAATCAAAATTTTTAAATCGGGAGTCGATTTCTATGATTATACTTCTAACAAGCGAATAATCTAGTAGACAAAGGAATCGGCCTCAGCAATAAAAGCGTTAAAAAAAATACCAATTCATGACGGATAAACAAAAGTAATGTTTGAGCGATGATGATCTTACTGCTTAGAAAATTCCAATGGCGAGTTTACTTTTGTTGAGTCATGGATTTTATTTTTTTAGCTTTGATTGCGTAGCCTAGCGTTTTTTGGTTACTTTTTTTGGCAATGAAAAAAAGTAACGAAATCATTTCCCGTAGGAGACATGTTCAACTTAAAGAAGCATTATAGTTGAAAAATTCTCTTAATTTGAGAATTTTTCAGGTTTTAAACAATCCACTATGGAATATCTTTTCTAAACCATGTCAAACTAGCTTTATATTTCTCGAAATTTGTTGAAAGCAAATATACACGCGCTGAAAGATGAACAAAACTCTCACCATTTCATATCAAGAATTTGAAAATTGGACTTCTTTGGACTCGAAAGAGCAAGATTTGGTTCAAAAAGCATATTCAATTGCTGAAAAAGCGTATGCACCTTACAGTAATTTTAGGGTAGGGGCGATGTTGTTGTTGAAAGATGGGACAGAAGTGGCTGGAAACAACCAGGAGAATATTGCTTATCCTTCAGGTTTGTGTGCTGAAAGAGTTGCTTTGTTTTATGCTGGCGCGAACTTTCCGGAAACTCCAATTCAGACCTTGGTGATTGTGGCCAAAGGTGACTTGATCAAGCAAGATGATTGTGTTTCGCCATGTGGTTCGTGCAGACAAGTAATTGCTGAAAGTGAGAAGCGACAAAAGACAAATATTCGGGTGATTTTAGTTTCGGAATCTGGTAGGACCTTTATTTTTGAGAAAGGAACCGATTTATTGGTTTTTGCTTTCGGAATTTCTGAATAGTAAAGCAATCATTTTTGTTGATTGTCAAATTTTAAATTTCAATTATCAATATAAAACATTGGTAATCAACATTTTGAAATTTTAGTTATTAACATTTGTCTGTTGATATATTGTAAGGTTTCATTGTCGAATGTCTTTAAATTCGCAGTAAATTTGAATATTGCTCATCGTTTTACGACAAGCGATGTTTGTATGATAAAGTGTTAATTTAAAAAACACGCTTTGTTAGAATAAATACAATAATGTTAAAATTAAATCGTCAATCACAATTGATTACGATTGATAAATATTTTGATTTTTGTTAAACGTATTAAGTTACGATTAACAAAATTTATTTTTCTAATATTTTGTATTTAGATGTTAATTGTAAACATTTTATACTTTTCTATAAATATATTTTTACATATAAGTTACTTCTTATTTTTTTCCGATCTCAAAATTAATTGTAGAGTATCTGAAAAGAAATATCCAATATTTTTAAATTTTCTTAAGATTATTTATTTTATCTAAAAGTTGATTGTACTAGAAAAGTACCGTAAATAGAGTCGATTGTAAAAGAATATGATTTACTTCATAGTCTCTATAATAAGAAAATAGAAAATGTCTATTAAAAGGAAAGTGATAAATACAGAATTAGACTTCCTATTCTTCAAATTTACTATTGAAAAAAGTGAATTTAAGGTTAAATTTTATCATTAAAATTGTTGTTTTGGGATTACCCAGCGACAGTGTCTGAAGCAATTTTTTGGTTTTAATTATTACTTTTTACAGAAAGTAATAATCTTAAAAATTCATAAATTGAATAATTTTTAGGCTAACCAAAATATACTCCAAATGCATTATTCTGAAATTATTGTCATTTCATACTTTTGAATTGTGTTTTAAAAAAATGGTTATGAAAAGATTTTTGATTTTAAGTTTGGTTTTGCTGGTTGGCAATTCTGTATCTGCGCAATATGAAAAATTTCGAACAGTGAAATTTTTGGAAACTAATTCGTTGATGTCAACTTTTAATTTGGAAGGCAATGCAGCAGCAAAAGCGCAAATCAGAGCGCAAGCTGGAGCAGCAATTTTGGAGGAAGCATTAATAAGTGCTAGCGAAAATGCTTGGCCAGATGGAATTGCGAGCTTAGACAGTAGAAATAAAAATCGAAGTTTAATGAATTCTTATAATGGAAGGTATGTTTCAGACGTAGAAACCAATTCTTGTATGATATTAATTACTCCTGCCGAGAATAAACACATGGAGTCATCACTTAGACCGACGAAAAATATTTATTTTATATTGAGTAAAGAAAGTATCGAATTTACTTCTGGGAATAAGCAAACTTCTGTTGTGATCAGTCCAAGTGTTTCATTTCCAAATAATTTTAATGGTCAAGTTTTGAGTTTATTGGCTGATTTTGAAACAGATTTTGAAAATGTAATAGGTGATAAATTGCCCGCTAAAAATGAATTTGACGTTTTTGCTGAATATGATTCAAAAATCAAGTTGGAAGGTGCTGTTAAATGTTATTTCCCTGATAATTTTGCTTCTCACAATACTTTTGTTGCAGATTTTGGCGATTACAAATCTTATGAAGAAGGAAAAGTTGTTTTTGATAAGCTTGTCGCTAAAATCAATGGTATTTCATTCAAAGACATGACTTTTGTAAGCAATGAAAGTGATTTGGATAATTTATGGACATACTATTGGTTACCGTTCAATCTTTCTGGAAAAATGAGTCCAAAAATGGAGAAAGTATTGATGGAAGTACAGATGATCAAGTTGCTGGCTTTTGACGAGAAATTCAATACCTATGATTCTTATTCATTGATTTTTAGAATTAGCAAGCAAGATCAGTAAAATATTAATCGCTATCGATACTGATAAAAAGCATCAAATCGTAACTAAAATGTGCGGCGATGCAGAACCAAATTCCCATGGGAGAAAGCCAAGAGCCAAGGGAAAGGATAAATGGAAGCAATAAAATTCCATACAACGAAAGTCGCCATTTTTTTGGATTCAAATATCCGTGAATCGAGATGAATAGGATGGAAGTGATCCAAATTCCCAACCAATGTTGCACACCGACGCGAAACAAAATTTCTTCCCCAAATCCTGCACAAAGGGACAAAAAGATTTTGTCCACCAAATTTAAATTCATGGATTGAATCAATTTTTCTTGTCTGTCTAGTTCGTTGCCGAAAATGTTTAATTGAAAAACGCTCATGCTGAAAACGGCGTATATCATACCCCAAGAAAGACCTAATAAAGTTTTTGGATTTATTAATTGGTTTAAATCGAGAATTTCCAATGGATTTATTTCCTCAAAATACCACAATGCCCAAATTGCGGGAATCGGAAAAACAAGTAAGGTTATCAGTCCAAGTAAATAGATTCGGGTTTTGATTTGCATTTTATCAGCTCAATCTTTGAATGATTTCAATTTCACTAGGGAACAATTCCAACAAGCTTTCCGTTGTGAAAAGTTCAAAATCATGGAAATCAAAACCTGGAGCGACGACGCATGAAACGAGTGAAAAGCTGTTTTCCTCAAGTACCGTTGATCCGAAAATGGTGTTTTTAGGAACCATGAATTGCGGTTGCATGTTCCTGTCCAAATCAGTTCCGACCAAATGTTCGTGGTGACCGTTTTGATCTAATGTATGCACTATCAGCGGACTTCCAGCATGGTGAAACCACAATTCATCGCTTTTGATTCGGTGAAATTTGGACACATTTTCTGAAGTCAACAAAAAGTAAATCGAAGTCATCAAATTTCTTTCTCCACCTACAATGGTTTCTTCTGAGCGGTAAACTTCTTTGTAAAATCCTCCTTCAGGATGTGGTTGTAAACCAAGTGTATCGATGTGTTTTTGCATGAAATTATAATTGAAATCTAATTTAACTTGTTGATTTATTGTTCAATCGGCCCTGGAATAAATTGAACACCTTTATTTTTGATATTCGGTAAATAATATCTAAAGTCGAATGAAATATAGGTGCCAATTAAATTGCCCACGGCTACTTTTGAGTAAGATTGTCTTTCATAAACTGCTGCAATTTGGTAAATTGGTTTTACTGGAATTCTTCCTGAAATGCCAAGGTAAAAAATCCCGCTTTTTTCAGTGCGATATTCCGCACCAAAATTGGCATTCATTTCAATTCCTAATCTTGAAAATCGTCTTCCTTCCTGAATAAAAACATTTCCTCCTTGCAAAGACAACTTGGTCGCAACATCTGAAGGATTGTAAACCATAGAACCGCCTAAAGAGGCATTCATGAAAATTTTATCGCTTAATTGAATGTAAATTAACGCATTGAGTGGAATATCGTAATTTAAAAAACTGATATCATTTTTTACAAACAAATTTGAATCGGGAATTGAAAAATCGATATCATAGTTTCTGACAACTTGATTTATTCCGGTTTCTAGACTGATTAATTTAGTTAATCCAATTCTTACATTGGCACCAAAGGAATATCCAAACTTCTGATTTACAACAGCAAAAAATTGTTCATTGTTCAATTTCAATTGCGAAGAACCTAAAAAGTCTCCTGCTATCAATGGCTTAAACTGTAAACCAAAATAGGAAGGGAATTTCTCTTTTTTCTCTTTTTTTTCTGTCGTACTTTGGGCGAAAAACATACCTGAGACACTAAAAAAGTGAACTACAAGAAGAATTCTTAAGATTGATTTTTTGCCCATATACGAAACAAAGAAAACGTTTTTAATTCAAAAATATTTGAATTTTAGAGAATATATAACATCAATTTATTTATCCGTATTTAGGAATGTTTTAAATGTTGAATTAATTAATTTATCTCCATTCAGTTAAATATTCAATCGGTCTTCTTTGTCCTTTTGGCCATTGCTCAGTTGGATAGCCCATGTAAAAAATCCCTAAGCATTTATCTGTTTCGCCTATTTTTAAAAATTCGTTCATTTTAGGACTTGAAATGACTTTTGGAGTCGCCCAAAATCCACCGATTCCATAGGCTGTGCAAGTTAAATGCATGTTTTGAACGGCGCAGGCAATTGCTTCAATTTCTTCAATTTCTGCGATTTTTCCCGTTTCGTCTCGTTTCATGTTTATGGCAATGGCAACAGAGGATTTCATTGGACGTGTAATCATTTTTGCCAATTTCATGTCATTTTGTTTGTCTACTGGAGTTTCCTCCAAATACAACTTCCCTAAAATATCGGCTAAATCTTGACGACTTTCATCCATAAAAACGGTAAAACGCCAAGGTTGTGTATTCCCATGAGTTGGAGCCCAAATCGCATTGTTTAAAATATGCTCAACTTGTTCTTTGTGAATTTTTCTATCGCTGAATTGCTCAGGATAAATCGTGCGTCTGTCTTTGATTAAATCTGTAATTTCTGAAAGATTGTACTTCATGTGAATTTGAAATATGATTTAGAAAATATAGTTTTCTGGTGAACCGTTGTTCCAACTTTTAAGGGTCAAATTTTCTCCATCGAAAACTGCAAAAGTGTTGTATTTCAGCCAATCACCAATGTTCATGTAATTAGCATTTTCACCAATTGGTATAGAAAGTGGTAAATGTCTGTGCCCAAATAGATAAAAATCTACAGGATTCATTTTATTTTGTTCTTCGCAATAAATCGCCAACCATTCATTTTCTTTTCCAAGATACTTTTCGTCTATCTTTCCAGTCTTTGCTCTGCTACTTCGAGATGAGTAGTTTGCCAAACCAATTCCAAAATTGGGATGAAAACGGGCAAATAGCCATTGACAAATTTTGCTGTCGAAGAAATTCTTTAACATTTTGTATTTTAGATCTCCAGGACCTAAACCATCGCCATGCCCAATGTAAAATTTCTTGGTTCCAAAAGTTCTAACGATTGGTTTTCTGTACAATTGAACGCCCAATTCTTTCGGAATGTAATCAAAAATCCACATGTCATGATTTCCTGTAAAAAAGTGAACGGGAATTCCGCTGTCTGTAAATTCAGCAATTTTTCCTTGCAATCTTACAAATCCTTTTGGAATAGCATTTTTATATTCGAACCAAAAATCAAAAATATCCCCAACCAAAAAAAGTTCACCGCAAGTTGGTTTAATTGAATCGAGCCAAGCACAAATGGCTTTCTCACGTTCCAAACTTTTTTCATAATTCGGTGCTCCCAAATGAAAATCTGAAGCGAAGTAAATATTTTTTCCTGAATTTTCAGTCATATATTTTGCTGGAAATCAATTTGATTAATGACCAAAGATACTTTTCAAGGTGTTTTCTAAATCTGGACCTCTCAATTTTGTATTGATGATTTTTCCTTCTTTGTCAATCAACACGGTGAACGGAATTCCGGTTACTTTGTATAATAGTGCTGCTTCATTTGACCAGAATTTCAAATCACTTACATGATTTGGCCAAACTAATCCGTCTTTTTCAATTGCTGCCAACCAAGGTTCCTTCTTTTGATCCAAAGAAACACTCAACACAGTAAATCCGTCTTTTTCGTATTTTTTGTACAGATTTACCACATTTGGATTTTCTTTTCTGCATGGTCCACACCAAGAAGCCCAAAAGTCAAGAAGAACAACTTTTCCTTTCAAATCAGACAATTTCAACATTTTTCCGTCTGCCATTGCTTGACTAAAATCTGGTGCCATTTTTCCTGGCGCTAAAAATTCATTGGCTTGATTTTGTGCTTTTAATTGTGCGAAATTGGCTTTGAGTTGTTCAATCGTCGGTGATCCATCAAATCCTGCAACCAATTGATTGACTACTGATTCATAAATTGCAAATTCTTTTTGAACGTCAATAGTTTGCAAGGTTGGAATCAATGCTGGAGAATTTGGATTTTCTGCAATAAAACGTTGTCTAACAGCATTGAATTCGTAGAATATTTGGCTGAATGATTGATTTACAGCATCTAATTGATCTGGGAATTTTTGTAAATAAGCATTAGCAGAATCTTTTTTACTGTTGAAAACCCTTAAATCATTGATGAATGCATTCATATGGGAGGATTCATCTGAACCAATGATGTTGTTGAAATAATTAATATTTTTTCCGTCACCATAAACCTTGATATCTGCGCCGTCCTTCAAAATTAAATTCAAATGTTCGTTCGGTGAAATTCTTAATACGTAATAATCTTTAGCGGGTAACTTTCCAGTCAACTTAAAATCTCCTTTTTTCGAAACTGGCGATTTGATATAATCTACATAACCTTGTTGCGTATATTGCGCAAGAATAATTGTGTCTGTTTTGAGATTGAAAATATTTCCACCAACCGTCACTTGAATTTGAGCAAAGCTGATAAGTGAGCAAAGTAATAATGAAACTGTCAATAATTTTTTCATTTGTTCGTTTTTTAGAAATTGATTTTCTTTTGAAATTTAAGACGTTTAAAATTCAAATTAGTTTATTTCAATATTTCATTCAATTTTTGTTCCAAAGCTGGTCCGCGTAGATTTGTCCCGATAATTTTCCCTTGTTTATCTATTAGAACTGTATAAGGAATTCCATCAAATCCATACAATTCAGGAAGTGGAGATTTCCATTGTTTCAAATCACTGACATGGTTTGGCCAAATTAGACCATCTGATTTAATTGCTCTTTTCCAAGCATTTGCATCGCTATCTAAAGATACACTGAAAACGGTAAAACCTTTGTCTTTGAACTTATTATAAGCGCGCACAACATTAGGATTTTCCTGTCTGCAAGGTCCACACCAAGAAGCCCAAAAATCGATTAACACCACTTTTCCTCTTAAAGAAGAAAGTTTCAGTGTTTTTCCTTCAGGATTTTTCAATTCGATTTCAGGTGCGGTTATTCCAGCTGCGTTTCTCGGACTTGTTTTGGAAGTTTTAAATTCAGCCATACCTGCTGAAATTTGTTCAACTTGCATGCGCATTGAATTTGCGATTGGTGATCCAGGATATTTTTCTTCAAAAGCAATTGCAACTTTTTCTAAGACATTTAAGTTATCTGTATCCCAATTATCGAATCCCATGGCTGGAGTCATAGATGTTGAAAGCACAATATTCGCTGGATTTCCTGGGTTTTTCAACATTTCAGCTTTGGCAAAAGCGTCTAATGGTTTTCTCATTTCTAAGAATTCCTTGATTTGTTGTTCCTGCGACAATCCTTTCTTAGTCATCAAAAGGGCTTGTTTTTCCGCAAATTGATTGAAGTTTGCCATGTATTTTGTCAATGTTTCTGCCCAAACAGCGCCTGAAATTTTCGGCAATCTTTCGTACGTTGCAAAATCTGCCATTACTTTGATAGAATCTTTCGGTTCCAAGGTAAGCGGAATGATTTTGTTTGTATTTCCAATTTTAAGTTGATATAATCCCATTCCTTGTATATTTCCTTTCAACAAAAATTTTCCATTGGCTGCGGTTTTGGTTTCCGCCAATTTTATAGATCCTTTGTTACTGAGAGCTTCCAATGCTAATGTTTGATTTCCACCGCCAGTAATTTGACCAGAAATTGAAAAGTTGACTTCTAAATTTGAATAATCTGTCAGTTGTTCTTCTTCATTTATGGCACCGTCAATCGGAGTATTTTGCTCTGGTTCACCACAAGCAAAAAGGATTAATAAAGTGCTGATTAATAAAAACTTATTCATATTTAAAAAATATTTATGCAGACAATTCATCTAACATTTTGCGCATCAATTGATTTGCTTGTTTTGGGTCTGCTTTTCCGCCAGAAACTTTCATCAATTTTCCCATGAGGAAACCTGTTAATTGCTTTTCTCCAGCAATGTATCTTGCAATTTCAACTGGATTTTCGTCTATAACTTGTTGAATATATGCAATCAAACTACCTTCGTCTGATTCTTGAATCAAGTTCAATTCGGTGGCAATTTCCAAAGGATTTTTCTCTGGATTTTTCGTCAATTCAGGGAAAATGTTTTGAGAAGCGACCGTTGACGAGATTTTTCCTTCTTCAATCAATTGAATTAATTGCGCCAAAGTTCTTGCTTCTACTGGAAATTCTTCCATTTCTAAGCCGTTGTGATTGAGGTAAGATTTCACATCACCCATTACTAAATTCGCAGCAGCTTTGAAATTGTTTGTATTCTTGATAATTTCCTCAAAATACAAAGCAACAGGTTTACTATCAGTCAAAATTCCAGCGTCATAAGCTGTCAAGCCTAGTTTTGAAGTATATTTTTGAAACAATTCTCTTGGCAACGAAGGCATTTCACCTTTGATTAAATCAATTTGTTTTTGATCGATGAAGAGTGGTTGCAAATCTGGTTCGGGAAAATACCTGTAATCATTCGCAGCTTCCTTAGAACGCATAGAAATAGTAATTCCTTTCAAAGCATCAAATCCACGTGTTTCCTGAGAAATCGTTTCACCTTTTTCTAACATTTCGATTTGACGTGTCACTTCAAATTCAATAGCACGTTGAACATTTCTGATGGAGTTCATGTTTTTGACTTCCACTTTAGTACCGAATTCTGGTGCATTGTACAGCCTAACAGAAACGTTTGCATCACAACGCATAGAACCTTCCTCCATGTTTCCGTCGCAAATATCTAGGTAGCGAACCAATTTTCGAACTTCTGTCAAATAATCATAAGCTTCTTGTGAAGAGCGAATATCTGGCTCAGAAACAATTTCCAATAAAGGAACGCCAGCACGATTTAAATCGACCAAAGTATCAAAAACATCTACGTCGTGAATACTTTTTCCAGCATCTTCTTCCATGTGAATCCTTGTGATTCCAATAGATTTTTCAACACCGTCTTTTCCTTTGATAATGATTTGACCTCCAGTACAAATTGGCGTTTTATCTTGCGTGATTTGATATCCTTTTGGAAGGTCAGGATAAAAATAATTTTTACGAGCAAAATATTGATCTCTTGCAATTTCACTTCCGCAAGCTAGACCCAATTTAATGGCAAATTCGATCGTTTTTTTGTTCATTTTAGGTAAAGTACCTGGATGACCCAAAGAAATAACGCTTACATTGGTGTTTGGATTTGATCCATATTCGTTGACATCGTTAGAATAAGCCTTGGATTTTGTCAGCATTTGCGCGTGCACTTCCAAGCCTATTACAACTTCGTATTTATCTCTAATTTTCATATTTTTTGATTGATTGCGAATTCAAAATCTTAAATCCATAAAATTTTATTTTCGCAATGCATTGTTTTACAATCTTGTAATCAATTCTTTCATGATTAACGTCATTTTTGGCTCTTGGCGACTTGCAACTTCAATTACATCGTCAAGGCTCACTTTTTGGATTTTTCCTTTAACCCCTAAATCAGTGATAATTGAGATTGCGAAGCACGGAATTTCCATGTGACGCGCTACAATTACTTCAGGAACAGTTGACATTCCAACAGCATCTGCGCCAATTGCGCGAACATATGCGTATTCAGCAGGCGTTTCTAATGTTGGACCAGTCAAACCAGCATAAGTTCCAACGGCAACGCGGATATTATTCTCAGCTGCGATTGTTTTTGCCAATGCGATCATTGTTGGATCATACGGTTCGCTCATGTCAGGAAAACGCGGTCCTAATTCGTCGAAGTTTTTTCCAATTAAAGGATGCGCAGGAAATAAATTGATGTGGTCATCTTGAATCATGATTTCACCTACTTCAAAGTCAGGATTTACACCACCTGATGCGTTGCTAACAAACAATCTTTCAATTCCCATTAATTTCATCACACGAACAGGATAAGTTACTTGTTTCATGTCATAACCTTCATAAAAGTGAAAACGACCTTGCATTGCGATTACTTTTTTGCCACCTAAATTTCCAAAAATCAATTTTCCAGAATGACTTTCTACAGTAGAAACTGGGAAATGCGGGATATCTTTATATGGAATTTCATTGATGATTTCAATTTCCTTTACTAATCCGCCTAAACCTGTGCCTAAAATGATACCGATTGTTGGTTCTACTGTAGTTTTGCTTTTTATATAAGCTACTGATTCTTTAAATTGCTCTAACATAACTGGTTATTTCTGTTTTAAAATCTAATTCTCTATCTAATTTAACTGTGATTTTTTGATAAAACCAAGGTTTTTGATCAATCACCGATTTGAATTTATCGCTTTGCAACCTCATGTAATCTTTTTCAGTGGTTACAATGACTTTATTTTCACTTGCAAAAGTATCAAATTTTTTATGAATTTTATGAATATCGTCGATACTGAAAGCGTGATGATCTGGAAATTGCATCAATTCAACTTCAAAATTTTCTTCCAAATGATTGAGTAGTGGAAATGGATTTGCGATTCCTGTTACAAGTAATACTTTTTTTGCTTCTGAAAGTGCTGAATTTGAATTGAATGACTTTAATTCACCATATTTAATTTCAGAAAAGTAAATTGATTCCGGATTAAATTTCAATTTTTGCTTATAAATTGCTTTTGTTTCGGTGCTCAAGTTAGAATGACATTTACTAACGATTACAATATCAGCTCTTTTTCTTCCTGAAATCCACTCGCGCAAATTGCCTGCTGGCATCATCCAATCATTGAAATACGGTTGATTGAAGTCGGTGATTAGAATATTCAACCCAGCTTTTACCGCTCGATGTTGGAAAGCATCATCTAATATAATTACTTGATTTTCTTTTAGTTTTAATAAGTTTTGAATTCCAATTTTGCGTGATTCAGAAACTGCTACATCTGCGTTTTTAAATTGATTGTAATAAAAAAGTGGTTCATCACCTACATTTTCAGCAGTTGAATTTTCGTCAAGTAAGAAGTAACCTTTGGTTTTACGACCGTAACCGCGACTTAAAATTTGAAGTTGATTGTCAGGACTCAATAATTCGGCAATGTAAGCAACATGAGGAGTTTTTCCAGTTCCACCAACTGATAAATTTCCAACGCAAATAGATTTAACTGGAATTTGATATACTTCCTTGATTTTTAGATTGAAAAGCAAATTTCGAATAGCAGTAATTACTCCATATAAAAAGCCAAATGGAAGAAGAAGTAATCGAAAATTTTTCATTGATTCAAAAGTAAAGAAATTATCAGAAATTTCTCACATTTTTGGTTTAAAAGGAAACAATTGTTTTTAAACTATTTCTTTTTTAGTTTTATTAAAATATCAGGAGAAAAAGAACTTGATTCCATCGAAAGAATGTCGAATGCATACTTAATTTCCTTGCGATCATTGCTTATCGTGGCAGCATTTTTCGTTTCGATACTTGCAATTTTTCTTGGGAATTTTAGACTTAATTCATAAGTAAAACCTTCCATTCCAGTTGG
Organism: Flavobacteriia bacterium; assembly: GCA_947462925.1. Classification (GTDB taxonomy): domain Bacteria; phylum Bacteroidota; class Bacteroidia; order Flavobacteriales_D; family Crocinitomicaceae; genus JAQVCM01. Next base: position 9,104 of record CANHQP010000047.1, on the reverse strand, counting down.
TTCGTCCGTGGTCTCAACCACAGGTGAACCGTCGCCGTTTTTCGGCATTGTAAAAAATAAGGTGTTCTTATCTTTTAGATTGAAATATACAAACTCATTTACACTTCCTGAATCTGAGAACATAATATTTGCAGATTTATTGAGTGAATTTAAATCATCAAATTCGAAAGAGAACGCAAATAAACCTTTCTCAACTTCTTTAACATCCACTTTTGAAACGCCTTTCGTTGATTTCAATAAATTGATTTTTTCCAATGTTTCTGGTTCTTCGATTATTGAAACGGCTTTTTCACCACCTTCAACCTCCATCATTGGGAGCATCTGACGCATATCCAATTCACAGTTCATAGAACCTGACCAGTTTTTGTTGAATGATACATTTTGCTTAAAACTGCAAGATGTCACGATGGCGATTAATGATGAGTATAAAATCCAATTTTTCATAAATTTTTATTTTTAATAAAAGTACTTAAATATTAGTTAATCAGAGCCATGAAGAAAGATATTGGTAACTTTTGATCTTAAAAATTGATTGCAAAGATTTTATTTGCCCTTTTTAGCTAAACCAATTTTATAATTTTCTAGGTCACCGGTCATCTTTATAAAAACAAATTTTGAGTTTTTTTGACGGTATTGAATTTCATCTTCATTTTCTGATGTTGTATTTTCTTTTCTTTTAAAAAGTTTTTTAGATGCCACTTGGCCAATCATTTTCCAAGGAATTCCGATTAAATAATCCATTTCCATGTTTCCGTCAATTCTTTGTTTACCAGTGATTTCCATGAATCCTAAAGTAGAGTTTATTGTCATTTTTGGGATTTCAAAAAGACTCTTTTTCAATGTGAAAACATTGTCAAGTGTATCAAACATAATTTTTGATAGATTCTTATCTTGAAAATAATTTGAAAGTGCATTAATCGGAGCGTAGTTTTCAAGCCTTCCATTTAGAACTATCATTTCAATTCTAATTTCAGAATCGTCTATTTTTGGAACTAAATCAGCATGAAGGTGAATCTTTCCAGTAATTTTTCCTGAAAATTTACCATGTAAGTTTTCCGATACTATATGGTCTTGACCAAAATTGTCAAACTTGATCAAAAATTTATCTAAATCGATGTTTTTTATGGTGAGGATTGGATTTAAATAAATGTGTTTTTTATTTTTTCCACTTAAGTAACCTTGAAGGTCAAAAGAACCACCAACAGCATCAAAAGTAAGCTTGTTAATTTTAAAGACATGATTATTTTCAGATTGTAGATCTAAATTAAACTGATTTAACATGTATTTATGATAATTTAAATGTCCTACATTTATTTGAACATTTATCTCCGGAATGTCAAAGTCAAAAATGCTAAATACTTTGTCATGATTAACAACATCAGTATTTTTTGCAGTTTTTGGAGGAGGATTATAATTCATTAATTCGTCAAAATTTAGGTTTGGCGAATTGATTGATATTTTATTTTTTTTGGTTTTATTTTCTTTCCCAAAAAAATAATCCATATTCAATTCAAACTGTGTTTTTCCTATTTTACCTCCAAAATTGTTTATAGTTAATTGTTTGTTTTCCAAATGAATTCGTCCCTTAAATTTTTCAAGTTTTAACGGATGAACCTTCATTTTACCTTCTAATTGAGTCAAATATAAATCAATAGAGCGCAGTTCTTTTTTGAAGTGTAAATCTGTAAATCCATGGATTTTGAGTTGCTTTATTTCTTCGTGTCTGTAATCTTCTGGTACAAAATTTTCACCTCCGTACTTGAAAGTATTATCGAACCGTAATAAGTTAGATTTTAGGTCAAATTCAATTTTTGTATCTCCTTTCATATCTTCATCAAACCAAATGTTATAATTACCTAATTTGCCCGTAAAGTTGAAATCTGATTTGTCAATCATGCCCACAAAGTCCACAATTTTAAAATCTTTTTTATCAATCAAAACATCAGCATGAAAATCATGAAGTGTGTGGGGATAGTGCTTCATTTTTGCAAAAAGATCTTCTATAAAAAATTCTCCAATAGGAAGAGTTGGTGATTCAGCGATTGTTTTTGCATTGCCTAAAAATTTAAGTTTTAAACTCAAGTTGTCAATTTGTTCATTTAAGCCAATTTTACCATCTTTCTGTTTTGTTAATTCAGCCAAGTCAAAAAGTTTCGATTTAATCTTCAAATCAGATGAAATAGGTGTATTTGTGTGGTGAATAATTGCAGGTAAATCATTTACAGAACCGCTTATGTGAAAATCAGATTTTCCAATTAGAATATCAAATTTTTCTATTTTTGCTTGGTGACCTGTTAACGAAGCTTTTAAATTTAAATTATTTATAGGAATATCTAATTCTGAAGTTTTGAATTTAAGGTTGCTGATTTCTAATTCACTATAATAGGATTCATTAAGACGTTCTATACTTTTTTCTGGATTTTCGAGATCTATGATATCTTTGAAATTCATTGATAATTTCACTCCTCCGGAAAGTCCTTTTAATTCTTTAGTATTAAAGAATTTAGCAAGGAAATCTAAATCAAAATCCGAAATTAGTTTCATATCAATCTTGGGAGATTTGAAATTTTCAACGGTCAGTTTTCCAGAAAAAATTCCTGCTTCTGGTTTTGCTGAAAATTCTTCTAAGACAAATTTCATTGTTTCTAAGTCATGCTTTTTACCATTTGTAAAACTTCCTTTAAATCCAATCTTTGACAATTTTTTCTCTGATTCTAGGTTATTGAATTGGCCATTTTTACAACCGAAAACAGCATTGATTGCAGGTTTATGACCATTGGCAGATTTTCCTAAAACATGTATGTTGAAATAGATTTGTCCCTTATTTTCAAATTTTTTCAAAGTTGGTTCTAATTCAGCAGGAGCAAGGGCTAAAATGAGATCAAAATTGGGTTTGTTCCCTTTAAATTGTAAATCTAAATCAGCATCTTTATTTAAATGTATCTTTCCTTGGAAGCCAAAGGTGGAATTTTCAAGATTTAATTCAGTTGGAGAAACTGTCAAGATTTTTGTAACTTCATTAATTTCAATTTGTGTGTCAACTTTGAAATGTTTTTTTTCAATAAATGTCTTTTTATTATTTTTTATTACACTTAATTCGAAATTTGAATTTAAATCTAAAGTCAATATTTTTTCACTAGTCTTAAACTTTGATTTTGCTTTACTAATGTAGGCTTTTACCAAAACATTATTTTCTTCATTTAATTTTGATAAACTTATTCTATCCATTTTGATAGATTTTAAGTCAAAATTAAATTCTTCTTCAATATTTTTGATTGGTTTTTTACTTTTAAAAGCCTCAGAAATGTTGACAGATCCATCCTTATACTGCACAATGGAAAGTACTCCATCTGAAATTCGAATTGAATTAATATCATATTTGGCCTCAATTAAATCCCAAATATTAAAACCAATGTAGCTGTCTTTTATGTAAACTATCCGTTTATTCTTTGTTTCTTTTTTCCCTTCAAAAATTTGAAGTTCTTGAATGTCAATTGAAATATTTGGAAAGTTAGCAAAAGGAGACACATGACTTCCTTCAATTTTAATCAATCCAGTAAAATCTTCATTGGCTGTTTTGATAATATGATTTACAATCGCGTCTTGCTTAAAATAAACGATTGTTACTAGCGTAAAAAATAGGAATATGGGTAAGAGAATACTGAGAAATAGGAGTCTTTTCCAAAATTTTTTTCGCTTATAGAACATTATTACCATATGTCAGAAAGTTTTAACTTTTGATTGTCAATCTTATAAGGATGATATTAGTCGAAATGTTTATTAATTACCACCGAAACTGTGAATGTCATTGTGTCTTTCTTCAATTTTATCTTTTACTTTTTTGATGCTCTGCGCAAGAATAAATAAATCTTGGGTAGCATTGTGTTTCAGCCACGCCCAAGATTTTTGATTGTCTTCTATCGCCTGTGAAATGTGGAATAATAAATCCATTTTGTTGATTTCAAGCCATTTTGCTGCTTTCGCATTTCCCTCAGCAGCGTTGATCATTGCCATCAGATGCGGGTATCCATTTTGCATCAACCAAGTTCTTGCTTCATCTTTTAATCTAATTGCAGAACAAGCAATAGTCAATTCTGGAAAACCATTGTCAGTTAACCAATTGGCAATCTCTACGTTTCCATCTACAGCCTTTGCCCAAGCCAAAATGATTTTTGGATGGTAATTTATTGGTTTCATAGGAATTACCTCAACTGCTTCAGTTAATGTTTCCCTTGATTTCTTTTTACTTTTGAACCAGTTCAACATTGTGTCTATAAAATAAATATGCAACAAAAATAGCCGTCAATGCGCCAACAATATCTGCAATAATTCCACCCATTGCGGCGTATCTTGTGTTTTTGACTTTTACTGAACCAAAATAAACCGCTAGCACATAAAAGGTTGTTTCTGTGCTTCCTTGAAATGTGGCTGAAAGCTTACCAACAAAGGAATCGACACCATAAGTCGACCAAGATTCGACCATCAATGCACGTGCACCACTGCCAGAAAATGGTTTCATGAAAGCAACGGGCAACGCGTCAACAAAAGTTGTAGTAGTAAAACCAATAGCAACCAATCCCATTTTGATTAAATCAATCAATCCATCTAACGCGCCACTGGCTCTAAAAACTGCAATTGCTGCGAGCATTCCAACCAAGTATGGAATAATGCTTATAGCGACTTCAAAACCTCCTTTTGCACCTTCAATAAATGTTTCGTAAACGTTTACTTTGGATCTGATTCCAAGAACAATAAAGAGAGTAATAATTCCAAATAAAATCAAATTACTTCCAACTGCAGAAACAGGTTCTATCCAAGATGGATTTGAGTATAGAAAAATCATTAAACCAACTATGAATGCAGTCAACGAGCCGATATAGGCTAAAATAACTTTATCGAAAAGGTTGATTTTTTGTTTGATAGAAACATAAATTAATCCAGCCAAAGTAGCGAAAAATGTTGCAATGAGAATAGGTAAAAAAACTTCTGCAGGCGATGAGGAACCATTGGTGGCGCGCAAAGCAAGAATACTGACAGGAATTATCGTCAGTCCAGAAGCATTTAAAACCAAAAACATGATTTGTGCATTGGTAGCGACTTCTGGCTCAGGATTTAAAGTTTGCATTTCTTTCATTGCTTTCAGTCCCATAGGAGTGGCAGCATTGTCTAAACCCAACATATTGGCAGAAATGTTCATCATCATTGATCCAATCGCAGGATGATCTTTCGGGATTTCTGGAAAAATTCTGCTGAAAAGGGGAGAAACGATTTTCGACATTTTTCTGATTGCGCCCGCTTCTTCGCCTACTTTCATGAATCCCATCCAGAGACAAAGCGCTCCTGTTAATCCCAGTGAAAGTTCAAAACCAGATTTAGCGGCATCAAACAAACTATTGATCATGGTTTGAAAAATGTGCAAATCTTGCCAAAATAATAGTTTTCCTAATGCCATCAACATGGCAATCAAAAACATTCCAATCCAAATTCTATTTAAAAGCATGTGCGAATATCTCGTTTTATTTTTGACTTTCAGCGTTTGTTTTTCTGCAAATATTAACAAAGTTTTCAATAATAATTGAACCCTGATTTCCAGAAACTTCTGGGTGAAATTGAACGCCAAATAGTGGTTTACTTTTGTGATACATTGCTTCGTTTACGCAAGCGTCAGAAACAGCCAATAAATTAAAGTCTCTAGGAACTGATATCGATTCACAATGGTCTTCCATCATTTCAAATTCTGTCGGTAATTTGTCTAATAATGGATGATTTTCAAGTGATTCTATCAATTGCCAATCGCGATCTTCTTTTTGTCTCGCAGCATTTGCATCGTATAACAATCCTAATATCTGATGTCCAAAACAAATTCCAAAAACTGGAATAGTAACATCTTTAATCCAAGATAATTGTTCTAGATAAGGTTGATTATCAACTTCTGTAATCAAAATCGGCGCCCCAGAAATAATAATTCCTAGGCAATCTTTGGCTGTATTTTCATTTGCATCGAACAGACCAACTGTCTTATAATCCATCTCTAAATCAACAGCTTGTTCGATGAATGGTGTTTTTTGACTTCCACAATCTATAATGAGCATCATACTTTTTGGGGTTTGAAAGTGATGTTTACCGATTGAAAAGTAAGAAAAATAATTAAATATCGAGTTTTCCGATTCCTTGACGCACTATCACCGGCGCGCCTGATGTGCAATCAATAATGGTCGAAGCATGCAATTTTCCATAGCCACCATCAACGACTAAATCAACATCGTCATCAAATCTTTGGTAAATTTCATACGGATCATTGAAATAATCCAAAAATGTATCTTCATCGTCGTGCAATGAAGTAGTTGCAATTGGTTTTCCCAATGCTTCCGTGATTTTTAAAATGATTTGATTGTCAGGAATTCTAATTCCAATTTCTTTTCTGTTTGAGTCGAATAATTTTGGAATTTCATTGGTTGCCGTCAATACAAATGTAAATGGACCTGGTAAATGTTGCTTTAATAATTTAAAAGTTGGTCGGTCGATTTGTTTTACATAGTTAGATAAATCACTCAAATTGTGACAAATGATTGAAAATCTGGCTTTATTCAATTTTACATCCTTCAATTTAGCCAATTTAGCCAATGCGTTTTTATTGTATAAATCACATCCCATGGCGTAAACGGAATCAGTTGGAAAAATAATAATTCCACCTTTTTTGAGTATATCAGCTGCTTGCTGAATTAATCTTTCGTCAATGTTATGCGGATTTATTTCAATAATCATGATTTCCTAACTTTCCGCAAAGATACAAAGAATAGCAGGAGTTGTGGTGCAAAAAAAAATCCTAGAATTTATGAATCAATGCGATCAATTTTTTGAGAAAATTGGTCTTTTTTTCGGTGTACGGTCTGTATCTAAAATTGGGATCAATCCAATTCACTTGTTTCATGATGCTTTTGGTATGCGTAAACGTCTGAAAGCTAGCTGCACCGTGGTAATTTCCAAAACCACTAAATCCTCTTCCTCCAAAAGGCAAGTTTGTGTGTGCCAAATGCATAATTACATCGTTGATGAGTACTCCACCGCTAGGGAAATTTTCAATGATTCTTTCTGTAAAAAATTTATTATCACTGAAAATATACAGTGAAAGTGGATTTGGATTTTTTCTGTAAAAATCTTCAATTTCACTTTCTGAATTGTAGAAATATACTGGTAAAATCGGTCCAAAAATCTCTTCGCTCATCAAGGTACTTTCTGCGTCAAAAATTTCAACAATTGTAGGGGAGATGTATTTTGTTTCTCTGTTAAAATCACCTCCAGAATGTACTTCATGGTTTCCATTTAAAAGTGCTGTTATTCTGTCGAAATGCTTTTGATTGATAATAGTACTATTCTCATTTTTATTAAGATAATGCTTTATTTCTTCCTTGCAAATGGCTAAAAATTGAGACTTGACTGCTTTTGGAACCAAAGCATAATCTGGAGCCACACAAGTTTGTCCTCCATTCAGAAATTTCCCCCAAAGTAATCGTTTGATACTTCGTTTTAAATTCGCTGATTCATGAAAGATCGCTGGAGATTTTCCTCCCAATTCTAAGGTGACAGGAGTGAGTTTTTCTGCCGCCTTTTGATAGATGATTTTTCCAACTTGGGTACTGCCAGTATAGAAGATATGATCAAATTTATTTTGAAGAATTTCAGTTGTAATAACTCCATCTCCTTCAATGACTTGGATTACGTCACTTGGAAATATACTTGAAATAATTTCCAGTACAATAGCAGAACTATTTACAGCAATTTCGCTTGGTTTTAGAAGTACTGTATTTCCACCTGCGATTGATCCAATTAAAGGAATTAAGGTAAGATTTATCGGATAATTCCATGCACCAATAATCAAAACAGTTCCTTTTGGTTCTGCATATTTTTTACCAGATGCAGGGAGTAAAAACAAAGGTGTTTTTACCCTTTCTGGTTGCATATAGATTCTTACGTTTTTCTTAAAATGTTTGATTTCATCTAAGACAGGGAAAATTTCAGTTAAATAAGTTTCAAAAAAGGGTTTATTGAAGTCTTTTTTAAGTGCTTCCTGAATATCTTTTTCACGAGAAACTAGTGCTTTTTCAAGTAAATCAAGGTGAAATAACCTTTGTTTGAGTGTAAAGTTTTTCTTTTCTTGAAATCCTTTCTTTAGAATTTTTACCTTCTCACTGATTGTTAGATTTTCCATGAATTCTTCTGCTTTTTTCAGTTACACAAACTAAATTCCACAGGGCACGTGCGCCAACATTGGCATCCCAATCATCTGAATTTCCTGGTGCTACTTCATTAAGGTCGAATCCAACAATCTTTTTTCCTGCATTTACTAGCTCAAAAAATAAATAATTGATTTCATCTAACTCAAATCCACCAACAACCGGCGTTCCTGTGTTAGGACAAAGAAAAGGTTTTAATCCATCAATGTCAAAAGAAATGTAAACATTTTCAGGAAGTTGTTCAATGATTTGATTTACTTGTTGTTTCCAAGTTGTACCGTTAAATTGTGCTTCCTTCAGTTCCCAATCGAAGAAAGTTTTGATTTTCGCAGCGTGATTGTTAATTAAATCAACTTCGCTTTGTGCAATATCGCGGATTCCGACTTGAACTAATTTGTCTAAGTTTTTGCAATTTTTGACCACATTAAACATAATACTCGCGTGCGATTGGTCAAATCCTTCGTAAGCATCGCGTAAATCTGCATGTGCATCAATTTGCAATACTCCAAACGGAAATCCTTGTGCATCAATTGCTTCTATTAGACCAAGAGGTGTACTGTGTTCTCCTCCTAAAACTGCAGGGATTTTTCCTTCGCTGATTATTTTGAGGGATTTTTCCTTCAAGTTTTCTTTCAACGCATTTTGTGCTTCTGCAACTTCAGCAAGTAAAATTTGATATTCAGGTGCATCTTCAATCTTTCCTCCATCTTCCAAGAATGCGATGTATTCAATGGCTCTGAAACAAAGATCTGCATTGATTTTTTTCCATTCTTCAGAAATCGGCGACATGAAAATTTTTGTTTTCCAAGCATCGTCTAATTTTGGATGGTAAAAATCCAATTGAGTAGAAGCATCCAAAATTGCTTTCGG
>CANHQP010000046.1 GCA_947462925.1 Flavobacteriia bacterium | reverse complement strand
TTGATTAAAAAAGAACTCTGAAGAGCAATATAATAACTTCTTAACCTAATATCAGTTCCAATAAAAAAAGCGATTACGAAAAATCGAAACTTTTCATAATCGCCTTTAAGAAATACTTTTGAAAAAGTCATCCTTTTTCAGTGCCCTCGAGTTTTCATTCAGGGCTTTTATTTTTGGATTATTGGACAAAGTGATTATTTCAAAATTCCCCCGTACGGAAATCTATCTAAAAATCCAATAATCTATTCGTCTATCAATAAAAATTCATCTCCAACATCACTTTCTTAGAAACATATTTCTTCAATTTTGGATCGTATAACTTTCACATTTCGTAAACAAATTGAATCTTTTTCCCTTTTAATTTGGATGGATTATCAACGAAGGTTTGATCGATTGTGATTTCATCAAGCCACAGGACATTGATTGTCTCGCCTCCTTCCGTTTGAATGCTTATTTGACAAGGAAATGACGTTACATCAACTGCTGTAATCATTCCATCTTCAGCCAAACGTTCACTTGCATTGCCTTCTTTAGATAATTCTTCAATGGCCAAATCTTGAAACTCTTGGTCTTCACCCAATAATTTCATCGTCATTTCAGCAAATTTTGGACAATCGTAAACCATTTGTTCGCCGATTTTTTCTCCAATCATTTCCATTGATTTCATCAAATCTTTCTCTGTAATGCCAAATTCTGTTTTTAAGTCTTGCAATTTGTCTCCTAAGTTTGGTGAAACACATTTAACAATGAGACTCATGAATTCATCGTAATTTTTTACAGTGGTTTTTTCATTATTCAAACAATTACAGGATTTATCAATTACAATTTTAGAGGCTTTTTGAGCCACTAGATTTCCTGTCAACAGCGACAAGGTTAGCATTAAGTAGAATTTCATTTTTTTATTTTTAGAATAGATGCAAACTTAATCGAAAAAAACAGAAGACAATAAATTACTTTTTTTGTTGGATGAAAGTTTACATAGATTCAATTATTATTATCCAAAACTGTAAACTACCTTTGCAAAACAAATTCACGCCATTTTTATGAATTATTACGGTCAAAACAACGATACAATTTGTGCTTTATCAACAGCGAATGGGATGGGAGCAATTGCCGTAATTCGAATTTCTGGACCTAAGGCTTTTTCTATTTGCAGTGCTATTTTTTCCAAAAACTTAGAAGAAACAACTTCGCATACAGCGCTTTTTGGAAGAATTAAATCGACTGCAGGAACTGTAATCGATGAGGTATTATTAACGGTTTTGCACGAAGGAAAAAGTTTTACTGGTGAAGCCACGGTAGAAATTGCCTGTCATGGTTCGATTTATATTCAACAACAAATTTTACAATTATTGATTCAAAATGGTTGTCGCATGGCGGAGCCTGGTGAATTTACGATGCGTGCTTTTTTGAATGGAAAAATGGATTTGTCGCAAGCTGAAGCAGTGGCAGATTTGATTTCGTCTCAATCACAAAAAGCGCATGAAGTAGCAATGAATCAAATGCGTGGTGGTTTTTCTTCGGAATTAAAGGAATTGCGTGAAAAATTGATTCATTTTGCCAGTTTGGTAGAATTGGAACTCGATTTTGCGGAAGAAGATGTTGAATTTGCTGATCGCTCCGAATTGAAAATCTTGGTTGCTGAAGTCTTAAATTACATTTACCGTTTATTGAAATCTTTTGAGCTTGGTAATGCCATCAAAAACGGCGTTCCTGTGGCAATTGTAGGTGCGCCAAATACAGGAAAAAGTACCTTGTTAAACCAATTGGTAGGCGAAAATAGAGCGATTGTAAGCAACATTGCTGGAACAACGCGGGATGTGATTGAAGAAACCTTGAACATTGCAGGAATTTTATTCCGATTGATTGACACTGCAGGAATCCGTGAAGGATTGAATGAATCCGACAGCGACCGTATCGAAGCCATTGGAATAGAAAAATCACACGAAAAAATCGCCCAAGCGCAATTGGTACTTTTGATGAGTGATTATTCTGCAAATGGTTCAGCTTCTGAAGGTCACAACACCATGTCAACCGACGAAACCATTCGTTGGTCGCAAGAATTACAAGCTGAATTTCCGAACAAAAAATTCTTGGTTTTAGCCAATAAATTAGATATTCGTAGCGAAAATTCAAGCATAGAAACTAATTCAGATATCGAAATACAAGCCATTTCGGCGAAAACGGGTCTAGGCATCGAAGAATTAAAAAATTGGTTGGTTGCTCAAATTCAAGCAGGTTTCGACAGCAGTCAAGAAACGATTGTCACCAACGTGCGCCACGTCGAAGCCCTAGAGAAAGCCGCTTTCTCTCTTAATCAAGCCCAAACAGGCCTCGAAACAAACGTCACCGGAGATTTCGTTGCGATGGACATTCGCCAAGCGATGTTCCATTTAGGAAGCATCACAGGAGATATTTCTACGGATGATTTGTTGGGTAATATTTTTTCTAAGTTTTGTATTGGGAAGTGATGAAGTCAAGAGGTTCTCTTCTTTAGTATTCTAATTAATATGGCGAGGTTTAAATTTCTAAACAATTGATAACTCCTCCAGAATATATTGGAGTTTGGAAATAATCTTTGAATAGTAATTAGTTTATGAAAAAATCTCGATTTCCAGAGTTGAAATCGCTTTATACCTACTCGGTTTTCTAAAAAAAAGGCAGTTGTTTTAGGAATATTAACTTTTCCTGGATTTGGTGCATAAAGTCCTAATTTTATTAATAGAGAACATCCATAATCAAATAGATTAAGCTTATTTTCAGAAATTGCTATCTGCCGAGCTTCTAACCAGAATGAATGACCGTATTTTTTATTGATTACTGCTATGTCAATAATCCAGTTTAAATTATCCCTATTTTCAGTGTCTACGGCATGAATTATAATCATAAAAACTTCATACGCTAGCGCTGGCTTTTTTGAATTGAAATTTATTCCGTAATCTTCTAAATGTTGCCATAAACTATTGGTAAATGATTCTGAGCATTTTGAACCAATTTTCCAGTGCAAATCCAGTTGTGTATTATTTTTGAAGTTTGAGAGTGGAATAGCGTGTCGAAAATCAAGAAATAATTTTTTTCCCTTTTGTAAACAAAGTTCTGTAAAAGCATTCGGTTTGAAATCTAATTGTTTGACTAACTCTAGCGCAAGATTTAAATCATTTTTTGAAACTAATAAATCAAAATCTGCCATAGTGCGTAGCTCTTCCTTTTCATAATGACATTTTATTGAAGCACCTTTGATGACAACCACCTGAATTCCTGCATCGGAAAGAATTTTTTGTACTTCTTTAAGTTGGTGATTTATGTGCTGACTTCTCAGCCACCAATGTTTGTAAATCACTTTGAGTCGTTTGTCGTACTTCGTATATATTTTGTCATTTTGGTTTTGATAAAAGAAATATGAAATTAAACGTAAAGAGCTGAAGTCTAATTCATTAATGTTTACATTTGCCTCCCAATCTCGAACGGCAATTTCACGTTCAATTAAGTTATCAGCTAAACAAGCTTTAAGCAATGATAATTGGACGTGGGAGATATTTTCAAAATTCATTAAAATTCTATTATTTTATCTGCAATTGACTCAAAACCATTCTGATGGCTAATAATAATAACAATTGTATTTTGTTTAATTTTAAGAACTTCTCTAGTAATCTCTTGAATACTAAACTCATCAAGATGATTTAATGGTTCATCTAATATTAATAATTCTGATGATCGAAGTGTTTCGCGTATCAAGGCAATTTTTTTAGCTTCTCCTCCAGACAATCCCTCTCCTCTTTCCCCAACAGAGCGAAGTAAACCCATGTCAGAAATCGGCAACAATCTATTTAACCAAGAGGAATGCATGGTTTCTAAGGCAGCTGTTGAATTGGGATGGCCGAATAATATATTTTCCTTTATACTACCCATAAATATTGGAGAATCTTGATTTAGGAAAGCAAATCGATTTCTAAATTGTTTCAAATCTTGCCAAGGTATTTCTATTTCATTTATAAATAAATTTCCTCTATCAGGTTTAATTAAACTTAATAGTATATGTGCTGCTGTTGATTTTCCACTTCCATTTTTTCCTTTCCAAAGATATATTTTACCAACTTCTAAATTCAAATTGAAATTTGAGATAACATCTTGATTTTCGTAACCATAAGATAAATTCTTTATGGTGATTTTTTCTAAACGACCAAATGTATCAATTCGATTTAAATGCTCAGAACTTTCCCCTTTTAAGTTAAAAAAATCAGAAATTGTTTTGAATGACTCTTGTGCCTCCATTAAATTGTTTAATGCGGATGGAATTTGCATGATATTAACTTGAATGATACTAATTAATAACAAAGTTAATAAAAGATCATCCATACCTAAATATCCAATACGAACCCAATAAATTCCGATTATAAAAACACCAATACGAACCAAATTACTCAATAATTGGTTAATGTTTCTCCATTTTGCTTGCATTTGGAGAACTTGAGCATTTATTTCTAAAAATTTACTTGAATTTTCAATGTTTCTTTTGGATGAAGATTCGTAAGCTCTATCCATTTTAATCAAGTCAAATTGATCAACACATTTAGCAACCCATAGATGTTGTTCTCGCCAAGCTTGGTGAAATTTTTTAAGTAATGGCCGTATTTGTTTCGAAGAAAAATAGTGTCCAATTCCCATGATTAGAAGACCAGAAAAAAACACTAAAAATAACGACCAATTAACAAAAACAACAAAACAACTTAACGTTGCAGCAATGAGGGTATTGATAATCAAAGATTCTAATAAAGCCGTCATACCAGATTTTAATCTCCAAGTTTCAACCATCAATAAATCAAAAAAATAAACTCGGTTTTTTTGGTGGAAAGTAAGCCATTCTAATGAATTCATTTTTTTCCAAATTTTATCTATCATTTCGAGAGTAAATGATTTTAAAATACGAATGTTTATTTTAGACTGTAAGTGAGTAAACCAAGTTAAGAGGCCAAACATGAATAATAGTATACCAAAATAAAGGATGATTTTATTGGCAGAACTAACTCCAATTTCCTTCAATATAATATATAAAAAGAAAGGCCAAATAGTAGCAATGACGATGCGAAGAACCCCCAATAAAACAGATAAAAACATTTGTTTTTTGGAAACCAATTGAATGAATTGAAGCCAATTTTTAAAGTCAAAATCTATCACTTTTTCTTTATTACTCTGATTTTTTCCGTCTTTCATCCAAATGGGATTTTAATATACTTAAAAAAAGAGTCTTAGAAGACGTTTTGGTCGTGTTATTATCATGTATACGTCTAAAGGTTAGCACTTCATCTATCATGTAAAATGGAGTTTCTGCCCTCACTAAGCGGCTATACCATTCTACAAAATCACCAATTTCTATTTTCTCATCAAACAAACCAAATTTATCAAACACTCTTCTATCTGCTAGAATAGCAGATTTAGAAAACCCTTTTAATGCTTCGATTCGAGATTGATGCGTTTTTTTTAACAAGGGGTTTAAGCTTTCAAACTCTTGTACCAAACAAAAACAAACTTGAAGGGCTTTATCTTCTAAAACTTTCAATTGTTTTTCCAATTTACTTTCATGCCACAAATCATCAGCGTCTAAAAAAGAAATGTAAGGTGCTGAAGAGGATTGAATGGAAGTATTTAGTGTGGCTGAAACACCACGATGTTCAAGTTTCAGTAACCTTATTCGTTGGTCTTTTTGACATAATTGAGCAACAATTTCGGTCGTTTTATCAGTGGATCCATCGTCTGCAACAATAATATTTAAGTGTTTATACGTTTGATTTTGCACGGATAAAATCGCTTGCTCAATGTATTTTTCACCATTAAAAACTGCAATTATAACATCAATATTTTGAACTATCATAATCCTTTAGATTGTTTAAATAAAAGTGATAAAATTTCACTGCGCAATAAAGATTTATCTTGACTTGCATTGTTGCCGTGATACCATTTTTTAAGTAAAAGTAAATTTACATTATTTTCATTAAAATTGGCTTTTCGTAACTTTCTAATTAAATCAAAATCACTACTAACCTCAAGAGATTCATCAAAACAATTAACATTGACCAATGCTTGTTTACGAATTAATAAAGCACTAGGCACTAATGAACGGTGTTCTTCAAACAATTTTTGACTAAAATTAGCTGGTAAAACAACTCCTTCATGGCAAATAAATTTATGATTACAGGTAACAAATGCACAATAAGGATTTTCTTTCAGTAAGTCCCACTGCTTTATTAGTTTAGTTGGCATCCATTCATCATCTTGATCTAAAAAAGCAATAATCTCGCCAGAGGCGGCCTTTATTCCAATATTCCTGGCTGCAGCAACACCTTTATTTTGTTGACGAATCACTTTAATCAATGGATATTTTGTTGAAATAAAATCAGCACCGTCATCGGTTGAACCGTCATCAACAACTATTAATTCCCAGTTAGAATAAATTTGATTAAGAACTCCTTGAATGGTTTTATCAATAAGATGTTTTCCATTGTACAATGGCAAAACAATACTTATTAATGGCTCTTTTTGATTAATTTTAAAATCTGTTATTTGAGGTATATACGGAATATTTAATCGGTTTCTTCTTTTTGCTGAAAGATGGAAAATTTTTAAAAGTTGCAATTCTGAGATACTTTTATTGATGGACATGTTATTTCCATGAATATGATAATGCAAAGTAGTAAAATCAGTTATTTTAATATTAATTTGATTCTCACGAAGTCGCAACCACCAATCTACATCTTCACTTAATTCCAAAGTTGTATCAAAAAAAAGATCTTTTTGAAATACACTCTTTCTAACAAGTATAGCTCCCAAATGAACATGAGTTATTCGGTTTTCGTCATCTTCAAATTTCATATTTAAATTTGAAACTCCTTCATCAACGACGTATTTAATTTTTCCGCCAATTAATTCAACTTTTTCTGAACTAAAATAGGGCATGAGTAAACTTATTTTATTAATTGGCCATTCATCATCAGCATCTAAAAACCCAATAATATTACCTAATGCATTTTTTATTCCTTTATTTCTAGCTGCAGCGGGACCTCTTTGTTTTGCATGATTTATTAACCTACAAAAAGAAAATTCGTCGACAATTTTATCTAATTGATTTTTAAATTTTGCTTCAGATGCATCGTTTACAACTATTATTTCAAACGAAAGGTCGTTGTTTAACCAAGCATCTTGATTTTTAATACTTAAAATGGCTTTTCTTAATTCACTTCCATTGTTAAATGTAGGAATTATAACACTAATTGTTGGTAATTTCATTACTTATAAAAACATCAAAAGAACTAATAAACTGATTAAAATCTCTACCTAATAACCAATCAAAACTAGACAGTTTTGATGAAATCATTATCATTTTGTTATATGAATTTGTTCTATTGTGTGGTAAATGGTGCAAGGTTGTTGGTGCCATAGCCATCAATGCTTTTATTTGACTTGCTGTTTCAAATGAAGTATATTCTTGATAAGCTACTGTAGGTAATAAAATTGCTTTTAATACCGCGGAAGAAACAAATGACTTAGGATACAAATTTTTAATGTCAAAAATAGCTTTTTGGTGAAGGTAATCTTGCTTATTAATTATGAAAGGCTTCCAATCCGAAAATCTTTCTTCTAAATTTTCCGTTTCAATTTTACCAGTTTGATATAAAGTATAAACTTTGATAGTATCCGATAATTCAACCCAGACATAATCGTCACCTAAATAATTGTATCCTGCACGAAGTAAATTTAGACAAGAAGTTGATTTTCCTGATCCACTTTTACCGGTAATTAAAACAGCTTCTCCATTTTTTGCCATTGCACCTGAATGAACTAGTTGTGCAGGAAGATCTTGAGTCCATAAATGAAAAATAATTCTAAAAGAAAAAGTACATTCCCACCAAGGAACAAAATGACTGTCTGAAACCCAATAAATACCTGTTTTTTTACTTTTGGAGTATAGAAAAAGTTGCTTTTGCCAAGGTTGAAAAAATATTTGCACATCTTCCTGATTAAGAGAGGCGTTATAACCTTGGCCATTAAATCCAGTCCACGGTGGTGCTTTTAGTTTTTGTTTTAAATCTTTTTCTTCAACATACCAAATAGTAAGTTCAGATTGATTATCTGTTTTGTTAACTACTAAATGTTGCAAAGAAGGTAAAAACAACCTTCTTAATTCCATTGATGGGGTACACAAATTTATTTTCCTATTTGCAAGCAATAATTCATCTGTATGGAATGAAGGCAAAGCTTCAATAAGCAATAGAACTTCGTCGAAGTATAAGGTTGTATTCAATAAATTATTTTTTATTCATTTTTAATGTTCCAACCATCTTCATCAACATCATGAATCGGATCTAACAATAACAAATCTTGCATATCAGCATATTTGTTAAATCTAGAAGCTACATATTTAATAGGCAAAGTATTTGATTTACTTTCAACTAATGTTTTTAGATCGTCTTTCAAAACTATTTCATTCTCAATTAATTCTTCTAAAATTGAAGTTAATTCTTTTTGAATGGTTTCCGAATTTTCAGGAAATGTATTTGCCAGTAAATCAATTACTTGGTCTTTAGTTTCAAAAGGTAAAAAATTGATCATAGATACTGCTAAGCCTTGAACACTGAAATAAAGGCCAGTATCTAAGTTTGCTATAATGTATTCGCCATCGAAAATTTCAGCTGCTAATCGTGGATTCAAATAATACATAATAAATAGTTGATGCTTAAATAAAATTGAAGGCAAAACTAAGAAAAATATTAGAAATTTCACTCTGGTTTCAGAATTTATATTTAGACTTTGAATATTTTATCTTCAAATTTTAGAAAATTCAAAATTTGTAATAGTATTAACTTCTATTTAAAAATACTGTTTGAACCAAAAACAATTATTTTTCCAAAATATATATTATTTGAGAAATCTTTGAATATGAAATTAAAGGAAATATTAACCTTGAACCGGGTGCATCCATTTGGAAAGTATTGATACTATCAGTTAAAATTGCAAACTTATCGCTTCCCTCCATGTCCACCTGCTGGTTTTCCACCACCATGTCCTTGCTTTTCAATGTGATGACCTGGACTTTTTAATTTTACTGGCGGATTTTGTTTTGGACGAGGTGTCGGTTTTGGCACTGGTCGCGGAGACGGTTTTGGCACTTGACGAGTTGGTTTTGTAGGAGGTTTCACTTTTCCTGGTCTGGGACCTATATTTCGTTGATGCCTGCCTCTATAGCCTTTTCCATATCTATGTCTATGATTTCGAAATTGTCCGTAAGGATTATGACCATGATAATGATTTAAAACAACTTTGTAGCCGCCATACAAATCATAATTTCTACAACGATATGGCAAGTACGTTCTTCTGATCCAAACACCGTTGTATAAATAGATAAACATGTTTGAGTTGATATCATAATATACCTCAATGTCTGGGAGATAGTAATATTGCACATCTGTATATCCAAAAGGACCCCAATTAGGTGCCGTGCCTATCTTTACACTGACTTTTCTTGCGATTGTGCAGTAAAAACTGTAGTCAAGGAAAAAATAAAAATTATTTGCTTTAAGATTTTCAATTTGAATTTATTTGAAAGTGAAAGTTTTTTCACTTATTCAAAATTGATGTTTTTATCTGTCGTTTTTATTACACAACTTTTCAAAAATCTTACACAATTCTCACAAATTCACTTTATAAACATCCGTTTTATT
Source organism: Flavobacteriia bacterium (assembly GCA_947462925.1). Taxonomy (GTDB): domain Bacteria; phylum Bacteroidota; class Bacteroidia; order Flavobacteriales_D; family Crocinitomicaceae; genus JAQVCM01. The sequence goes on along the minus strand of CANHQP010000046.1, from coordinate 21,593 downwards.
TCGTCTGATATTTTTAGCTTCAAAACCGCCTGTTTCAGGGATTTTTTCAATCAATGAAAATACTTTACAATTGGCTGGCAAACTTTTAAAAATGAGGGTAAATCGGAAAAATCCATTTTGCATCACGATGGTCCATTGTGGCGCGAGAGAAATGCCTTCCCAAAACAGCAAGGGAATTTCAGTGCCATCTTCAGTCACTAAATAAGTAGTTTTCCAAATGCGCATGCCCATCCCGTGTTCGCAAGGAATGGCACAATGCACAATCACTTGTTTTTCCTCGAAAACAATCGGTTTTACTTTGACTTTGATTTTTTTCTTGGGCGCTACAATTGTGGACATTTTACACTGAAATTTTTCGTTGTGCTAAGTTACTGAATTTACAGGGAGTTCAAATTTTAATCTCAAATTCTTTTTTACTATTTTTGCAACGCTAATGATTATGAATATCTTTTGAAAAAATTCTCCAAAATACTTCTTCTTTTTCGCTTTATTTCGATTCTTTTCGGGACCTATTTCTTTGGAAATTTTGCCCATGCTCAAAAGGAAATTTCGATTTCGAAAACCTCGGAAAGAATTCAAATTGATGGAAAATTTACCGAAAACACTTGGAAAACAGAGGTAGTAGCGACAGATTTTTCTCAGATTACACCTACACCTGGAAGTAATCCTTCTCAAAAAACAGAAGTTCGTTTGAGTTACGACGACAATGCTTTATATATTGCTGTTGCTTGCATCGATGCACCTAATTTGGCTTCCAAAATTCTTTCTTTGCGCGATGATTTTCATGCGAATATTGACAATTTCAAACTTTTCATTGACACGTACAACGACGATCAAAATGGATTCGTTTTTGGCGTCAGTAGCATGGGCGTGCAATACGATGCGAAAATTTACCAAGGCGAGGAAAGTCCAGAGTTGAACATGGTTTGGAACAGCGAAGTTTTGCATACCGAAAATGGTTGGCAAGTGGAAATCAGAATTCCTTATTCTGCGATTCGTTTTCCGAAAACCGCAGTGCAAAATTGGGGAGTAAACTTTGAGCGCTACATCAGCCGAAACCGCGAAGTTTCTTCTTGGAATCCTGTGAAACCTGATTTTGAAAATTACATGGCGCAATGTGGTCAATTGAAAGGCGTGGAAGGAATTGCGCCACCTTTGAGATTGGCTTTGATTCCCTATCTTTCTGGTTATGTGAGTCATTATCCGTTCAATGAACCGAATGTCAGAAATGTTTCGCAACAATTTAATGGCGGAATGGACATCAAATTGGGATTGAACGAAGCTTTTACATTGGACATGACTTTGGTCCCCGATTTCGGACAAGTCGTTTTTGACAATCAAGTGCTGAATTTGAGCCCTTTTGAAATTCAATTCAACGAAAACAGACAATTTTTTACCGAAGGGACCGAATTGTTCAATAAATCGGGATTGTTTTACAGCCGAAGAATTGGAATTCAAGCGCCCAATAGCGTTTTGACGACTTTATTGAACGAGAATGAAATCTTGAGCGAAGTGCCTCAATCTTCTCAATTATACAACGCTTCCAAAATTTCTGGTCGCACCAAAAAAGGACTTGGCATTGGCATTTTCAATGGAATTACGGCGCCGCAAACAGCCAAAGCTTTCAATTTAACTGACAGCTCAACGCGTGAAATTTTGGTTTCTCCACTTACGAATTACAATGTGTTGGTGTTAGATCAAAACTTAAAGAACAACAGCAGTATCACTTTGACCAACACGAATGTAACTCGTTCAGGCTCATTTTATGACGCCAATGTTACTGGTTTTGATAGTAAATTTAACACCAAGGACAATCGCTATTTTGCGGGCGCTTTTGGCGCGGTTTCGGGGAAATATTACACTAATAAAAAGCAATTTGGCCATACGGGTGGAATTAATTTGGGAAAGCAAACGGGCAACTTCATTTTTTCATCTAATTATTACGAAGAATCAGATACGTATGACCCAAACGACTTGGGATTTTTGATGAACAACAACAGTCGCGTGTTCAATCAGTTGTTTAGTTATAGAATTTTCAAGCCTTTTTGGCGACTCAATCGAATGACAACCAACTTGAATGTTTCATATAGTCGTCTCTATAAGCCAGATGTTTACGTATCGACAACAGTTTCTCTCAGCGGCTTTGTGAATACCAAAAAATTTCATGCCATGGGGTTCAATGTAGATGCGAATGTCACGCCCAATTACGATTATTTCGAACCTCGGGTTTGGGGTAAATTTTTCACGCGACCGAAATCAGTCAATTTCAACGCTTGGATTTCGACCAATTACCAGAAAAAATTTGCGCTAGATGTCAACGCTTTCTGGACTTCGATTGACAGCGAAAATTGGAAAGAATATGGCTATGGCATTTCGCCGCGTTGGAGAATCAGCAATCAAATTTTCTTGGTGTATGAATTGGAACACACTTTAAATACAGGAAGTCAAGGTTTTGCAGTGCCTTTCGGTATTCCCGCAGAAACGACGAATGCAATTCTTTTTGGAAATCGAGACAGAACCAATGTGACCAACACGATTAATTTGCGCTATACTTTTACCAAAAGAATGGGCTTTACTTTCCGATTGAGACATTACAGATCCAACGTTAAATACAATTATTTCTATGATTTACAGGACAATGGAAATTTGACGAGAAATACTTTCACCGGATTGGATGTCAATGGAGAATCTGCTTACAACACCAATTTCAATGCGTTTACGATAGACATGGTTTACCGTTGGGTTTTCAAACCAGGAAGTGAAATCAATGTGGTTTGGAAAAATTCGATTTTTACCAACGACAAACGCGTGCAGGAAAGCTACATGCGAAATTTGAATTCAACCTTTGAAAATGGCGCATTGAATAGCATTTCCATCAAAGTGATTTATTGGTTGGATTACCAATCTTTGAAAAGTGCGTTGAAGAAGAAAAAGGTTGTGACTATTACTTAAGATTTTCCCGAATATGGCTATTTTGATTCGTTAAATAAGAAATCATGTCGCTTAATAAGTTTGATGTGATAATTGTTTTTTTCAAATAACTTTGTACTTTTTAATTTTCATGCTTAAAGCAATAATAGTAGAAGACGAACCAACAGCGCAAGAGGTGCTTACGGACTTACTATCAATATATACCAAAGACAAAATCGAAGTCGTTGGCGTTTGTTTTACAATTGAAAATGCGGTTGAATTATTATTTAAGAGAGATGACATTCAACTCATTTTCTTGGATATTCAGCTTGGAGAAGGACGCTCTGGTTTTGAGCTATTTAAATTTCTTAGCCCTGATAGACATTCCGTAATTTTTACAACAGCATTTGAGAAGCATGCGATTCAAGCACTAAAGTTAAATGCAATAGATTATTTAGTTAAACCGATTCACTTTCCGGATTTAATATTGGCAGTAAATAAAGCAATCGACTCTTTAAAATTTAAGGTGAACTCTAGTAATTTGCAAGCAATTTATCATGAGATAAAAAACCATAACCTTGATTTGAAATTTAATAAATTAGCTGTTCTGAAAGGTGATGAATATACATTTATTCCTTTTTCTCGAATTAACTATTTAGAAGGTGATGGAAATTACACTAAAATTTTTACTTTAGACGGCGAAACATTTCAAACACCTAAAACTTTAAAAACGTACGAAGAAATTTTGCCGAAAGAACTTTTTTATAGGATACATAAATCTCATTTGGTAAATTTAAATAGTATCAAAAAATACAAGCGAATTGATGGAAATCTTGTCTACCTGCAAAATAACATTTGTCTCACAGTTTCAAAACGCAAGGCAGAAGATTTTTTACGCATCATTCAATCTGGTGTTATTGATTCTTTGTAACACAGCTTACACACAGAATTACTCTTACAAATATATTTCAACTAAAGATGGTTTGCCATCATCTACAATCACCGGGATTACCAAAGACAAGAATGGTGTAATTTGGATTGGAACAGAAAAAGGATTGTGCTACATAAATAATGGTAAAATTCAACAATTTCGAGGTTTACCAGACGAAGGTGTTTTGTCAGTTTTTGCAAGTTCAGACGGATCTTTGTGGGTTAGTTTTGGGATTAAACAGTTTTTGGTTAAAATAAAAGATGGTAAAATCACGTCTTATTCCAACGAACAAAAAGCAAAAAATAACGGCTCCGTTCTGGCATTTTTCGAACATGAAAATCATATTTATTTAGCGCAAAATGATGGGATAACCGTGGTTTCTCCCGAAGGGAAATTTAAGCCATTGACAAACAAAATAAAGTCTGATACAATGATGTCGTATTGGACTGTCGATTTTTTCACGCACAACAACAAGGTCTATGCAACAAGTGTTCTACGTGGAATTAATGAAATAACTGTACAGAAAAATGATGTTATTTTTAAAAACATCTACATAGGAGATTTTCTGTACGGATCTACTTGTACAAACAATAACTTAATTCTCACTTTTGATCCAGAATCGAAATTGTATAACGCAAAAAATTTTCTTGGAAAACAAGATCAAACACCTTTAAAAACAATATCTTCTAGGAGGCCGGCAATTTTTGTTTCCGACAAAAACAACAACATTTTTGGAGGTTCCTACAATATAAATTATGGAATACATGGGCTGATAAAACTGAATTCAAAATTCGATGAGGAATTGATTTTACCAGACAATATCCCAGGACAAGAATTATTTTATGACCAAGAAAATAATGAGATTTATTTTGGGACAGGTTTTGGCGTTTATATTGTAAATGCAGCTTTATATTCTAAATTTCTAAATGTAAAAAAAGAACAATCTGAAAAACCCATCATTTCAAGCTATCCAACAAAAGATGGAATTGTAGCATTAACTGAAGGAGGGCTTTTCTACCATGATGCAAGCAATTCAGTTCGAAAGCAAATTACTATCACAGAACTAAGAAATTTTGCAAATAGGCGACAAGCAAAACCATCAAACACAATCATAAACACAAAGGTGAATCATTGGACAGAAGCAACATTCAATGGCTTTCAATTAGATGATTTGAAATTTGTCAATGATAAGTGGGTTGTACTAAGTAAAATTGGATTTTTTATCATAAATAAACAATTTATTTTAGAAGATTTTATTCCAATACCAGCATCAAATATCAATTTTACTAAAGACGGAGAATTTGTTTTTGATCAATATAGACTAAGTTTAATTGCTCTAAAAAACACCCCGAAGCAAGAAGTAATCTTTGACTGCTTTCGACAAGATAAGTTTGTGTTAAAACACTTATCAGGAATAGAAAGGTTTGGACAGAAAACAATCATTATCACAGAAAATCAAGGAGTTTTTTCTTACAATCAAAATGCCTTGCACCCGATTAAACTGAAAGGCTTAAATTCGGATATTTACAGATGTACTTCCTTTCAAAAAAAGTATTTAGTTATTTCTACAGTGAACGGCGAACTATTATTTTATGATAGTAAACAAAATTTTAGCTTGATAAAAACCATTAAAAAATCGCAGTTTTATTATGAGTCTATAATTGACCTCAAAGGAAACGACAAATACCTCGTTTTTATCAATGCCAAAAGAATTTTTATTTGGGATGGAAAGACACTTAAAAGTTACAATGAATACCAAAATGGTGTAGATATTTTTCATCGTGTAAATTTGAATGGAGACAACCTTGCTGTTTATTCTCCGAAATCAATTATCCGACTTGAATTAGCAAAACTTCAAAACGAAATTGACAAAAAAATCGTGTTCAATGTCACCAATCAATTTACGAAAAAGAATGATCCAGTCTTTAATACTTCAAATCTGTTTTATGCAAAAAACCAATCTGTAACCTTACAGTTTTTGTCATTCAACGAGTTAAATACGGAGGTTCTGAAAGGATATTATCGCATCAATCAAAATGAATGGATTGAAATAGATCAAAGCGGGAAAATCTATTTGCAAAATTTAGATTATGGAGATACGGAAATTGAGTTTAAGGTCACGGACAAAAGATCTGGCAATATTTCTTGGGCACAAAAATATACCATCAAAAATCCAGCGCCTTGGTATTTAAGTATTGTGGCAATTTCCATCTACCTACTTTTATTTTCTGCTTTATTAATCTTTTCGACAAGATTTTTTGTGACGCAATCAAAGAAGAAAGAAATCGAACGTTTGACGATCAATAACAGATTCAATGAATTGCAAATGGAAGCGTTACAATCACAAATGAATCCTCATTTTGTATTTAATGCGTTAAATTCTGTTCAAAAATTCATCTTGAATATCGATGAAGAGAAAGCATTGCTATTTTTGAATCAGTTCAGCGTCTTGATTCGCAAAGTACTTGATTTTTCTAGCTTAAAATCAATCACTATGGAAGAAGAATTGGAATTTCTTAACTTATATATCTCGATAGAAAACCAGCGTTTTCAAGACAGCATTAACGTTGAGCAAGATATAAATTGCGACGATGAAATACTGATTCCACCCTTGTTAATTCAACCCTTGATTGAAAATGCCATCATTTACGGTTTAAGGAGCGATTTGGGCGCAATGCAAATTTACTTTTCTATTGTTCAAGAAGAAAATATGCTTCGAATTGAAATCAAAAATGAAATTAATTTGGAGATAACCAAAAACCACTCATTTCAATCCAAATCAACTGAAATTATTCAAAAGCGATTGGCATTGTATGATGCAAACGCTTCTATAAAATCAACAATTGATAATCAAGTTTTTATTGTATCTATTTTTTTGCCGCTGAACGAATAATAAAGAATTGAAACGTTTAATCAGCGATTGAGCCGAAAGCTAAATTGATTGATTTGGTGTGTTTTATGTTTTTAGATTTGGAGTGAATTTAAGTCTAAAATATGCGAAATGCAATTGTTTTTACAGCTACATTAATGGGTTTTTCTACTCTTGATGCCCAAACACTAAACCGTCAAACCATTGGCTCACAAGGCTCTTTAGCTTCCAATGATGGAGTCAGAATTCAACAATCAATTGGTCAGCCTGCCATTGTTACAAACGAAAAGAATGATGGCACAGGCTTAAGACAAGGATTTCTTCAACCATTAACTTTTACCGGTGAGAGTAATGAGTTGGACGTTCATTTATTTCCCAATCCCAACCAAGGTGAATTTGCTTTTCAAGTAAATGTGGAGAATGATACCAAGTTTAATTATCAACTTTTTGATCAAAGTGGAAAATTAATCGAATTCAATTCTGCTATTGGCAACACTTTGGTTCCGGTTAAAATTTTAAACCCTGCGCAAGGCCTGTATCATCTCAAAGTAAGTACTGACAGCAAAACATCCTCTTTTAAAATTATCGTAATTCCTTAAAACAATGAAAGCAATACTACTAACACTCATAATATTTGGGTCTTCACTCATATTCAGTCAAAAAGATTTGAGATTAAACTTTTTTTACGGAAAAAACGCAACAAACTTTATTTTCAAAGACGGTTTAACCAACAAGTCAACGAAGTACGCTTTTGGAGAATTCTATGGATTAAGTCTAGTAATAAAAGTTGCGCCAAAACAATCTTTTCGACCAGAAATTAACTTTTACCAAGCTGGTGCAAAATCTACTTTTAATGAAACACCATTAAATTGGAAACTTGATTATGTTGGCGCTGGTTGCGCTTATTTGGTAAAAATCCTTGGTAGAGACAGTGCAAATTTTGCTATGTCAACGGGTGCGTTTTTTAGTGTCGATTACCTTGTGAAAGGAAATCAAGCGATTGGATTAACTAATTACAATATCATTCGTGAAAACTCATTGGAGCGATACAATATTACTTCTGCTTTTTTACTAAATGGAGCATACAAAGTGACCGAAAGACTTTTTCTCAATTTTGAATACCGATTCAATTTTGGATTGAATAACATTGAGAAAGACCAAAATGAAAAAACAAGAAATATCGGAAATACTGGAGCAATTGGTATTTCTTTCAAACTATAAAACCAGAAACTTATGAAACAGTTAATTATCTTCTGCACCATTTTATTTGCTAGTACATTAAACCTTTTGGCGCAAGCACCACCCCAAGGAATCAACTATCAAGCTGTGGTTTACATGGATGGAAGTGATAGCCAACCAGGAACAAACATATCAGGACAACTTTTAACCAAGCAAAACATTTCTGTCCAATTTAGTCTCTTGCAATCTTCTGTCTCAGGAACAGCGGTGTACAAAGAAATACACCAAGTGCAAACAGATGAATTTGGAATGTTTTCATTGATTATTGGAAAAGGAAACTCCAATGGAACGAGTGTTTTTCCAGCAATTGACTGGGGAGCAGACATCTACTTTTTAAAAGTAGAATTAGATAAAAAAGCTGGCACTGATTTTAAGCTTATGTCAACACAACAATTGTGGAGTGTACCTTATTCACTTTACAGTAAAGAATCAAGTTATGCTGAAAACGCAGGAAATGGAATCACGGAAATTTCTGATAATGGTGACGGTACAATTACTATTACGTATTTGAATGGAACAACCTATACATCTCCTGTTTTGAGCGGATTGACTGGACCGCAGGGAATTCAAGGCCCTATCGGTTTGCAAGGGGCAAATGGTGCAAACGGACAAAATACACTCGCCAAAACAACGACTGAAACAGCAGGAACAAACTGCACCACGGGAGGTATAAAAGTGGAGTATGGACTAGATGTGAACGGCAACAATATTTTAGACGTATCAGAAATAAATGTTTCTCTGACAAAATACATTTGCAATGGTAACAACGGTGCTACTGGTTCACAAGGACCAATAGGATTAACTGGTGCTACTGGACCTCAAGGACTGCAGGGTGCAGCAGGAGCGACTGGTTTAACTGGACCCCAAGGAGTTCAGGGTTTGGTTGGTGCCGCAGGTAAAAACACTCTAGCTAAAACCACTACCGAAACTGCGGGCGCAAACTGTGCAACAGGAGGTATAAAAGTAGAATATGGTTTAGATGTAAACAGTAACAACCTGCTAGATGCAACTGAAATTAACGCTACTTTGACCAAATACATTTGTAATGGCACTGCAGGTGCGACTGGAGCACAAGGACCAACTGGGTTAACGGGTGCTGCAGGATCGCAAGGAATTCAAGGTGTGGCGGGAGCACCTGGTACTTCAGGTAAAAACACCCTTGCTAAAACGACTACCGAAGTTGCAGGTGCAAATTGCGCAACTGGCGGTGTGAAAGTAGAATATGGGTTAGACGCTAACAGCAACAATGTGCTTGATGCTACAGAAATTAATGCAACATTGACCAAATACATTTGTAATGGAACCGCAGGTGCAACGGGCGCTCAGGGACCAACAGGTTTGACTGGTGCAACTGGAGCTCAAGGAATACAAGGTATTGCCGGGGCCACTGGTGCAACAGGAGTACAAGGAATTCAAGGTGTGGCTGGAGCTACGGGAGCAACTGGCGCTGCAGGTAAAAACACACTTGCTAAAACAACTACCGAAACTGCGGGTACAAACTGCGCAACAGGTGGTGTGAAAGTAGAATATGGACTGGATGTAAACAGCAACAATATTTTGGATGCAACTGAAATAAACGTTTCTCTAACAAAATATATTTGCAATGGAACCACGGGTGCAACGGGCGCTACAGGTTTGACAGGCGCAACTGGACCACAAGGTATTCAAGGAGTGGCTGGACCAGCAGGTTTAACAGGAGCAACTGGACCTCAAGGAATACAAGGTGCAGCCGGAACCACAGGAGCAACAGGAGCGGCTGGTAGAAACACCCTTGCTAAAACGACTACCGAAGTTGCAGGTGCAAACTGCGCAACGGGCGGTGTAAAAGTAGAATATGGTTTGGATGTAAACAGCAACAATGTACTTGATGCTACAGAAATTAATGCATCATTGACCAAATACATTTGTAATGGAACTGCCGGTGCAACGGGCGCAACAGGACCAGCGGGTGCTCAAGGAATTCAAGGAGTTGCTGGCGCAACAGGTTCTGCAGGTAAAAATACACTCGCAAAAACGACCACTCAAACTGCTGGTGCAAACTGTGCAACGGGTGGTGTCAAAGTGGAATATGGCTTAGACGCTAATAGCAACAACATACTCGATGTGACTGAAATTAATGTAATATTGACCAAATACATTTGCAATGGAACTGCTGGCGCACAAGGGTTAACAGGATTAACAGGCGCAACTGGTGCTCAAGGAATTCAAGGAGTAGCCGGAACTGCGGGTGCGGCGGGAGCAATAGGTCCAGCAGGCAAAAACACACTTGCCAAAACAACTATAGAAGTTGCAGGCGCAAACTGTGCAACTGGTGGTGTGAAAGTAGAATACGGTTTAGACGTTAACAGCAATAGTGTGCTTGATGTTTCTGAAATTAATTCAACATTGACCAAATATATTTGTAATGGAACTGCTGGTGCAACGGGCGCAACTGGGCCAACAGGTTTAACAGGCGCAACTGGTGCTCAAGGAATTCAAGGAGTGGCGGGAACTGCGGGTGCCGCGGGAGCAACTGGTGCCGCAGGTAAAAATACACTCGCGAAAACGACTACAGAAGTTGCAGGTGCAAACTGTGCAACAGGAGGTATAAAGGTAGAATACGGTTTAGACGTAAACAGCAATAGTGTGCTTGATGTTGCGGAAATTAACGCAACATTGACAAAATACATTTGCAATGGAACCGCAGGAGCGACTGGAGCTCAAGGAATACAGGGTACACCGGGTTCGCAAAACGCATGGGCTTTAACGGGTAATACGGGTACAACTTCCAGTTCAAACTTTATTGGAACAACAGATGCGCAGGATTTGGTAGTTAGAACAAATAATATTGAAAGATTACGTTTGACATCTGCTGGCAATTTGGGAATTGGCTTAATAAATCCACTTGCACCATTAACAGTAAGAAATTCTGTTAACGCCCCTAACACAATAGTTTCTGATTTGGGAAATTCAATATTTGAAGGTGGATTTCGTTTAGTTTCATTGAAAGGGGTCTCAACAAACAACTCAGACGATGCTGTATTAAAATTTGGAATGGTTTACGGAAATTCAAGTTTTACTAACAGCTCTTTGATTAGATTTCATAGAGGTACTGCAGCAAATGATGGATCAATTAGTTTTTCAACAAATGATGATGCCGTTGAAATAATGAGGCTAGCTAATGTTGCAAACGTTGGTCGAGTTGGCATAGGAACGAGCACCCCTGCTGCAACTCTAGACTTGAATGGTTCATTAAAAATTACAAATGGATCTCAAGGAGCAGGCAAAGTTTTAACTTCAGACGCTACCGGAAATGCAACTTGGCAAAGCCCTTCTGGATCAGGTGTTAGCCGCATTGTAGCAGGAACCACTTCCGCTGGATTCGCCCCCTCAATTCTTAATGGTTCAGGTTTCACAGTAACCAGAGTAAATACAGGAAATTATTCCGTAACATTTACCACACCTTATACTGTAACTCCAACTGTTAACGCCACTGTGTTTCTTTCAAATGGAACTTATTTATATGAAATGCAAATAGTAAAAGTATCTGGCATAACAACAAATGGATTTACTGTACACACGCTAAATTACACAGGTGGAACACTTATGAATGTTATTGATTACTTGCCTTTTTCTTTTATAGCTGCAGGGAATTGAAACAAGAAACTATCAATATGAAGTTAAGGAAAATATGGCAGGAACTTTAATTTGACACCAATTAAAAACTGAAAAACCAGAAAAGCATTCAGAGTAGGTAAATTTTTAATAATAGAATCATGAAAAAAAACAGTCTAATAATCTTTGGAATCGCATTAATTTCAATTGTAGGTTGCACAAAAGAAGGTCCAACTGGTCCCGCAGGTGCAAATGGTAATGCCAACGTTGTTTCATCAACAATATCATCTTCAAATTGGGTTTTCAATAGCCCGAGCTGGTCAAATACATTTACTTATCCAGCGATTACGCAAGATATTATTGATAAAGGTGCTGTTTTAGTATATTTGAAAAATGGTCAAGCATATAGTCAACTACCACTAACTATATTTCAATCAGCAAGTTATTCTACAAGCTTAGAAGTAGCATCATTTCCTGGTGGAGTTAAAATCTTTTGGACTGACTCAGATTTAACGCAGCCAACCAATCCTGGTAATCAAGAATTTAAAATTGTTGTAATCGCAGCATCTGGTTTAGCGCAAAATCCAAATTTAGATTTTGAAAACTATGATGCGGTAAAACAAGCGTATAATTTGAAAGAAAATGAAAATATGCAATTTGTAAAATAATCAACAACAAAAGCCTCTTCGGAGGCTTTTTTATTACACAAACATTCGTTCAAACGCAAAGATAATCAATGCGTAGCAATCGCGTTTTCATCCAACGAAACACCTTGTTTTTTCAAAATTCTTCTCGCTGAAAAAGCAAAAATCACCAAGTAAGCAAAACAAACTGCACCAATCACGAAAGAAAATTGAATGCCAATAATGTCTGCTAATTTTCCTTGAATTGGAGGCAAAATCGCACCGCCTAAAATCATCATGACCAAAAAGGATGAGCCTTGAGATTGATGTCCGCCCAAACCTGCCAAGGAAAGTGAGAAAATCGATGGCCACATGATGGAACAAAATAAACCACAACTCAAAAATGCATAAACTGCGGTCAATCCAGTAGTCATCATTCCTACGATAATCGCTGCGATTCCCAAAAATCCAAAAACGCCTAAGGTCAATGCTGGTTTGTCTTTCGTTAAGAAAGAAGCAACTATTTGAAAAACAACGCAGCCTGTGTACATGTATAATTTATCAATGTTATAGCCCGCCAATTTGGTAAATCCAAGTACCAAACCAAAAGCGACCAAAGGAACGATTACTTTCAAAATCTGTTTGGTTTGCTCAGAAAAATTGAAAGCATTGATGGCTCCAGCCCAGCGACCAATCATCAAACTTCCCCAAAACATGGCGATAAAGGGGGCAATTTCAGAAGAACCATAACCACCAAATTCTTTTTGTTTCAAGAGTTCGCCTAAATTACTTCCGATCGCTACTTCCACTCCAACGTAAGCGAAAATGGCCAGCATTCCCAAAGTCAACTGCGGATATTGCATCGCGCCCCAACCTGCTTTTTGTTTTTTCCCTTTTGCAAATGCAAATAAAAGTCCTGCAACAACCACCAATAATCCACCTGAAAGCCAGTAAAGTCTGTTTTTTTCCAAAGGCATTTTAGTCGCTTCCAATTTGGATTGAATGTCTGCCTCGTCTTGGTTGATTTCTTTGAGTTTAATTGGATTAAAATTAATTTGTTCTTTGGTTTTATGAATTTCGTCTAACCAACCTTCGTAAATTACCAAATTTTTAGCTTCCTTGGTTCTATAACTATTGAAAACTGGTGCAAAACAAGCTGCCAATAAAAGTGTGATGATCAACAAAGTGTACATTGCTTTTTTGGGCTTTACACCTTCAATCATGGTAGAATTTTCTTCCAAAATCGGCGTGATTTTTCCTGCAGGAACTTTTTTAGACAATCCAAAAAGTGCCGCAACTCCGACAAATAAAATTCCTACAAAGGCATAGAGAATAATGACTTTGGTCAAAGGAAGCGATTTAATCATGTCGTCGCTGATTGCTGAAGCCGTTCCGAAAAGCGCCAAAGCAACAATCAATGGTCCGATTGTCGTGCCCAAACTATTGATTCCACCTCCCAAACTGATTCTGTTTCCGCCCGTTGCTTCGTCTCCGAGCATAATCATGAATGGATTGGCAGAAGTTTGTTGCAATGAAAATCCCAATGCAACGATGAAAAGGCCGAGCAACATGCCGACAAATACATTGAAATAAACGGATACAATCATAATCGCTGCTCCAAATGCGGAAAACAACAACCCATAAACGATACTTTTCTTGTAACCCCAAGTGCCCACAATGTCTTTGGAAACGGTGGTACTGAAAATGAAAATTCCCAGCGCTCCAGTGTAATAAGCGATGTAAAAAGAAAAATCAATTAGCTGACTTTGAAACTGGTCTAAATGAAAGTAATTCTTACAAAAAGGAATGAATACACTGTTTCCTGCGGCGATAAATCCCCAAAAGAAAAAAACCGTTGAAAGGGTTGCAAGTGCACCGTAATTTGTTTTTTGATTATCTGCTTGTGACATAGGGTTGCGTTTTTCTATTAGCTTCTATTTTAAATATTTAGAATAAATCCAATAATCATTGGCAATTCAAACTTTTCTTAACTTTGATTGTTAAATAAATTAACATTTCTTATCAATTTGTTGCGCAATTTAAAAATAAAATTTAATATTGTACAAATTACCATAACAAATAATTGAATGCATAAGATTTTAATTTTCATCTCGTTTCAATTTATCGTTGGTTACACTGCAATCCTTTTTGCACAAGTAAACAAAGTCACAATCGTTTCAGACGATGCTGGTCAATGGCAATTGAAAGTCAACAACGAAAACTACTACATCAAAGGGGGTGGAGGTACCGTTCATTTGGATGTTTTGAAATCTTGCGGTGGTAATACCATTAGAACTTGGGGAATTGAAAACGCACAAGAAATTCTAGATGCCGCACAAAAGATGAACATGAAAGTGATGTTGGGCTTATGGGTTCAGCACGAGCGACATGGCTTTGATTATGACAATCAAGAAAAAATCGCTGCGCAACTAGAGTCTTTTCGTTTGGCAGTTAGAAAATACAAAAATCATCCTGCATTGTTGCTTTGGGGCGTTGGAAATGAGTATGAGCTGGAATACAGCAATACCAAAGTTTGGGCTGCGGTAAACGACATTGCTAAAATGGTAAAAGAGGAAGATCCAAATCATCCCACTTCAACTGTTACAGCTGGTACAAATCCTGAAAAATTGAAATTTGTCAAAGAAGTTTTAACGGCTGTCGATATTTATGGAATCAATACTTACGGCGACATTGAAGGCGTTGAAAAAGTGTTGAAAGACGGAAATTATCAAGGGCCATACATGATCACTGAATGGGGTCCAAACGGACATTGGGAATCACCCAAAACCAAATGGGGAACTTCGATTGAACAAACAAGTACAGAAAAAGCGAAAGTTTATTTAGACAGGTATCAAAAATGCATCGCAGGTCAAGGAAAACAATGTATTGGCTCTTTCGCCTTTTTGTGGGGACAGAAACAAGAATATACGCATACTTGGTACGGCTTATTCAATGAAGCAGGAATGCCAACAGAAGCCATCGACGCATTGGAGTTTGATTTCACTGGAAAATATCCTGAAAATAGAAGTCCTTCAGTGGATTCAATTCATTTTAACGGTCAAAATTCGGTCAAAAATGTGATTTTAAATTCAAAAGAAAAGTATGAATTTGAAGTTTTTGCCAAAGATTTGAATCAAGATAAATTATCTTACGAATGGGAATTGTATCCTGAAAGTACTGATTTGAAATCTGGTGGTGATGCTGAGGCAAAACCAACGATGATTCCGGGAAAACTGAAAGGAAAAAACAGTTCAATAGTTCAACTTGTTGCGCCAAACGCTGAAGGCAGATATCGCTTGTTTGTAACGGTGAGTGATGGAAAAAAAGTCGCATATCTCAATGTTCCTTTTTACGTTCAATACGATGCAAACAGCAGCGCTAACGCGAAATCAATTCAATTTAAAAAGCAAGATTTAAAATCATTTGATGAAGAATAAAAAGCTACATATCGCTTCACTTGTTGTCGGTTTTGCATTTCAAAGCTTTTTTGGATTGACACAAACTCCTGCAGATACATCGCAAAGTGAATCTGGAGTAGGTCTTTTCCCGAAAAAAGCACCAAAAGCGCTGGACAACATTTCCGTTTCTGGTTATTATCGTTTTTTGGCTTGCTATTCAAGCATGGAAACACAATACCCAGAATTTCAAGGCGTCAACAAACGCGTGTTTCTTGGTGATGACAGTAACATTCCAGAATTGTTGTTGAATTTGGCGTTGAGACCATCTAAAAACACATCAATCAGCACTGATTTTTACCTTTGGAATCCCATGACAGGTTCTGATAAAAATTATGTCAAAGGATTAAATTTAGGGATTAATTTAACTGGAACGCATTCTACTAAATACGGAATGTTTTCTGTAAAAACAGGCGGAATTCATTGGTATTCATTGAGTCCGATGACATTTGCGACTAACATTGGTTACAATCGGTTCAGTTTGTTTGAAAGAAATCCGTGGGATCCAAATACAAGTTCTGTGTTGGAAAGATACAAACGCTTTTACACAGATGGCGCTTTGAATCAAGACATTCGTTGGGGACAACAAGCTTTTCAAGGTTTCATTTTGGAAGGTGCGCGTTTGCCGAAAGATTTTTCATTTGCGTTCATGCATGGAAAATCTCAATTTAACGGAGGTGCTTTGCCACTGCCAAATTCAATGACTGCTGGAAAAATCAAAAAGAATTTTGGTTCAAATTTCATTAGTGCCAATGTCATTGCTAGCAAAACATATTCTGATAGTTTGACAAAAAATGTCTTGGGTTATGAATTGATTACTTCTGAATTCAATTTCAAAATCAAAGAAATAACGCTTTTGGGTGAAATTGGAAGTGGCAATTACCACAGTCCAACTTACAAAGCGAAATGGGGTGAAGCGTTTGATATCAAAATTCAATTTTCGAAAAAAGCGACCTACTTTCCTTTGGAAGTTAGATACTACCAAATCAGCCCTTATGTCATCAACAACAATGGTGTTTTCTGGAATTCCTCCATCATGGAATACAACAGCGCACTCAACAATACGGAAACGCCAGGAAGTCAACCTTCATTGATTCCATTTGCGAGTTCTTTGGTTTCAATCGGACAATTGACCAACAACCGTCGCGGATTGATTTTGAATTTGGAAATGCCATTCAAACACCAAAAAATCGCGATTGGATACAGTGCAGCGAAAGAAATTATCGCACTTTCAGACAAAATCACTTACGGACATACAGCCAACAATTTGGCGATGTCAAGATTTTGGAGATGGGGATTTCCAGCAAATGTTGGTCCTTACAATAATATCAGTAAAATCTATCGAGGTGTTTATGAAACTTTGCAAATCACGGATTCTATCGCTGCAAAAGGTTTCAATTCTGTGGAAGTGAGTTATAAAACCAATTTCAAATTGTTCAACCGTGAATTGATGTTCTTCTATTTGGGTGGATTTCACACCGTTCAAAGTGATTTTTCAGCACTTCCAAGATATTCTAAAAAAGCTTATTTACAGAGCTATAATAATCAATTGGAGGTTTACTATCTGTTATTCCCAAAATTGGTGATTTCAAATTACTTTGGATACGACAGAATGATTGCCAATACGCAAACGCAATTAGATGCTGTTTCTAATCTTCCAAAAAATCAAACTGGATTGAGCTACGCCATCGGACTGGATTTTCAATTGGCCAAAAACACCGGTTTGTATGTCCGCCAGCGTTGGTTTAAATACAATGATGCCAATTATTCATTGGACAAATATGCAGGTACAGAAACTACTGTTGAACTAAAAATATTCTTTTAATCATGAGATTTACAATATATATAACATTGCTTTTAAGTAGTTTTTCAGCTTTTGCGCAAGAAGGAAAGAAAGTACAATTTGTCGGTGGCGCTCGTTCTTTGTTGTCACATTCTGATTTTACATCCAAAACAGATGTAGAAGACACCGTTACTGCAAGAAAAATGACTGGTGGATATGCCTTGCTTGATTTAGGTTTTAAAATCAATCCAAATGCAACAACCGAGATTTTGGGAATGGTTCGTATCAAAAATGATTTCGGTGGTTTTTGGGGAAGTGGCGTCAATTTTGACGTTCGACAATTGTATGTCAAAGGTGTTGCAGCCAATGTCTTAAGATATCAAATAGGAAACATTGATTACAAATTATCGCCTTATACTTTTTACAATCACAATGCGGATATGTTGGTTCAATCAACGGCATCTCTTAAAATCAAAGAGGACATTGTAAATTACGAAACATTCTACAAAAATAATACTTGGCGTCAACAAGGTGCTGCTGCTGATTTTGCATTGAAATTTCCAAAAGTGATTCAAGAAATGAAATTCAACGGATTTATCACGAGAATGAATCCAACGAACATGACCAATATTTTGGAAAGATTTTACGGAGGGGGAAATATCACGATTGTGCAAAGTAAATATTTCACGATAGGAGGGAATCACGTCAGTGTTTTTGATTTGAAACAAACTGCAGCTTCCAACGATGCCTATAGAAACAGCGTTTCAACAGGAACATTTGTATCTGGTATGGAATTCGATAAAATCAAATTTGGAATTGATGGTGAAACTGGGTTTTCTAACAGTTTTTCATCTCAAGACAATGAAGGAAAATTGTCAGATTATTTCGTCAATGCAAAATTGAATGTGGAAGCGAAAAAATTGGGCATTAAATTCAATTTGGGTTACATGGACAACGGTGCCGATTTTAGAAGCGCTGGTGCACAATCTAAAAGAGTTGATTACAATCAAGTGAACAATTATTACGACCGTTATACCAACGCGCAAATTGTTAGGCCTTTGTCGATGTACGATTTATACAATGATCCAACTTTGTATACCAGTTCAATCAATACTGGAATCATGGCGTACAATCCTTCTATCAACAACGCATTGCCGTACGGAACTGCCACTTTCAACCGAAAAGGAATTTATTCAACGCTTTCTTATGAAGACAAAAAGAAGATTGTAGCTGTTTCTGCAACTTATTACAAGTTGAGCGAAATCAGAGGACAAGGAACATTGAATTTAAAATCATTCGATTACCTGAAAGGAAACTTGGTTTTTGATGTTTCAAATTTGTTGAAATGGAAATTGAAGCAGATCATCAATGTGGGTGTCGCTTACCAAAATACACAGCGTGAAAGTGATTTATTGTTTGAGCAAATCAGCTTGAAATCCACCACAATGAATGTAGGCGTGGAATTGGAAATTGTGAAAGATTTGTCGATTCTCGGTAACGCATTTATGTTCTCAAGTGTTGGAAATGAATTGTTGCCAGTTAGAAATGATAAAGGAGAAATCATCAATTTTAATCCGTACTTTGTAGATGGACAAGAACTCAACATTTCTGCAGGTTTGAAATTCAACTTTTCGAAAGATGTTTACTTGGCTTGTTTGTATGAGCAAAACAAAAACAATTTTAATACTTTAAACCCATACAATATCAAACAATTGATGTTGTTTTATGTTATGAAATTTTAATCGTATGAAAAAGATATTTATCATTTCAATAGTAGGTTTCAGTTTAATCACTTCTTGTCGCAAGGAGGAAATAAACAAAATTGATGGTCCATCTTTGGAGGATTTAAATGGAGCTTTCAGTGTCATCAATGGATTAGAGTCAAGCAAAGATTCTGTTGATTTTGCTGCGGGAGAAACCGTTTTCTTCACTGCTGAAATTGCGAAAACGACACCATGGAAATTGCGCGTTGTCGGAATGACGAGTGGCGCAGAAAAAATCATGACTGGAACCAGTAAAATCATTGATGCGAGTCAAACACTTTGGAATGGTTCAACAACTAATTTGCCACTTTTTAAAACTGAAATCTGCAAAGTAGAACTTACTTTTCCTGGTTTGCCTGATACTTTGATCACAGATGTGAAAGTCATTAATCCAAAAGTAAATGAAGGTTTTTTGATCACTGATTTTGAAACTGGATTCAATCCTGGATGGACTTCTTTCATTCAATCTGGAGCCGATATGGATTTTCAAATCAAATCGGATGTTACTGCACCAGAAGGAAACGCTTATTATAATATGGCTGGAACTGTGGATTGGGATTGGTTAGTTGGATTGATTAATTTCAAAGCAACAGCTTACAGTGGCGCGACAGTGCTTCCATTGACGTCAAATCCAAATAATTTGTATTTCAATGTGATGGTTTATGGCGAAGTTGGATTGACAAACAGTTTGGTACTATTCCAATTTCAAGAAGATGAAGATGCCAACGGTACTTTTGATTCAGCGACAGAAGATTTATATTCTCACCAAATTACAATTGATTGGGTTGGTTGGAAATTAGTTTCTATCAAATACAGCGACATTCCTTGTTTGGTGAATGGAAGTCCTGCAACAGCCAATGGAAACGGACAACATAATTCTGACAAAATCAATCAAATCAACATGTTGCACTTGGCAAATCCAGTTTCAGGTTTTGCTAAATCTAAATTGGATTACATTATTTTCACTGAAAACGGACCATTGAATCCATGATGATAAAAGCGCTTTCTATTGCTTCAATTTGTTTGTCCATCTTTCAAATTGCAGCGCAAAAGGATACTTTGAAAATCCAAAAATTAGATCAAGTTGATGTAATCGACAACCGCGGTTTCAAAAGAATCGGCTTGTATGACGAAACTGCAGATGCGGGTGGATTTTCGATTCGCGGATTCAATCAATTGGATATTTTCAGCAATGATATGTCTGATGAGGTATGGTTTTCCAAAAACACTTCTTGCATCAATGTGAAGTTGAAAGAAGATACGGATAACAAGTTTTTGAATGTCAAATGGAACAAAGATCAAGACGGGTGTGATTGGGTTGGTTTAGGTTTTGGTTGGGATTTCTGGACAGCGAAAGACATGGGCGGATTGACCGATACAATTGCGTTGGAATTAGAAGTTCGTTCAACAGGAAAAAACCTGAAAAATTTGCCTTTGGCTTTTGGCTTTGAAGATTATACAGGCAAGCAGTCTTGGCTTGGATTTTCGAAGAACTTTGTGCAAAACAAAGAAATCACACAAGCTTGGACTAAAGTAACGATTCCATTTTCGTTGTTTCCCTTTGAGGAAAATGATTTTGAAATGTCTAGCATGAAACAATTGATAATCCAGTTTTTTGCCGAAGGAGAATTTGAAATCAATGCCATCAAAATTGTGCCTTTTTCAGGCAAATTGAAGTTGGAAACTACTGCATTAAATGCAAAACAAAAGATTCAAATCGATGGCGATTTAAGCGAGTGGAAACAACCGTTTAGCACTTTCGGTGAAAATCAAAAATTTGCTGTGATGCAAAAAAATGACAGTTTGTTTATGGCTTTTCAAATTGCCGATTCTACGCCAAGAGTCAATAAACAAACAGGTAGTAATTTATGGAACGGTGACGCGATTGAAATTGCCTTTGCAACCAATCAAAGTAGCAGTGAAAAACGCAAGTTTTTATTAATGAGCGACAACCATCTTGGAATTAATTGTGGCGTAAATCCCTACGTTTGGAATTGGAAGAATGAAGAAATCTTAAAGGTGGTTGCTTATCAAATCAAGGAAACCAGCAATGGTTATTCTGTTGAAATGGCGATTCCATTCAAAGATTTATACAAAACATCTTTGGTGTCAGGAATGAACTTAGGTTTTGAAATTGCAGTTGATTTAAGTGGCTCTAATGAACTCAGAAGTGAGCAACAACGCTGGAATAGCTCAGACAAAGAAGGATTTCATACAAACCCTTCTGTCTGGGGTAAAATGATTATTGAATAATTATCCGCACCACTAAAATCTTTTGTTCCTTTTCACTTCGTGGCTCCTATGTTTGTAATGTTATATTATTGTAATGTAAAAAGTGGGAAGAATGAAAGCAGTTTCGTGGCTAAGTAACCTGTTGGTATATTGATAAGCAGATAGTGCTTCATTCTTCTTTTATTTCTTGGAGT
>CANHQP010000045.1 GCA_947462925.1 Flavobacteriia bacterium | reverse complement strand
TTCACTAAACTGCAATTGTTGCTGTAATACAAGCATTTCTATGATAATTTACGTAAATAAAGATAACAAAAAATGGGTGAAAAACCAAAGTCTTTCACCCATATTTACTCACATTTTAATCTTAATTATAGTTTTTCAGTGCCCTCAATGATTTGAGCAGCCTTTTGTAGTTATAGAAAATTTTGAAATTTAATCTATTCGCAATATACTATCAAGTGTGATTTCATCGACATAGATATCTTTAACAATTTTACGAATACGCTTAAGTTCACACCCTCTTTTTCTATTATTTTTGATGGAACCTCGTTCCATAGTGAGAATCCCGTGATCTTTGGTTTGTTTGAGGTTTTGTAATTTGAGTCTGACTACGTTTTCTCTATTTATCAAAGGAACTGAATCCATCGTTGGATAAAGAGTTACATCTTTCAAAAAAGGATATTTCCCCTTTTCTGAGGAATTAAAACCTTGCTTGAATAATTCATCTTCGACTGCGAAAAGTATTGTTTCCCGGTAAAAAGTTTTCAATTCTTCATTGTAATAAGACGGCTTGCTTACCTGAAAAGCTGGAGCCATAAAAAATACAAATTCAAACGCATATAATATGTAAAGAACGATACCAGATATTTTAATGGATCCTCCTGCTCCCTTGCTGTATTCAATTACTTGGTGTTTAGAGTAATCGATAATAAATTCTTTCATGTAAACAGGATCGACTAGTGCATTAAAAAATTGAATTTGGGAATATTTGCTAGCGTTAAAACACCATGCGGCGTACCATGCAATGAAGCCAAGTATTAGACCAATTATAATATTAAGTATCAAGTTGCGGCTCTGACTAAATGTTGAAATAAATGAGATAGCTTCCTTGAGACCATAGGCTACTGCAAAAATTAAGAACGCATCAATAATTACGTAAGGATTTAAGATGTTCAGCCAAGCATATAAAGTTCCTGAAGCTAAGAAAATCGGGATTCCGATTGCAAGCGCCAATAATACTTTGGAGAATTGAAATTTACCTGAGGAAAGGTATTTTGTTCCAGTTTTCATATAGTTATGTTTTTAAGTTGATTTTAAAAATTTGACCAAATTAACAATTTTTTTGAAAAACACATATTTTATTGCAAATCAACAATGAATGCGTTCCTTTACATTTGTAAGTTAAAAATTCAATCAATTCAAATATGCAAAACAGCTCCATTCCCAGTCAACCCAAGTTTTCTAGTATTATCCACGGACATTGGCGTTTGCGTGCATGGAATTTGTCTTCACAAGAACTGATAACTTTGGTTTCACAAGCGCTAGAATTGGGGATTTCAACCATTGATCAGGCGGATATTTATGGAGATTACAGTTGCGAAGCGATTTTGGGAGAAGCACTTGCAATTCAACCGGGATTGAGAAAAGATTTACAATTGGTTTCAAAATGTGGAATCAAATTGATGTCCGAAAAATTTCCCGACCGACAAATCAAATACTACGATTACAGCAAAAAGTACATCATTCAATCTGTAGAAAATTCACTTTCAAATTTGAACACTGATTACCTCGATGTTTTGTTGTTGCATCGACCTTCGCCGTTTTTCAATGCTGAAGAAGTGGCTGAAACTTTTACCGAATTGAAACAAAGTGGAAAAGTATTGCATTTTGGTGTTTCTAACTTTTTACCACATCAAATGGATTTATTGAATGCTTTTTTGCGCGATCCTTTGGTGACCAATCAAGTTGAAATTTCTCCATTCTGTTTGGATTATTTCCAAAATGGAACGGTTGAAATGATGCAAAAAAATCAAGTAAGACCAATGGCCTGGTCGCCTTTGGCAGGCGGAAAATTGATGAATCCAACAGACGAAAAAGGAAATCGAATTTTCAAATCGCTGCAAGAAGTTGCACATGAATTGCATGAAGAATCCATCGAAAAAGTAGTTTATGCTTGGTTGATGAAACATCCGTCAAACATTTTGCCTGTAGTCGGAACGGGGAAAATTGAAAGATTAAAATTGGCCGTCGAAGCGCAAGAACTGGAAATGTCGCTCGAACAGTGGTTCAAAATTTATGTCGCAGGATTGGGAAATTCTTTGCCTTGAATCAACCTTAAATTTTCATTCTAATCCGCCATTCTTTTGGATACAAATTATTGAAGCGATTCCCAATGTGTTTAATCCATCCCAAAGGTTCATTTTGGAATTGCATCACATTGAATCCGTGTTTACCTTCAATTGAAAAAGTATCACCATGAAGATAAGACAATGCTTGCGCTAAATCCAATTCAATAGTTGGTAAATCGTTGCGCAACAATTTTGGATTCAGGACCAACGCTTCATGCGGAATAAGTCCCTTTTTGGCAATTTCGCCCAATTCAGTTCCCATTTTGATGACGCGCATTTGGTTTTGAAGATAGATGATTTCTTCTGTAAATTTTTCAGGAACTGCGAATGAATAATTGGTCCATTGAATTGCTTTCATTTCATTTAGATCAGCGAATTCGGTCAGCGGTGAAATGTCTTTGATTGTGTAAACCTCCGCTTTTTTGTTCAATTTCAATTTCAGCTGATTTCTAGTTCCATTTTTTTGCAATACGCAAATGAAAAAACCTTCAGTGTCCACCAATGAAGGCAAAGCGTAATTGCCAACATCGTTCCTTCCTTTTTTGAAATACGTTGTTTCAATCGGAACAATTTCTGCTTGTAATTCATTCAAAAGCCAAGCGATATTTTCTTCGTTTTCTTGCGTGTTGAAAGTGCAAGTGGAATAAACCAAAAAACCTCCCGGTTGCAAACTTTCCCAAACATCCATGACAATTCGTTTTTGGCGTGCAGCACACAAATCAACATTCGATTGCGACCATTCATTGCGCGAAGCGTGATCTTTGCGAAACATTCCCTCGCCAGAGCAAGGCGCATCCACAACAATCAAATCGAAAAAATCAGGAATGCGCTGAAAATCTGCAGGATCGTTATTGGTGACGATTGAATTTGTGACACCCCATTTGGTCATGTTTTCCTTTAAAATCTTGGATCGCGCTTGAATCACTTCGTTAGAAACGAGTAATCCTTCGTTGTTTAAAAAACTGGCAATCAGTGTGCTTTTTCCACCTGGAGCCGCGCATAAATCCAACACAAAAGGATTTTCTGGCAACGCAAGTTGATTCAAAACGGTTTCTAGAAACATCGAACCTGCTTCTTGCGGATAATAGGTTCCTGCATGAAACAAAGGATCTTTGGTGAAAAATGGTCTTTCTGTCAAATAAAAAGCATCTTTACACCAAGGGATTTCTTTTAAAATCGGTAATTCAGCTTCTGTCTTCAAAGGATTTCTGCGAATCGAAACAGGAGAATCTGTTTCCAAAGCGGTTAATAATTCAACACCTAAAAAGGCATCATTTTCAACACGTTTTTTGAAATCTTCTGGAAGTGACATGAGCTAAAATTACGATTATTGCTTTGATTTAAAATTCCATTCTTGCTTGCGCACTGACACTTTGGTCGGTAAATATTTTTTCTTGATACATAAAAAATCCTGTCATGGCAATCATTGCTGCATTGTCTGTACAAAATTCAAACTTCGGAATATATACATCCCAACCGTTTGCTTTCCCAACTTCTTGCAATTTTTTGCGCAAACCAGAATTGGCAGAAACACCTCCAGCAATGGCGATTTGTTTGATGTTTAAATCTTTACTTGCTTTCAATAATTTCACAAACAAAATATCTAAAATGGATTTTTGAACTGACGCACAAATGTCGTTCAATTCAGTTTCCATGAAATCAGCTTGAATTTTGGTTTGTTTTTGCAAGAAATAGAGAATCGATGTTTTTAATCCGCTGAAACTGAAATCATAATTCGGCATATTTGGTTTAGCAAATTCAAAGCGATTTTCATTTCCCAATTGCGCATATTTGTCAATCAAAGGCCCGCCAGGATATGGCAAACCAAGAATTTTTGCAGTTTTGTCAAAAGCTTCTCCAGCGGCATCGTCAATGGTCGTTCCGATGATTTCCATTTCCAAATAATTTTTCACCAAAACGATTTGGGTATGTCCGCCAGAAACTGTCAAACACAAAAATGGAAATTGTGGTTTCGATTGATTTTCTTGGTCGATAAAGTGCGCCAAAACATGACCGTGCATGTGATTCACGTCAATCAAAGGAATGTTTTTCGCCATGGCAAAAGCTTTCGCAAATGACGTTCCAACAACCAGCGAACCAAGTAAACCAGGACCACGTGTGAAGGCAATTGCATCAATATCATCAGCAGAAATTCCTGCTTGCTTGATTGCTGCATCCACCACCGGAATGATATTTTGCTGATGCGCGCGAGAAGCCAATTCGGGAACCACGCCACCGTACTTTTCATGAACCGCTTGACCTGCTATTACGTTTGATAAAATGGTGCTGTTTTTGATTACAGCTGCCGAAGTATCGTCGCAAGATGACTCAATGCCTAAAATGATAGTATGATTATTGCCCAATTTCCTTAAATTTGTATTTAGAATGTCAAAATTACTCAAAATTGTAGGAAGATTAACGGGCGGACTCTTAGAGTGGTTCTTAATTCTTTTTATATTTTTTGCTTTTGCGATTAGAACCAGTCCAGTACAAACGTTTTTGGCTCAGCAAGTTACCAATTACCTTTCTAAAGAACTAAAAACAAAGTTCAAAGTTGATAAAGTTTCTATTATCTTTTTTAACAAAGTCGCCTTGGATGGTGTATTTGTATTGGATCAAAAAAAAGATACTTTGGCTTCCATTAATTCAGTTTTTGTAACGTTAAAGTCTTTCAATCAATACAGCAGAAAAGTTGCGCTCGATGAATTGAAATTACAGGGAGGAATTGTCAAATTGAGTCGCGAAAAAGTGACTGGCGAATACAATTATGGATTTATTGTCGACTATTTTGATTCTGGAAAAAAATCTACCAAAAGCGCTCCGTATCAAATCACCCTAGACAATATTGGCTTAGAACGCGTTCGTTTTCATTACGATGATAACCGAAAAGGATACAACACTTTTGGAATGGATTATGATCATTTACAGTTCAATAATGTGTATTTGTATGCTAGTCGTTTCAAATCCGATAAGGGAGTTTTAACTGGATTTATCAAACATCTTTCCGTGAGGGAAAAATGTGGTTTTAAATTGCGGAAATTCTCGACCGATTTCAATATTTCAGAGGAAGGATTGAAACTGAAACGTTTACATATCATCACGGAAAATTCCCAAGTTTACTTTCCTAAAATGTTCATGTTGATGAACGAAATGGAAGATTTTCAGGAATTTGAGGACAGCGTAACTTTTGATGCGGTATTAAACGA
This sequence comes from Flavobacteriia bacterium, assembly GCA_947462925.1. GTDB lineage: Bacteria > Bacteroidota > Bacteroidia > Flavobacteriales_D > Crocinitomicaceae > JAQVCM01. The sequence continues at coordinate 26,254 of CANHQP010000045.1, read as the reverse complement.
AAGCAATGTTTCGATGAAAGACATTTCCTATTTCGGAACAGCATTGGAAGGAATGGATCAGCAAGTGATTTTAAAAGCAGATATTACCAACAAGGTAAAAAACTTGAAAATTGCGCATTTGTTGTTGAAAACTGGAAATCGCACAAGATTGGAAGGAACAGTTAATTTGCCAGATTTTAGGGAATTTAATCAAGCATTTTTTCAAGAGAAACTGGATTATGTTTATGTTGATTTGAAAGATTTGCAACAAATCAAATTGCCGAAAGATGTGGGTGATAAATACATTTCGCTGAATGAAACCGTCAATCGATTGGGATATTTCCGTGCCATAGATTTGAAAGTAGACGGATTTTATTCGCAGTTTGTGGTTGAGTCAGATAAGATTTCCACTGCTTTGGGAAGTGTTCGATTAGATCACGGAATCATGTTTAGCGAAAGTGAGAACAAGAAATCTTTCACTTTTGAGGAATCACAAGCGAGCGAATATGATGTAAAAATTGATAGTTTTCAATTGGGGAAATTTTTCAATGAACCCACTTTAGGAAGTGTTTACGGAACTTTTTTCATGAATGGGGAAATTTTTGGCGATGGAAAAATCAATTTCAATAAGATTGATGGAGCAGTTTCCCGCATTGATTTTAATGGTTATCCATACAAAAATGTGGTTATCAATGAAGCAAGTTATATCGACAAGGTTTTCACAGGAAACATTGATGTAAAAGATGAAAATGTGGTGTTAAACTACAATGGATTTTTGGACTTTAATGAAGTGCAACGATTTGATTTTGATGTAACTGTCAATCAAGCTAAAATGAATAAACTGCATTTTATCAAATCAGATACGTTATTGACATTGAACACGATTTTTCACGCCGACATAACTGGAACGGAAATAAATAATTATTCAGGTTTTGTAGGTTTGCAATCTTTGAAATATCAAGCGGGGAAAAAGTCTTTTGATATTCCCAAAATGGATATTAATGTGGACCGTAGTCTTGAAAATGATCAACTGAGGTTAGAAAGTAAAATGATTCGAGCCACTGTCAATGGCAAGATTGATTTTAAAACAATTATTGATGATTTTAACAACCAATTTAGCGTTGTTTTTCCAGCATTGTTTACCTATCACAAGCCCACTAAATCTGCTATTCAAAATCATTTTAACTACAATGTTAGCGTTCAAGATATCAATGATTTGTTGTCGATTTTTGTTCCTGGCTTGAAAGTAAGCAAAGGAACTGCCATATACGGAGACTACAATGGTTACACCAACGATTTTTCCATGAACTTAAATTCCAGTAAAGTCAGTTATGGAATTTTTGAATCCAAGGGTTTAAATTTGCAACAATCATTTACCGATTCCACATTGTCGGCTGATTATCAGTTGGGCACCTTTTCCATGAATGATACTTTGGAAGTGAAAAATGTTTCATTTGTGACGTCTGGTGTGAAAGGTAATTTGCATTCCACACTCAATTGGAATCCGGCGTCTGACAATGAATCTAGCTTTATTTGGGATACAAAAGTGAAAGGAATTAGCAGTTATATCTTTGATTTGAAACCTTCGTTTTTCAGTATCAATAAACACCGTTGGGACATCGAAAATGCCGGAGAAATTGCATTTTTACCGAAAGATATTCACATCGATGAATTCAAAATGCATCGCGATGATCAATTCATTTCGCTTGATGGCGCACTTTCAGTGGATACTGCTGAATCGTTAAACATTAAAATCAATGCATTTCAATTAGATGATTTCGGCAGTTTATTAGGATTGAAAACTGTGGTGAAAGGGGAAGTAAATGGGGACATTAATATGTCAAATCCTTTTGAAAATATCAATTTTAGAGGAGATGCCGTTGTTTCAAATTTTTACCTCAACAACCAAGAAGTTGGTGAAGTTAATCTTCATGGTAAATGGAATAAATTGAAAGAAAGCATTGTTTTGAATGGAGATTTGTATTACAAGAAAAATAAAACATTCAATTTTGATGGAGATTATTACATCTACAAAGACAAAAACAACATCAATTTCGTATTGGATTTTGATCAAACTAACATTCAATTTGCCAGTGCTTTTTTAGACCCAAAGGTGGTTACAAATGTGAAAGGTTTACTTGATGGTAAAATGCATGTAACCGGAACACCTGAATCACCTGAATTGGAGGGAGACGTTGATTTGCTGGGTGGAAATGCCAAGATTGAAATGTTTGGTGTTAATTTCGGATTCAACGGAAGAATTGAGGTTGAACGTGACATGTTTATAGTCAATAATATGCCTGTTATCGATGAAGAAGGAAATACAGGATCGATGAACGGAACTGTTTTGCACAATGATTTCGAAGATTGGAATTTTGATTTATTTTTCAATATTGAAGAGTATTATGATGTTGATCAACACAGGTTGGTTAAAGTGGATAATTTCTTGGTTTTGAATACGCAATATGAAGAAGGTAGTGTTTATTATGGCAAAGGATACGCTACTGGTAAGGCCAACATTTCAGGTTATGCCGATAATTTGGAAGTCATTGTAAATATGAAGACTGAGCGAAACACAAATATCAATTTTCCGATGTTTGGTGTGACAGAATTGGAAGATGAATTGAGTTTCAAGTGGGAGAATTTAGTGAAAGATTCAATCATTGTTTTACCTGAAATTGATTTTACAGGTGTTGACTTGGATTTGAACTTTAACGTGACCCCAGATGCTACTTTGAAATTGATTTTTGATGATCAAACTGGCGATGAAATTACGGCGCAAGGTCGCGGTCAAATTGGAATTAAACTCAACAATTTGAATGACTTGTCAATGGATGGAACATACACCGTGACACAAGGGAATTACAACTTTGTTTTGGGTGTTTTGAAAAAATCATTCAACATAGATAATGGAGGAACCATCTCTTGGAATGGTGGTGGTGCTGAGGATGCTACCTTGAATCTGAAATCTAATTATTTGGTGACAGCCAATGTAAATGACATCGTACAAGATCTAGAAAGTCAGAGATCTTCAGCCTCCAATCAGCCTGTTTTTTGTAATTTGTATTTGACAGGAATGTTGTCAGATCCGCAAATTCGTTTTGAGATAAAATCTCCTAAAGCTTCTGAAAGTGCTCGAGCTGCAATTGAACGAATCAATAGCAATTCAGATGAGTTGAATAAGCAATTTTTCTCACTCTTGATTGCGAATCGATTCCAGCCAAATGTGGGTGTTTCAGGGACCAATTCGGGAAGCAATGCCGCTCTTGATGCATTGTCTGGACAAATCAATAGTTTGCTGGGTGAACTTTCTAAGGACGTTCGATTGAATGTGGATTTGAAAAACGATATCATCACAGGACAAAATTCTCAAAAAATCGGATTTTCAACGAATGCTTTGAACGACAAATTAATAATTACGGGAGTTTTTGGAGTTGAAAATAATGCTGGAGGATCTAATCAAAGCACATTCATTGGAGATTTGAATTTGGAATATATTTTAGATGAAAATGGGAATTTTAGAGTTAGTATTTTCAATGAATCCAATGACTATACAGTAATTCAAGACAAAAATTTAGGTCGCTTCACGCAAGGTGTTGGATTACAATACCAAGAGGATTTTCAAACTTGGAATGATTTCAAATTGTTGCAAACTGTCTTGGATGTATTCCGAAAAGACAAAAAAGTTACCTTGACAAGAAAAAGAAAACAGACTCCTGTTCCTCCGCTGAAACAGCCTGAAAATATTGCCAAGCCTGACGAAGAAAACTAAGTCAAATTTTATTGATTTAGCTGAATATTTTCATTCAAAAAAATCTATATTTTTCAAGTTTATACTTACTTTTGATGAGTTTCAAAATTTAACACCAAATTGATGAAAAAAGTTCTTGTAGCCAACAGAGGAGAAATTGCTCGAAGAGTAATTCGAACATTGAAAAAAATGAACATTGCAAGTGTTGCTGTTTATTCTGATTCTGATGCCAATGCTCCGCATGTTTTGGAGGCCGACGAGGCTGTTTATTTGGGTAAATCGCCTTCCGCAGAAAGTTATTTGCGACAAGATGCGATTTTAGATTATTGCAAAGAATTGGGCGTGGATGGCATACATCCTGGATACGGATTTTTGTCTGAAAATGCTGGATTTGCTGAAAAAGTAAAAGCTGCTGGAATTACATTTATCGGTCCTTCTGCACATGCAATGAATTTGATGGGAGATAAATTGTCCGCCAAACAAGCAGTTGCAGCCTACAATGTTCCTTTGGTTCCAGGTGTTGACAGAGCAATTACAGATCCTGAGGAAGCGATTCAAATTGCACAACAAGTTGGTTTACCAGTTTTGATTAAAGCATCTGCTGGAGGTGGTGGAAAAGGAATGCGATTGGTGGAAACCTTGGAAGAATTGCCAGAGCAAATGAAAATGGCGCAAAGTGAAGCGCGTTCGTCTTTTGGTGATGATGCGGTTTTTATCGAAAAATTTGTCACCAAACCAAGACACATTGAAATTCAAGTTTTTTCTGATTCTTTGGGAAATCACGTATATCTTTTTGAAAGAGAATGCAGCATTCAACGCCGTCACCAAAAGGTGATTGAAGAAGCGCCAAGTGCAGTTTTGACGCCAGAAATCAGACAAAAAATGGGTGAATCTGCCGTTGCGGTTTGCAAAGCTTGTAACTACGAAGGTGCAGGGACCGTGGAGTTTTTGTTAGATGCAGATTTGAATTACTACTTCTTGGAAATGAATACACGTTTGCAAGTGGAGCATCCAGTGACAGAAGAAATTACAGGATTGGATTTAGTTGAATGGCAAATTCGCGTGGCGCGCGGAGAACGTTTACCAAAATTGCAAGATGAATTGAAAATCAATGGTCATGCGATTGAAGTGCGCGTTTATGCGGAAGATGCATTAAACGGATTTACACCAGATATTGGAAATTTAAGAAGATATAGAACACCTGTTGGAAAACATGTTCGTGTGGACGATGCTTTCGAAGAAGGAATGGACATTCCAATTTACTACGATCCAATGATTGCCAAATTGTGCGTTTGGGGTGAAACAAGAGAAATCGCCATAGATAACACCATCAAAGCGATTGATGATTATCAAATTTCAGGATTAAAAACTACCTTGGATTTCGGAAAATACGTGATGAAACACGAAGCTTTCCGCTCTGGAGATTTTGATACCAATTTCGTCAAACAATATTTTTCTGACCCAACGGTAATCAAAGATGCGATGGAAGAGGAGAAAGCAGCATTGTTGTCTTCTGTAGATCAAATCTGGAATCAAATTCAAAAAAACAAACAAAAAGAATTCGTTTCAAAGCCCATTCACGGTGCTTGGAAATTGATGAAGAAGTAAAAAAAATCTAGATATTAAAAAAGCGTTTGAAAAACCTCAAACGCTTTTTTTATGTTGTTCAATCAAGTATTAAAATCTATTTTACCCAATCATCTGCGCATTTGGATCCATCCAAAAAACTTCCCACAAATGTCCGTCTAAATCCTGAAATCCCCATTGATACATGAATCCGTGATCTTGAGGGTCATTGGGAGTTGTTGCTCCTGCTTGCACTGCTTTTTCTACAAAAGGCGCCACTTTTTCTTTTGAATCAACTTCCAATGAAAGGATTACTTCCGTGGTTTGATTTGCATCAGCAATTTCTTTGTTAGTGAACGTTTTGAAAAATTCACGAGTCAGCAACATCACAAAAATATTTTTGTCAACGACCATGCAAGTAGCATTGTCATCTGTCATTTCAGATTCAAATTCGTAATCCAAAGATTTGAAAAACGCCGTACTTTTTTCTAAGTCAGCCACTGGAAGGTTAATGAAGATTCTTGCCATTTTTGAGTTTTTTAAAATAAAATTGAAAGTGTAAAATACCGTTGAAGCAAATATAGTAGAATCTTAGAAAAGGAAGTGTAATGATTTGGTGGATTATTTGTTTACTATTACTTTTACAAGATAAGAACTATCATTTTGTGTAACATTGTACTGCTTTGATCTTTCTGATAGTTTTAACAAATGCTTGAAAAAAATAGATTTTTTTTATTTGATTATGATTTCAAAAAGTGAAGTATCTAGTTTTCAGTCTTATTTAACGAAGAAAGATTTGACTTATTGAAAGAACTCAATCCAAATATTATCCTTGAAAAACTTCGAAGCGGAGATGACTCTCCCTTATTCGATTTATATAAGCTCTTGCGAGGTGAGTTTATTGTTTGGTCCAAATCAACATTCAAAGCTACTGAGGAGCAAGCAAAAGATGCTTTTCAAGATGCAATCCTTGATTTTCATCAAAACGTTATTTCTGGTCATCTAACTGAGTTTTCCAGCACTATCAAAACGTATATCTTCCAAATAGGAAAGCATAAAATTCTGAATATTCAGAAAAAAGAAAGCAGAATGACTTACCATGACGCCCTTCATTTGATTAACAATGGAGAAGTCAATAAATTCATGGAGGACGAAAATAAAGCATACACCCAAGAGCAAATTAGCAAGGCAATAGATAAATTACCTGAAGATTGTCAGAAGTTGTTGAAATTATACTATTTCAATGAATACGACATGGATAGTGTAGCAAGAGAACTGAACTATAAAAATTCGGATACTGCAAAATCTAAAAAATCCATCTGCATGAAAAATCTGATGGCAGAATTAAAAAAACTTTCAATGCTTTTTGCATTATGATGACAGATAATGGACATATCGAATTATTTGAAAGATACCGAAACGGTGATTTATCAGAAAGCGAATTGAGAGAATTTGAAGCTCGTCTGGTTTACGATTCTGAATTTAAGGATGATTTTGACCAGTACGAAACATTAGAAGCAGGAATTAAGGACCACTTCAGAAATAAACTTAAATTAAAACTGCAGGAAATTGACAAGATGATGGACATTCCAGCAAGAAAAAGAATCCATCCGAAACGTATTTTAATTTGGAGTTCTTCAGTTGCAGCATGTCTTTTGATTGGTGTACTTCTTGTACAAAAATTTTCGTCAAACAAGTATTCACAGATTACTGAAGAATATTGGCCTGAGGAACCTGGATTACCAGTTAAAATGAGTTCAAAAGGGAAGTATGATGAGGCGATGAATGCTTATAAACTCGATGATTACGATAAAGCCAATTCCCTACTTGAAAAAATATCTTCTGATACATCGACTTACTTCCAGGGTGTTATTGCTTATAACCTGAACGATTACAAGGCATCAAAAGGATTCTTCAATCATATTGAAAAGGGCTCTTCATATTTTCAGAATTCCCAGTTTAGACTAGGCTTGATTTTACTTTCTGAAGGAGATTTGAATTCGGCAAAAAGAATATTTGAAATGCAAAATTCAAAAAATCAATTGTTTGCAAAGGAATCTAGGGAGATTTTGAAGAATATTTAGTCTAAAACTCACCAATTGATTTTTGGAATGATAAATTGTAAACTTCATTCATTACAAAATGAAAAATGTCTTAACCCTTAATCTGTCATTCTTATTGATATTGCTACTCAATATTTGTTTGAGTCAAACTGAATATGATAAAAAAGTACTTGGCACTTGGACTGGAACAATTAGTGGGAGTGGCATAGCAACAAAAAATATTACGATTGTAATTACGAAATCAAATTTCATTTCCAATGATAAGGTATACGAAGGGATTTGTGAAGGTTTCAGTATAGTTAGCAATGGCAATAAAATAGCATTTAAAGGGAAAATTATAGTAGAAGCAGACATGCCAATTATCGAAGTAAAAGAACCAAACACAAGCAAAAAAAATGGAGTATTTCATCTGGAATTTGGCTGTTTTACAGAGAATGGAATTGATTCAAAATTGACCTGCGGCACTTGGACTTCTTATGATAAAACATTGAATCGAAAGATAAATGTCAGAAAGAGATAACACCTTCCCAAAATTTAGCAACATATGAAATACATGACCAACATTTTGACTATTGGAATACTTTTATTAGCAAATCCAATTTTTTCACAACAAGACTCCATTCCAACCAACTATTTCGGATGTTATAGTGCCACGTTTGGAGATGAGGGGTCAGACAATGAAGTCCACTATTGTTTTGGCATAAACGGAGATCCTTTTGTTGTTTACAAAGAAATTTTTGCAGGGCTGCGTTATGTGACTTATTACAATGTTATTTCATTTGATAAACAAACAGGAAAATTGGTATTGAAAAGCGATCGAATGATTAATGTTGAGGAAGATATCGTGCGTATTGAAGAGGACACTTCGAACACTGTCGAGTTAAAGATCATAAAGAAAGGAAATACGACTATTATTGAGGATGACAATTTTAGTGATGCTAGCATCTTAAAATCAGACGCATTGGAATTTGAAATATTAAATCGAAATGGCATTCCAGTAAAATTTAAGAAATCCAACCTAGAAGCTGAAAAAGCAAAAGTTGAGTTAGAAAAGTTTAACACGATAAAATTTACTGAAACAGAAATCGAATCTGAATTTATAATGCTCGTTAGAACGTGCACGTTTAGAAATATAGTAATAATTGACTCAATTTTTGGGGATTGTATTGACCTAGAATGCAGTTCTATGAGCGTATTAAAGATGATAAACGGAGATGAAGTTAAAATTGAACTTTCACAACTTTTTAAAAATGGAGGATTTGATGTTGAGAAAATTATTAATTCAAAAGCAATTGAAAATTTAAAACGATTTCAAGATAGAAATTCGGAGGAATTTGATCATCGATATGTAAATTCTGTTTATCAAAACTACTCTTTTAAGGGAAAAGAAATGTTTGATGCGAGCAACAATAAATACTTTTACACGAATCAAATAGAATTGCGATATATTAGTGAAGAAAATAAACTATTCCAATTCCGAACTTTCGTGGAGATTGAAGAAGGTGAAAATTATCAGCAAGGAGATGGAATGTTATTCATTGAAATAACCTTCGAAGAATTGCTTCCCTATTTTGCTGATTAAGTATTTTTTTCATAAAGATTCAAATTGAATCAATATGCTTAGTCATTACTTAAAGCAATTAATAGGTAGTATTTTCCTAGTCACAACATCAAAATTTGCAGTTGGACTAGAAAAGGAATTTAAGAAGATTAATTAGCGAGATAATCAGTTAAAGTTATATTTTTTTTATAAGCTAAAGAAACTAACTACTTAACAGAGGAAAATAAAGTTTAATCCAAATTAAAATAGGATTTAAGAAAGGCATTAATTTTTACACTATTTTATGATCTCACCTAAAAAAAGCTTAATTCCACACAAATTTTAAAAAAAAATCAGGTGCAGACTTACAATTTAAAATATCGATTGATTAAAGGTAAACGTTAAAGAATTGATATGAAAAAATTGATACTGATTTTCCCAATAACATTACTTTCTTTTATCATGAATTCCTGTGGAAAAAAAGAGACATGTGTTTGCACAGAAAATAGGGCTAACTCCATTTTGGCGAGGGAAGCTGGATTGGATGTTGATCCAAAAGTCGTGAGACTAAAAATTGGAGAGACGGGTTGGGATCCAACCATAGAGAAGATGACCAAAACTACAGAAGAGGAAGTTTTTAAGATCAAAAGTGAACTCGAAAGTGAAGGATACACCTGTGAATGGGAATAATTTTTTAGAACATGAGTGCAGTAAACAAAATTATTGAAGATAAATTCAAGGTTGGGACTTCAATAAAAATTATCGAGGATAAATTTAAGGGCATAAAAACTAGTAAACTGGATAGAGTTTGGACTATTTTAAAAGACAATAACTTAAATGAAGCAACCATATCCATAGAATATATGGAAATCAAAATCAAACATACAGAAGTTCAACCACAAATTGTAACTGAAAATCAAGACGAAAATTATGAGGCAGTTCCCACACATAATGCAATTCGATTGATCATCAAGCTGCAAAGCAAGGATTGGTGGTTTTTAAACCGAGGTGAATTAATACTTCTCGCTGGAAGTAGAGTCATTAATTTAGGTAAGCCAGTTGGGAGAAATTCTTATACAGGCACTGTGAAAATAAACAACAAGGATACACATGTGGTTTGCAATGAACATTGTGTGTACATTCTTAAGGAATCTGATTTAAATGATATTTGCGGTTCTGATTCTTTGTCGCTTCAACTTTCAGGAAAAACTGTTCAGCACGAAACCGATTTTGATAAAATAAACCACGATTATTTTCGATTATTTTTTAACAAGGTTTTTGACACGACTAAATATACCGACGTAGTGGAAAGATTAGAAGAATTTGAAAAAGAATCTACAAAGGCAAATGTTGTTTTTGCAGGTGTAGGCTGCGTGTTGCCTATCATTTTGTTTTTTATACTTTATAATTCCTACGAAACATTTGAAAGATCTGAAAAAGGTAATATTTGGTTCGGTATTCCATTTTTTATATTCGTAATTGGAGGAGTTATTTATGGAGTTCTGAGTTCTAAAGCAAAGAAAAAAGCAAATCTAAAATAGTTAAAATGGCAACATATTATGTGAAATACAAGGTAAATAATACCACAAGTGGTATTAACCTTCAGTTACAAGGTGGCACAGAGAGCGAAGCAATCGCAAAAATGAAACAGCAAAATAACGTTCCTAAAGACGCAAGTGTTGTTATCCTTTCAATTGAAAAGAAATAGTAATTATGACTGAAAAACTTGAAAAGTTGATTACTTATGCAATTGCTGATGGTGTGATAACGGATAAAGAACGAGAAATTCTTGTGAAAAATGCGAACGAAGAAGGACTTGATTTGGATGAATTTGAAATGATCTTGAATGCCAGACTTCATGAAAAAGAAGCTGAAATTCAGAGCCAAAATAATTCGTTCGTCCTACCTATCGAACAAATTGACAAGAAAACATCTACGAAGGTTGGTGAAATAAAAAAATGTACTTCGTGTGGAGCTCTGGTTGAGTCATTTCAAACAAAATGCAAAGATTGTGGAATTGAATTTAGGAATATTGAAGCAGTCAATTCAATTAAAAATCTCATTAATAAAATACAAGAAATTGAAAAATCATTTTCTGATAACGATAGCATAGATAAACAATTACAAAAATCCGATTTGATTGAGCAATCGATATTAAATTTTCCGATTCCTAATACTAAGGAGGATTTGTTAGAGTTCATAGCTTTTTCAATATCAAAAGCGGGTGGTTTTTTAGGGAATTCTATTGATGGAGTTTGGTCTAAAAAATGTGACGAGGCTTTAACAAAATTAGAAATAATGAGTATTTCGGACAAAACTTTAATTCCTATTGTTGAAAAATATCAAGACAAACTTAATTCGACTAGAAAAAAAAGTAATCTGCAAATAATTGGTTTGATTTTGATAGTAATATTACTGGGGGGTGCATCTGCAATAGTTTTTTATTTCAGTAAAAAATGAGAATATAAAATTCAATTAACAAATTGAAAAAATGGATACAAAAGAAAATCGAGTAAAAAATAATCAACATCATGCATCCTGAACTTGAAAAATTAATTGAAATGGTTATTGCAGATGGGCAAGTAACCGATAAAGAAAGAGCCGTAGTGATAAAAAAGGCCATTTCACTGGATGTTGACCCGGATGAAGCTGAAATTTTTTTGGATGGTAAACTTCATCAATTAGCAACAGTAAGTGTTTCTACACAACCAGCAGCTAAATCAAATAAAGAAGGTGAAATTAAAAAATGTCCAAATTGTGGATCGAGTGTTAATTCGTTTATTTTAAATTGTGTTGATTGTGGTCACGAATTCAGAAACATTAAATCTTCATCTGCAATTGAACTTCTTTTCCAAGAAATTAAAAAAATTGAAAATACGAGATCAGAAAATGTAGGAGATTCATTTTGGGATAGAATGGATAATGGGAATAAAAAGTCAGGTCAAATTGAAGCACAAAAAAGAGCGATTATAAGAGAATTTCCTATCCCTAACTCAAAAGAAGATATTTTGGAATTTCTTTTCATTTCAGTACCAAAAACTAAATATGGATCCAAATGGTCAGCATTTTGGAATGGGCAAAAAGGATCAGATGATTTGGAAATGTCAAAAATCTGGAAAGAAAAATGTGAACAGGTAATTTTAAAAGCTAGATTTTTAATGAAAAATGACCCGAAAACACTTGAAGAGATTGAATATTATGCAATACAATTAGGGATAAAATAAAAACTAAGCAGTATGAAACGACTTGAATTAAATCAAAATGAACTAATACTTCTTAGAAAGATTATAGTATTTTATAATGAGCAACTTGCTATTAAGTCTATTTCTATAGATGAAGATATTCTCGAGGAATTAGGAAATAAAGCAATTCAAGAAATCAACAAATCAACTGTAAATCATTTACTAGTAAAAATTGATAAAACCATCAACAACCAAAACTCATAGATATGGGACTATTCGGGAAAAAAACTGAAGGCGGATTCATGGATATGATCCGTTGTGATGAGCAAGATTATCTTATTTGGAAATGGCGACCAAAAGGAGCCACACTCAATGAAAGTAAAAAGGAAAATGCGATACGTTGGGGAAGTAGCTTAAGAGTTAAGGATGGGGAAGTTGCGGTATTTGTATACAAACAGAAAGAGGGAACCATTCAAGAATTCATTGAAGGTCCTTTTGATGAAACAATTAAAACCGCCAATTTCCCAATAATTTCAAATATTATAGGTTTAGCATATGCTGGTGGAACTCCATTCCAAGCAGAAGTGTATTTCATAAATTTGGCAGGTATCAATCAGGTTCGATTTGGGATTCCCTATTTCAATGTTTACGATCCTCGCTTTTTAGATTTTGGTGTCCCAGTGGCTGCTCGTGGTTCAATCACATTTAGTATAACTGATTACAAAGGATTCATCAAGTTGCATAGATTGATTGATTTTAGCTCGGAACAATTTTTTGCTCAAATTAAAGATGGTCTTACAAAATATATAAAAGGTATTTTAACGAATATACCCTCTGAAAATGGAATGCCCGTTTTGCAAATGGAACGAAAAATCCTTGAGATAAATGAGATGATTGAACCTAAAATCGGATTGGCAATGGAATCGGACTTCGGTGTTAATGTGAAGCGATTTGATCTTGCAACCATCGATTTCGATAAAGAAAGTGACGAGTATGAAAAATTAATATTAATGACACGCGAACAACAAGAAAAAACGGTTGTTGCTCAAAATGATGTTAATATTCAGAATATGCAAGATATGCAGGCTATTAACGCCCAAAACATGGAAGAATCTTTACGGGTTCAACGTGAAGAAATGCAAAGAGCACAAAAATTACAAACTGAAAGTCAAAATTTATCAGCACATCAACTCAACCAACAAACAGAGGTTGCAAAAAAAGCAGCTGAGAGTATGGGAACAATGGGTTCTGGAGGCGGAAGTGGTTCAGGCGGTGGGTCCGATTATGGCTCAATGATGGCAAATATGGCTATGGGTGGTGCAGTAGGCTCAGGTATGGCAGGAATGATGGGAAACATGATGCAAGGTATGAATCAGAAACAAAATACACCTCCACCAATGCCACAGATTAATTATTTCGTTTCCCTAAATGGTCAACAATCTGGACCATTTAATACGTCACAGCTTCAGCAAATGGTTATGAATGGACAATTAACAAAAGATACACATGTGTGGAAAGAAGGAATGGCTGCTTGGGAATTGGCAGGAAATGTAATTGATTTATCTAATTTATTTGGTGCTGTTCCGCCTCCACCGCCTCCTCCATTGCCTTAAATTTATGAATATGGAAAATAATAGTTTTTATTCAATTGATAGATTAATTGAATTTGGTATGGGAATGTCAATTGCTCAACAAATGGTTCAAACAATGAATCACGCCATGACCAATATGCATATTGCTGGCACTCATAATAATTTCGCTCATCAAAATTCCAAATCTTATTTTGCTATTTTAGATGAAAAACAAATAGGACCATTAAATGAAACCGAAGTTGTACAATTGATTCAACAAAAAAAAATTGATAAAGATACTTTTGTTTGGTTCTCAGGCTTAAATGATTGGCAGAAAGCAGAAAATTTACCTGAAATATTAAAATTAGTTGCCTTAACTCCACCACCATTCAATAAATTAAAATGAAATCAAAATTTTTCCCGAATGTCATAGCCATTTTTACAAGTTTATTTATTGGATATGGGTTCTTTGCTTTTTATGTTGGTAACAGTTTACAAATTCAAATTCTTACCTCATTCATTTCCTTCATATTTTCAGCTTTAACGCTAGTTTCAGCATTTGGAATAAATTATGAAACTACTAGAATTGGAAATGTAATAAACTTCGTCGGAACTACGTTTTTCACTTTAGGCTTGATATTTTTAGCGTTATTAATGATCTTTAGTGAAACTGCGAAATGGATAGTTTTACCGATGGGTTTGTTTTCGCTCCTATATTTAGCAATCATTTATTTTGTCTCTAAGAGTGGCCAATAGATTTCCAATTCAAAAGATTGATTTTAGTATTTCAATGATAAAAAAAAAGAACTAGAAAATCATGGCGTTGAAGAAGGAAATATCATTGAAGCTTGAACTTTAGTCTCCAGATAACCAAGCTGGACAAGGCAAAAGTTATTACCAAGAGAATCCAAATGCTGTATCTAGATTTTACTTCACTTACCGCCTCAATCTCCCCATCACCCATCACCCGATGGCCCGCCCAATAATAAGGTGCCGCTAATTCTGATTGCGAACAATTTGCGATATAATTAATCTTAGTTTCTTGCATCAATTTGGAAATATGGAGTTCTGGTTTTAGTTCTCTATAAAATTTAAAAAATAAATCATTGGAAACCTTGTCATCAACCTCCCAAAGATTTGCAATCGTTACTTTTGCACCAGTGGCATGAAATGCCCTAACAAATCCGTCAACACCATCGCCTTGTATAATTTTGCCATTGGAAGAATTGCAAGCGTTTAAAACGACGAGTTTTGGGTTTTGAATCAAAGGAATTTCTGACAGATTTAATGTTCTATCGGAAAAAACCAAAGAAGACAATGTTGGTGATTGTTCGTCAATGCTTCCATGTCCACTGAAATGAAGAATGGACGATTTAGTTTTTAGAAAATTGTTTGCGGTTGCTGTTTCATTTTTATAAACAAGCTGATTTAAGTCACTTAGTTTATCCATCAATTGGCTAGAAAAAGGTAATTCTGCATATTTCTTATTTGGATTAAATGGAGCAAACGCAGCAATATTTATTGGAATACTTTCGCTTTTCTTCTGATAGATACTAGACGAAAGCGTATATTGAAGTTGAATATGTTTGACTAAATAATCGAGCTTCCTGTAATCTGCCAAGTTGCTGTTTTTGCTCGAAGGCAACAATGCCTCAAATACTAAATCATTTACATTTCCTTCGGGACAAATGACGATTTTTTTAGATTTTTTAAGGTCTAAATCGTTAAAAATTGCGCTGTATGTTTTTGTTCCAAATTTCACATAATTATTAAAGTCCAGATCAATAATGGATTTTTTTAAATTAATAATATACTCTGGAATACTGTCATTTAGCTTGATCAATGAGACATTAGAATGGCTGATTGCCAAAACAAAATGATTCGTTCCTTGACCAGTTAAAAAGTCTAAAAACAAATCTCCTTCATTCAGTTTGTTTTGCAACGATTTGATTGAGACTTTTGGGGTAATTTTAATAGGTTGAAGTTTATTGAAATCATAATATTTGAGTTTCTCATTTGCATTGAATATTCGTTCGAGAGAAAAAGGGAGATTGAATTTTCTTTTTAGTGTTTCAATTTCAATAACAGCTTTGAAAGGAATTAAATTGTAGATTCCTAGAAGTTGATTGGTGTTGTTAGATTTAAATTCACTAAAAGTTATTTCCCACAATTTAGTTGCTTGTCGTGAGATTTTTTCGCAAGTTGGAATCAAACTAATTTTCTTTTTTTCAGCAATTTGCATAAATAATGATTGATTTTTATATCTCAAACATCGAATTGCATCTTCTTTATTCGGAATTCTTTTTAAACTTTTGTCATCCACGAAATTCAAATTAATTCCAAATGCCTTAATTGCTTGATCGAAATAATTCGAAGAAATAGTCAAACGATTAGGCAATATTTCTTCGTTAAAAAGCAAATTTACCATCCCCATTAGATAAAGTGTCTTTGCTCGCTCGTGATGAACTAGTCCATAATTATTCGTCCAAGTTTCATTGGCTAACGAGTAGTAAATCATGGCATTTCTCCTAGCTCCATGTATTTTAGCACTTTCAGCTTTCATTTCAATATAAGCATGAATATTGTCGTGATAAGAATTTCCAATTAAATGATAGGTTTTTGCTAAGTAGTATTCAGGTAGTTTGTTTTCTAAAATGAAACTTTTAGATTTAGCATAAAAACCACGAATCCAGTTATACTTCTTGAGGACTTCAGTTCCACTTAAATTGTTTGCGAAATAAAGTTTCTCGCTTTGGGCTAAGATATTCCAGATTTTAAAAATCTCAATTTCTCGTTCCTGTTTTAGCGTTAAATGTTGAATCAATTGAGTGCAAGAATCAGCATATTTTTTTGCTAATTGTATTTCTATTTTCTCGTAATAATAATTGCTCAATAATGCATAATTCCATGCTAAATGATAGTCATTCGCTCCAAATTGTTTTGAACGAATACGGTTGCTCTCTTTCCAATGAACAAGTGCTTCTTCTAGATCTCCTTTTGATTTATAAAAGTCACCTTCGTATTGATTTAGGAGCGCTAAATTCTGCTTTTTCGCCTTTTCCTTAATGATCCAATTAATGCCTTCATTGTATTTTCCACTAAAAAGAAATTGTTCCATTTTTATGGTGACATTATTCCGCGAATGACAGTTAAAGCCGACGAATAAAAGCAATAAAAATATCACATAACTTTTCATGCCATGAAGATACGAATTTAGCTTGAGAGTGAATTTTGAAGTGGACTTTTTGACAGAAAAATAGATGTAATCAGTTTAACAAATTTAACCTTTGATAGATGTAAATTTTTTCACATATCATAAATATTGTAACTTTACACTTTAAAATAAAAACATTTCAAATGAGCCAAGTTTCCATAAAAAGTATTGAAAAAGCGATAAACATTGTTGACAATTTAGACGATGACGCACTAGAGCAATTGTCTGAACGTCATTCGTTGGCTCAACCTACGTTGTTAGGATATATCATGTCTGCAGCAATCGAATATCAAAATGAAAAATTAGAAGGATTATTGTTGTACTACTATTGCTTGATTTCTGAAAGTTTCACGCAAGAAGGTTTGGTAACTAATACCGTTACAGATGATGATATCGACGCTTTCGAAGAACCTTATTTTGAAATGTTGGATGCTTATTTCGACAACAATGAAGACGATATTTTGGAAGATTTTTGTGATCAACCAGAGTTGGCGAGATTCATTTCGATTGAATTGAGCGAACCAGATGACGACGGAACTGAGTTAGACGATGAAACTGCAACACAATTGTTTATCGTCATGATTGCATTTACTACATTGCTTTCAAGATCTGTAAAAGCAGCATGAAAACTCCGCAAGAAATAGTCTATCTGATGATGCAAAATGATGCATTCAGTCAATGGATGAACGTAGAAGTTCAGAAAATTGGCGCAGGTTTTTGCACTGTTTCTTGTAAAGTGAATTCAGAAATGCTCAACGGATTTCATATATTACACGGCGGAATCAGTTATTCTTTGGCTGATTCCGCTTTGGCTTTTGCCTCCAATAGTTATGGAAATCAATGTGTAAGCATCGAAACATCCATTTCTCACACAAAACCTGCCAAATTAGGCGATACCCTTTTCGCAACTTGTGAAGAACTTCACCGTGGAAAAACCACTGGAATTTATGAAGTGAAAGTCACCAACCAAGACCAAAAATTGATCGCTTTATTCAAAGGAACGGTGCACGTTTCTGAAAAGAAGTGGTAAAATTGAAACTTTAATTTTTTAAAGAATTCCTCCATTCTTTTGTTATGTATGCATAATTTTTTTAACAAAATTTTATTGTGCGTGCTTAGAATATTTTTATATCTTTAGGTCAACTTTAAAGATACAAATGGAAAACAATCAAGATCCAACTATAGATTTTTTTATTCGTCAAACTTGGCACAAAATTTCTCGCATGTACAATCAGCAGGCCGCTGAGCACAACATGACCATTTCCACGGGTTACATTTTATTGATTATTGATAAAAATGGAACACCAAGCACTCAACTTGGTCCAAGAATGGGAATGGAACCAACGAGTTTGTCACGCACTTTAAAAACCATGGAAGATGATGGTTTTATCTACAGAAAAGTGGATGAAGTGGACAAACGAAAAGTCTTGATTTTCTTGACTGAAAAAGGCTTGGAGCAAAGAAAAATTTCTAAAAAAGTAGTGTTGGATTTTAACAACAAATTGCTTTCAAAAATTCCGAAAAACAAATTGAAAGTTTATTTCGAAGTGATGGTCAAAATAGACCAAATCGCGGAAGAAGAACTCCAGAAATTAGCTCAATAAATTATAAACTTGGTTTGAAATTTATTCAAACTTAAAATTAAATCAAAAATGAATAGAAACATTCGAAAAGTAGCCGTTCTTGGCTCAGGTGTAATGGGTTCTCGCATTGCTTGTCACTTCGCCAATATCGGCTGTGAAGTGCTTTTGCTGGATATTCAGCCCAAAGAACTGACAGAGAAAGAGCTAGAATCAGGTTTGACTAAAGATTCACCGCAATTCAAAAACAGAATTGTAAATGAATCTCTGGAGTTTGCAGTAAAATCAAATCCGTCACCGATTTACAGAAAATCTTTCGCAAGTCGTATTAAGACTGGAAATTTCACTGACGATATGGCGCAAATTTCTACGGCAGATTGGATCATCGAAGTGGTTGTAGAAAGGTTAGACATCAAAAAAACAGTTTTTGAACAAGTCGAAAAATTTCGCAAAGCTGGAACAATCATTTCTTCCAATACATCTGGAATTCCAATTCATTTGATGTTGGACGGTAGAAGCGACGATTTCAAAGCACATTTTTGTGGAACGCACTTCTTCAATCCGCCAAGGTATTTACAATTGTTGGAAATCATTCCTACGCCTGCAACGAATCCTGAAATTGTTGATTTCTTGATGGATTTTGGTAGCAGAATGTTGGGCAAGAAAACAGTGCTTTGCAAAGATACGCCTGCATTTATTGCCAATCGAGTAGGAGTTTATTCCATCATGGCGCTTTTCCACGCGGTTAAAGACATGGGATTCACGGTTGAAGAAGTGGATAAATTGACAGGTCCGGTGTTGGGTCGACCAAAATCAGCGACTTTCAGAACCTGTGATGTTGTAGGTTTGGATACTTTGGTGCACGTTGCCAACGGATTGAAAGCGAATTGTCCTGACGATGAAGAAAAAGACTTATTTGAATTGCCAGATTACGTTGCCAAAATGGTCGAAAACGGCTGGTTGGGATCGAAATCAAAACAAGGATTTTACAAAAAAGTTACGAATGCCGAAGGAAAATCTGAGATTTTAAGCTTGGATTTGACCACTTTGGAATACCGTTCAGCATCGAAAGTGAAGTTTCCAACATTGGACATGGCGCGACCAATTGACGATTTGAAACAACGCACCAAAATGTTGTTCATGGGAATGGACAAAGCCGGTGAGTTTTACCGCACACTTTTCGGTGGTTTATTTGCTTACGTTTCCAACAGAATTCCTGAAATTTCTGACGAACTATATAAAATTGACGATGCCATCAAAGCTGGTTTTGGTTGGGAATTAGGTCCTTTCGAAACTTGGGATATTCTTGGATTTGATCAAGGATTGAAAATATTGGAAAAATCAGGTAAAAAGCCAGCCGCTTGGATTTTAGAGATGAAATCAAAAGGCGCGACTTCGTTTTACCAACAATCCAAAGGACAAAAATCTTATTACGATATTCCATCAGGAACGTATAAAATCATTCCTGGAACAGAGAATTTGGTCATTCTAGATGCATTGCGTGCTGAGAATACCCTTTGGAAAAATTCAGATGCAACTTTGGTTGATTTAGGAGATGGAATCTTGAATTTAGAATTCCACACCAAAATGAATACCATTGGTGGCGGTGTGATTGAAGGAATCAATAAAGCGATTGATTTTGCCGAGAAAGATCAAAAAGGATTGGTAATTTCCAATACTGGTCAGAATTTCTCTGCGGGAGCAAATGTCGGAATGATTTTCATGATGGCTGCTGAGCAAGATTACGATGAATTGAATTTTGCTGTGAAAGCTTTTCAAGACACGATGATGCGCGTGCGCTATTCAAATATTCCTGTAATTGTTGCACCACACAATATGGCGCTAGGCGGAGGTTGTGAACTTTCGATGCATTCAGACAAAGTGGTTGCACATGCAGAATTGTATATGGGACTGGTTGAGTTTGGCGTTGGTTTGATTCCCGGCGGTGGCGGTTCGAAAGAATTTGCAAAAAGACTTTCCGATGAAATGCGTGAAGGCGATATCAAAATCAATCGTTTGAGAGAAAAATTCTTGACAATCGGTCAAGCAAAAGTCTCAACATCAGCTTATGAAGCTTTTGATTTAGGCTATTTGCGTGAAGGAACTGATGAGGTTGTTGTGAGCCGAGATCACCAATTATTACGCGCTAAACAAGCTTGTTTAGAAATGGCAAACAAAGGCTACATCGCACCAAAACGAGAGAAAAACATCACGGTTTTAGGTCAAGAAGGCTTAGGAATTGTCTATGTCGGCGCGAGTTCCATGGTTTCAGGAAACTACATGTCGGTGCACGACAAAGTGATTTCCGAAAAACTAGGATTCGTTCTTTGCGGCGGCGATTTATCAGCAAATACAATTGTTTCAGAACAATATTTGCTTGACTTGGAAAGAAAGAAATTCGTAGAATTATGCCAAGATAGAAAAACCCTTGAGCGCTTGGAAAGTTTGGTTAAGAATGGAAAGATATTACGGAATTGAGATAATAGGATGTTAAGATATTAGGATTTTAAGAGAATTATAAGATAAAAGAATATGAAAAAAGCGCATAATTTCAGAGAGTTGAAAATTTGGCAAGAGTCTATGAAATTGGTTAAAATGATTTACTTGTTAAATCAAGAGTTGCCAAATAATGAACGATTCGGCTTGATTTCTCAAATGAACAGATGCTCTATTTCAATTCCTTCTAATATCGCTGAAGGTTCGGGAAGAACAAGCGAAAAAGAGTTTTTACATTTTTTAAAAATCAGTCTTTCATCTTCCTATGAATTAGAAACACAATTGATTTTGGTTGAAGATTTATTTAAAATCAACGTAGAAAATATTATGATTGAATTAAATCAACTACAATTGATGATTGGTGGATTCATCCGAAAAATTAATGGTGATTTGAAGTCTTAAAATCCTAAAGTCCTAACATCTTAAAATCTATTTAAAAAAAATAAAAATGGCAAATACAGCATACATAGTAGCAGGCTACCGCTCGGCGGTGGGGAAAGCGGGGAAAGGTGGATTTAGATTCTACCGCCCTGATGATTTAGCGGCAGATGTGATCAAGCATTTGATGAAACAATTTCCACAGTTGGACTCTGGTCGAGTGGATGATGTGATCGTTGGAAATGCGACACCTGAAGCAGAACAAGGTTTGAATGTCGGGCGTATGATCGCTTTGATGGGATTAGATAATTACAAAGTTCCAGGAATGACCGTGAACAGATATTGTTCGTCAGGTTTGGAAACAATCGCAATTGCGAAAGCAAAAATCGAAGCTGGAATGGCTGATTGCATCATCGCTGGTGGTGTTGAATCCATGTCGGTGATGGCGATGGGCGGTTGGAGAATTGTTCCAAATTCGAAAGTAGGAAAAGCAAATCCAACATGGTATTGGGGAATGGGATTGACCGCTGAAGCAGTGGCAAACGATTGGAAAATTTCGCGTGCGGAACAAGATGCTTTTGCATTGCATTCTCACGAAAAAGCAATTGCAGCCATCAAATCAGGAAGATTTAAAGACGATATCGTGCCAGTGACTGTGGAAAATATTTTCTTAGATGAAAACGAAAAACGCCAAGTGAAATCTTACGTTGTGGACACAGATGAAGGTCCGCGCGCGAGTACTTTGGAAGCGTTGGGCGGTTTGAAACCAGTTTTCGCAAACGGCGGAAGTGTTACGGCAGGAAATTCTTCTCAAACTTCTGACGGCGCAGCTTTTGTCTTGGTGATGTCAGAAAAAATGGTGAAAGAATTGAATATCGAACCGATTGCGAGATTGGTGAGTTATGCCGTTGTGGGCGTTGAACCTCGCATCATGGGAATCGGTCCAGTGGACGCGATTCCAAAAGCGATTAAAATGGCAGGTTTGAATCAAAACGATATCAATTTGTTTGAATTGAACGAAGCTTTTGCATCTCAATCTTTGGCTGTCATTCGTGAAACGGGAATCAATCCTGAATTGGTGAACGTGAATGGAGGAGCGATTGCACTTGGACATCCACTCGGATGCACGGGAGCAAAATTGACGGTTCAAATCATGAATGAATTGAAAAAACGCGACCAGAAATATGGCGTTGTTACGATGTGCATCGGAACAGGTCAAGGCGCTGCGGGTGTGATTGAAATGTTGTAAGAACGATTTCAACTTAAAATATAAAAGCGTGTATCAAATTGAGATACACGCTTTTTTTTGTTTTTATTTTCTCTTATTCGGATCACTCAAAATCACCCTTAAACTGGAATCGCTTGAGAAATATTGCCATGCCCAATTGATGAGAATAATCAATTTATTTCGGACGGTTAAAATCAACATCAAGTGCAAAAACATCCAAACTATCCAGGCAAACCAACCTTTGAATTTCCATCGTGGTAAATCGACAACGGCTTTGTTTTTGCCAATTGTGGCCATCGAACCAAGATCTTTGTATTCATATTCTTTCCAATTGGAAATTGGTTTGAGGGACAGTAAATTCTTAGCCAAATTTTTCGCTTGATTCACCGCAACATTCGCCACTTGTGGATGTCCATTGGGATACAACGGCGTTTCCATATAAGCAATGTCGCCAATGGCAAAAATCGAATCGTAGCCAGCAACTAAATTCAAACGATTGACTGTAAGTCTATTTCCCCGAACAATAATCGCCTTGTCCAACCCTTCGATTTTATTTCCAGTAACTCCAGCAGCCCAAATCACATTTCTACTTGGAATTGTTTCTCCACTTTGCAAGGTGATTTCGTGACCATCGTAATTTTTCACAACTGTTTCAGTGCGAATGATTACGCCCATGTTTTCCAAGTATTTTCTGGAAGCTTTGCGCGCATTGTCACTCATCGGATTTAGTGTGTTTGGACTTCCTTCCAACAAAATGATATTCAATTTACTGAAATCGAAAAAGGTGTAATCTTTGGGTAAAATT
Source organism: Flavobacteriia bacterium (assembly GCA_947462925.1). GTDB lineage: Bacteria > Bacteroidota > Bacteroidia > Flavobacteriales_D > Crocinitomicaceae > JAQVCM01. Next base: position 2,901 of record CANHQP010000045.1, on the reverse strand, counting down.
TTGTTTTTCATTTCTGCAAAAGAGCCAGCCAATTCCACACCTGTAGGGCCAGCGCCCACGATCACGATATTAAGATATTCATCTCGTTCATTTCCTTCAACGGCCAAGACTGCTTCAAAATTGGACAAAATATGGTTCCTGATTTTGATCGCTTCTTGCGTTGATTTCAAAGTCAAAGCATGTTTTTCAATTTCTTCATTTCCAAAGAAGTTGGTTTTACAACCTTGTGCGAGTATCAAATAGTCGTAATCAAAATTGCCGACATCGGTGACGATAAATTTTTCTTTGTCATTGACTTCCAGAACAGTTGCCATTCTGTATTCCATGTTTTTGGTACCTTGAAACATTCTCCTGAAAGGAAAAATGATGCTTGCAGGCTCTAACATGGAACAGGCAACTTGATAAAATAATGGTTGAAATTGATGGTGATTTTGTTTGTCAATCAATAAGATTTCATAATCTGAATTGCTCATTTTTTTGGCAAATTCCATTCCTGCAAAACCTCCGCCCACAAGAATGATTTTTTTACGTTTTTGCGACATTTCAAAAATCAATTAATTCGTTTCGAAGCTACTTGCTTCAAAAATTTATTGGGTTTTTTTCGATTTTAAGCAGAGTAAAGGTAAGGGATGAATTTGAATTGATTGTTGTAAAAAAGGAAGTATTTTACTGTTTTTGTGATTTTTTTAGATTAGCCAATTCTTTCGCAACTTCTTGATCTGACGGATTGTTACTTTCACTTAAATCGGTCACAATATTTTGATAGTCAACCTCATTTCTGTTTTGTGACATTTTGTATGCTGCTTCGGTTTTGTAGGCGCGCAATCTAAATCCGATGATTTCATTCAAATAACTTTCCAACATCGATTTAGAAAAATTCGAATAGGCTAATTTTGGGTCTCTTCCCGATTCAAAAAAGTCAACTGCCTGGGCTAAATGCGCTTGCAACGCGTCGTTTGATAAAATTTCAACTGTTCCATAGATATGCACCGCCTGATAATTCCAAGTTGGCACATTTTCATGGCTATAAACCGACGAAGAAACGTATGCATTCGGACCTTGAAAAATCACCAATGCTGTCTTTCCTTTTTTGATTTGCTCCGCATGTGGATTGTGAATCGAAAGGTGTCCTTCCAAGATGATTTCGTCATTTTCAAGGCTAGAAATGAACGGAATATGAGAAACCAAAGGTTCAAAAACACCAGTTGAACTCACTAAAATTCCCAAGGCATTTTTGCCAATGAAATGAAGTATTTTAGCCTGATCTGTTTCTTTAAATTCCTTTGGAATGTACATATAACAAAGATATTCATTTTTTTAAAACGGCAAATAGAGTTGTAAAAAATCGATGAATTTTATAAAAACTTAACATTGAAACACCAAAAATCAAAGGCTTAAATTCTAATTAAATAAGTGTTTTGAATTCCGTACCTTTGCAAAACAATCACACAATATGAAGTTCGAAGATTACCGCATATCTGCTCAAATTAAAAGCCAATTGAAAGTTCTTGGTTTCAACAAACCGACTGACATTCAATTCAAAGCCATTGATCCCATTTTGAAGGGCGAAGATGTATTGGCAATTGCGCAAACGGGAACAGGAAAGACTGCAGCTTTTGTGATTCCTATCTTGGAGATTTTAGAGAAAAAAAAATCCAGAGGCAAGCAAACCGAAGGTGTAAAATGTTTGGTTTTGGCACCAACGCGCGAGTTGGCGATTCAAATTTCCAAGGTTTTTGAATCGATTGGACAAAATTTGAAAGTCGTTTCTGCGTGTATTCATGGTGGTGTTGAACAAGATCCACAAATTGCGCAATTGAATAAAGGTGTAGATATTTTGGTGGCAACTCCAGGAAGAATGTTTGACCTTGTCTCTCAAGGACATTTGAACATGAAAAACCTAGAAATTTTATGTTTGGATGAAGCAGATTTGATGTTGGATTTGGGTTTCTACAAAGACATTCAAGATCTATTAAAACACATTCCAAAACACCGACAAACATTATTTTTCTCAGCGACAATTACCCTAAAAATTAAAAAACTGGCTTATTCTGTGGTGAAAAATGCGATTCGAATCCAAATTTCTCCAAAAAATCCTGTTGCGAAAAACATTGATCATGCAGTGGTTTTTATTGAAATGGACGACAAGCGTTTCTTCTTGGAAAATGTCTTGAAGGAATATGAAGAAAGCAAATTTGTGGTTTTTGTTAGAACTAAAATTCGCGCGGAAAGAGTGGTTGCTGCGATGGAACGCGTGATGTTGAAAACTGAATTTTTGCACGGAGGCGTAGAACAACAAGAGCGTTTCGCGATTTTAGATCGATTTAGAAAAAACGAAAACCGCGTGTTGATAACAACGGATGTCGCTGCGCGAGGAATTGATATTCCAGATGTGGATTATGTGATTAATTACGATTTACCAGATGTTTCTGAAAATTATGTGCATAGAGTCGGTCGAACAGGTCGTGGCAATAAACGTGGTCAAGCGCTTTCATTTTGTAGCAAAGATGAAATGGTTTTTTTGGAAGATATTGAGGAATACACGGGAGAAGAAATTCAACGTTTTGAATTGACGAACGGAGAATATGAAGATATTTTGGGCGCTACCGACGACGGTTCGTACAATTGGAAGAAATTGATTGATGAAGAGGGTGGAGGCGATGAATGGTAAGATATGCTAATCGAATATATTTGACTAGTCCTAAATAAGCGATACAGATTATTAAAGACTAAATTAATAAATTATATCCCCGTAAACACGTGTTTACTGGGATATTTGTTTTTATAGGTTTTTATTTTGATTTTATTTTGGTTGTGCATTTGACAAGGGGTCTTGTAAAAGCAGGAAAAATGAGGTCTTTTTTCATTATAGATCTTAATACTACTTTCAATTAACTTTTC
>CANHQP010000044.1 GCA_947462925.1 Flavobacteriia bacterium | reverse complement strand
TGTAATTACGAAGTTCGAGCTCATTAATAAAACGCTCAACTAAAATTGAATGATTTTTCATTTGATGAAATTTAAAGTTTAAAACTTTAAACTTATCAATCTTTAAATTTTTCAGATTACCGCTTGCGGTTTAGTTCAACTTATTTATAGGTCTCATAAAATGGGACCTATACAACCAAAATCAATTGTATAAGTCTAGTTTCTGTGAGACCTTATTTCAAATATACAATTTATTAATAAATAGTCAAATGGAGAAACTATGTTTTGAATGTTTTTCGTACCCAAATATATATACAAATCACTTGTTCTACTGCATTTATGTCCCAAAAGCTCCCGTTTAAATCGCAAATCAGTAACGCTTCCCATCAAATGCATGCGTTAAATGTGTCTCAACCAATGCAAAGTTATCGGTTTTTAATATTAGCAATTGTATCGCTTTTTATTAAAAAACCAACACTAAACTCATGTGTCACGAACAGGTCTATCAAAAAATCCCTACCTTTGCGGCATGATTAATTTAGAGCAACTTGGGGTCTTTCTTCCTCAAGGTTTTTTGTTTAAAGACATAACATTACAAATCAATAAAGGTGATAAAATCGGACTTGCGGGCAAAAATGGCGCAGGAAAATCAACACTTTTGAAGTTGATTGCCGATTGGGAAAAGCCTTCCGAAGGAAAAATTCACAGACCCAAAGATTCAACCATTGGATTTTTGACCCAAGATATTAAAATCGATACCTCCAAATCTGTCTTCGATTATTTGAATTTCTCAAATGAATTGTTAAACAGTTTACGCACACGATTAGACCAAATTAACCACGATTTAGTGGCTCGTACAGATTATGAAGCGGATTCATATTTGGCTTTGCTGGACGAATTAAATGAAGTAAACGACCAATTCAATTTACACGAAGGTTTTCAATGGGAAGAGAAAATTACTGCGACTTTAGAAGGTTTAGGTTTTTTTCCGTCCGACTTTGACAAACCGCTTTCCTCTTTTTCTGGAGGTTGGAAAATGCGTGCTGAATTGGCGAAAATTTTGGTCAATCAACCAGATATTATTTTGCTGGATGAGCCGACCAATCACTTGGATATCATTTCCATTTCGTGGTTGGAAAACTACTTACAAAAGTTTGAAGGCGCTGTGATTGTGATTTCTCACGACCGTTTGTTTTTGGACAATGTAACGAAACGAACATTGGAAATATCGCAAGGAAAAGTGTGGGATTATCCATACAATTATTCACGTTACAAAGAAAAACGCGAAGAAGAATTGGCGCTGATGGTGAATGCCAAAAAGCAACAAGAAAAAGACATCAAACACACCAAAGAATTGATCGACAAGTTCCGTGCGAAGAAAAACAAAGCTTCTTTTGCGCAATCGTTGATTAAAAAATTGGATAAAACCGAAATCATTGAGATTGAAAGCAATGCCATTGCCAAAATGAAAATGCAATTTCCACTGAGTATTCAGCCTGGAAAATGGATTTTGGAAATGAAAGATGCTGGAAAAACGTATGGCGACAAACAACTTTTCAAAAACATCAATATAACAGTTGGTCGTGGAGAAAAAATCGCGTTACTTGGACCGAATGGTGTTGGTAAATCCACTTTGCTGAAATTGGTGATGAAAACCATCGAAGGTGAAGGTGTGATGGAATACGGTCACAATGTGCAAATTACGTATTTCGCACAAGATCAAGCAGAAAAATTAGACGTCAACAAAACAATTTACGAAACTGTTGACGACATTGCAGAAGGTGAAATCAGAAAAGATTTACGCAGTATTTTGGGAACTTTCTTGTTTTCAGGTGAAGACATAGACAAAAAAGTCGGCGTACTTTCTGGAGGAGAAAGAACCCGTTTGGCTTTGTGTCAATTGTTGTTGAGTCCTTGTAATTTCTTGATTCTCGATGAGCCAACGAACCACTTGGACATTCAAAGCAAGGAAGTTTTGAAACGCGCGTTGATCGATTATGAAGGAACATTTATTGTTGTTTCGCACGACCGTGAATTTTTGGACGGGTTGACAAATCGTATTTGGGACATTCAAGACAAAACCTTGAAAATTCACCATTACGATGTGAAAGAATATTTGGCTATGAAAATGTCTTCTCCTGATGCAGACGCTAAAAACACCTTGAAACCAACGGTGAAAGAAGTGGTCAAAGTGGAAGAAAAAGTGGTCAAAGAGCCCGTTTCATTCGAAGTACAAAAAGAATTGAAACGCAAACGCACCCAATTTCAGAATCTAATCAAGAAATCGGAAGAAATGATTGCCGCTTTGGAAACAAAAATCGCCAATATGGATGAAGTTTTGGCAACGTTGGATTACACCGATGAAGCGAAATCAGCGAAAGTATTGGCAGATTATGCGGACGCCAAAAAACAATTAGACGAAACGATGCTTGTTTGGGAGCAAGCGGTGGAAGATTTAGATAATTTGAAATAATTCAATCAGATGCAATCACACATTGGTCAACTTCATAAAATGTCGGTTACATTAGCCGGTCCGATTCAATACACCTTGGATTTAGATGTTCCCATCGACATGAATGCATTGATTGGCAAGGAAATCAAACTTTCTTGGTACGGCGGAATTCAATGTATTTCTTGCGGAAAACCAACGAAAAAATCGTTCAGCCAAGGATTTTGCTACACTTGCTATTTGAAAGCACCAGAAGCTGCCGATTGCATTTTGAGACCTGAATTGTGTCGCGCGCATTTGGGCGAAGGACGCGATATCGAGTGGGAAGAACGCAACCACAATCAACCACATTTCGTGTATTTCGCTGCATCAGATGTTGTGAAAGTCGGCGTGACGAGATCAACACAAATCCCAACGCGCTGGATCGATCAAGGTGCAAGTTCAGCGATCAAAATTGCAGAAACGCCGAATCGATATTATGCTGGCGTGATTGAAGTTGCCTTGAAAGATTATTTCACCGACAAAACCAATTGGCGCAATATGCTCCAAAACAAACAAGATGAAAGCATCGATTTGGTGGAAGAAAAATGGCGTTTGGAGGAAATTTTACCTGCAGATTTAATGGCTTTTTTCACAGAAGATGACGAAATCGAAACTTTGCATTTTCCAGTGGAAACTTATCCAACTTCTGTCAAAAGTGTTGGTTTCGACAAAGAAAATACGATTGAAGGAAAATTAATGGGAATCAAAGGTCAATATTTGATTTTTGAAAATGGCGCTGTTTTGAATATTCGCAAGCATACGGGGTATATTGTGGAGTTGAGTTTTGAGTGAAAAACTTACTATAAATTTGGTCTTTAATTTTGAAATACCTTATGTTTCTCATTGGGCAAACGCATTTAAAAACTAATTTTTCGAACAACGGCTTTTTGTCATGATCCGTCAGCTGACGGATACATGCCAAAAAGGGAATTCATGCATTTGTTTGTTCGACGATTCCGATATATATCGGAACCGTCGTTACAAACATGTCGCTCCTATGGAGCTATATTCTCGTTTGATGAGATTTAAAGAGAGAAATTCGGAAAAACTGATTTCACGAAAGACACCAATCCAACCAATAAAATCAATCCCAAAACGATGATCTTGAATTGTTTGTCAGAAAATAAATTCAATGCTTTTTTGCCAATCAATGTTCCCAATAAACTGACCACCAACAATATCGGAATCAAATACAAATCATGTTTGTGCACGTACCCGTTTGAAACATAGACCACGCTCCTACTGAAATCAATTCCCAAATCGATGACTGCCGAAGTGGCGATGAAAATTTCCTTTTTGAGATTAAAAGCAGCCAATGTCAATCCACGAATGGCGCCACCTGTGCCCAACAATCCAGCGGTAACACCAGAAAGTGCGCCGCCAGTAATTGCGTTAAATTTAGTTGGTTTCAATTCCAAACTTTTAAAAACCAATAAAATTGAACTCATTAAAATTAGAAATATAGCTAACGAAAACTGCAAGATTTTGGTATCTAAATATTTGCTTAAAACAGCCCCTAAAATAACGAAAGCCACTGCGGGAATGCCAATTCTGATGATCAATTGCTTATCTACGCCTTTTCGGAATATGGCGATTTTGGAAAGATTACTGGAAAGATGAAATAATGCGGTAATTCCTAGCACAGAATCGAAATCCAAAAAAAATCCAGCGATGGGAACAAAAAACAAAGAAGATCCAAAACCACCGACTGTTCCTAAAATTTCAGCCACTAAAGCCAACAACATAAAATAAATCAAGTGCTCCATGCTGAAGATTTGGTTTTGTGGTGAATGACGATTTGAATTGAGTTATAAAGTTAAATTAAAAATCGAAAAACCGTATTTAAGATTTTTGAATCGCGAAAGAAAAGTTGTGATTTATAGCGAAATACTGAGTAAAATAAGGTGCGTAAGTGTTTCTAACGGTTAAGCAACACTTACTTTTTAGCCAAAACCATTTCCGCCTTCAAATCAATAATAAATGAATCAATCGCACCTCTCGTAATGTGCGGCATCATCACAATTTTCCACCATTTAGGTTGATGTTCATAAGAATCCGCGACCAAGAAATATTTCTTCGCCACTTTTTCAGGAATTTCTTCCGCGTGTATCGCGATGATATTGATGAACGGATTTCGATAATAATGAATTCCCAATTGATCTAATTGACAACAAATATCTGTGGTTTTGTCATTCAACATCTGCATTTTCGCTGTCCAACCTGCTGATCCGTGTGTATGCAACACCATCCAAACCGCTACCGCATTGGCACCAGAACGACTTCCGCACAAGGTATGATCCGTTCCTGGAACATATTGCGCTTCCGAAGTTTTCACATATTTCATTAATCCTTTTCGGACTAAGAAAATTCCAGTTCCATAGGGAGTTTGCAACATTTTGTGCGCATCAATCGTGATGGAAGAAATGTGTTTATTTTGAAATGTAAACGCGCTTTTTTGATTGGTAAATGGATAAATAAATCCACCAAAAGCACCGTCAACGTGCAATTTAAAATTGATATTTTTAGCTGTAATCAATCGCGTTACCTCATCAATATCGTCCACAGAACCAAACATGGTCGTTGACATATTCATGATGATGATAAAATACTTGATTCCATTCGATTGCGCTGCGTCGATTTGTAAATTCAATGCTTCCAAATCAATCGCTCGATTTTCAGGATTCACTTTGGCAACTAAAGATTCAATATTCAACAAATTGATTCCTTTGGAAAAAGAATAATGACTGTCTTCGGAGTAAATCACGCCAATTTCATTCATTTTGGCGCCAAATTCTTCTACAAAATAATTCCTGTAAATCCACAAAGCTTCGATGTTTGCTTCTGTTCCACCTGAGGCGATATAGCCATCTTGCGCGTCTTCATCTCCTCTGAAAATCTGTTCCGCGCACAATTTGATTAAATCCAATTCCAACGCTTGTGTTCCTTTGAAAATTTTCTCAGCACCCACCAAAGTGTGACAACCAATGTGGTTTGGATTGGCAATCAACGTCGATAAAAAAGGAGCGTTTTCCAAAAATGGCGCATCGTCGTAAAAAACGTCTGAATCGAGAAAAGTTGCTGGCAAACCTAGAATCGAAGAATTGCGGTAATTCACATTTTTGCTCAATGCTTCGGTGACTGTTTTATTGATTTTATCTGCGGTAAATTTGGGCCAAAACATGTTGAAATATTTTAAGTGAATTAAATTTTGTGACAAACTTGTTGAACTATCACGCCTGTTTTATGACTCACTTTCGCTTCCGGACTGACATAAGGAATTCCTAAATTGAGTCCACGAAGAATGAGTAAAAGTGCCATGATTCCAACAAAGACTGGAACTGCTTTGCGAATATTTTCTCTGAATTTGATGCTGATAAAATCCCGAATCACGGTCAAAGTCATCATCGCAGGAATGGTTCCTAAACCAAAACCAACCATAAACAGAGCACCAGAAAATGCATTTCCCGTGGCAATTGATCCTGCAATTCCCAAATAAACCAAACCGCAAGGAAGCAAACCATTTAAAACACCGATGAAAAACAGCGCTTCTTTAGTGTTTTGTCCGAAAAGTTGACTGATATTGCTTTTGATTTTCCCTAAAAGCATCATCAAAATGCCATTGCTTTTATTGATGAATTTGATTTTTGGAACGAAAAGTAAAATTAGAATCAGCGAACCAAGCGTAAGCGAAAGAAAACTTTGCCATCCAGCCATCACGAAACCTTGACCCAAAAGTCCGAAAAGTGTTCCCATGGCTGCGTAAGTAGTAACTCTTCCCGCATTGTAAATCAAGCTGCCAGTAAAAATTGACAGTTGAGAAGTACGTTTGACAGGAATCGTTAGTGCAATTGGTCCGCACATTCCGACGCAGTGAAAACTACCCAAAAAGCCGAGCGTAAGAGCTGCTAGAAAAAACATTATTACTTGATTTGAATAAATCCTTCGTTGTAATATTGAATGTTCTCAACCTCCCAGTTGACTTGCATTTTATACAACCCTTTTTTCAAACTTTTGATTGAAATACCTTTTGTGTTCAAAGTATCTGCTTGAATTTTAATGTTTTTATCCAAAACAGCATCCGAAGGACGGAAGAAAAATACTTTTCCACTCGTTTGTTGTCCTTTGAATTGATCTGGGAAATCCAATACCAATTCATCGTTTTGCACTTGCCAAGACAATTGTTCGCTCAACGCCTTGGTTCTGTCCATTTGGTTGATTTTATCTTGAAATTGCAATTCTTGCTCGTAATAATCTTTTGAAACCAAATCAACTTTTTGGCTCATCGACATGCTGACCATTGTAACTATTAACAGTACAAATCCAGAATACAACAATGTAATTTTAACTCCCCAACTCATAACTTAGTGTTTTAAAGTAATTGGTCCAAGAAAAGTTGTTTTCACAGTTTGCAGCTTTTCTTTGCCTGAATAAATATTAACTAAAATCGGCGTTTTCCTATCGTGAATCGCTTTTTTCGGTAGAATGATGAAGAAAGAACTTTCTGATTTAGAAACTTTTTTGATCACCACATCTTTTCCAATCATTTCGATTTCGCCTTTCATTCCCTCTAACTTGAGTTTGACCGAAATATCTTTGTGTGTTTTGTTCAATAATTTGATGTTATACAAGTTACTGATATGAGTAGAATCATGTTCTTGAAACAACATTCCAGGCGTTCTCAAAATCGTAACATCAACATCGCGACGAGTAATTAATAAAGTTGCTAGTACACCAATCAAAATTATCAAAACAGTTGTATAAGCTTTGATACGCGCTGTAAATCTCAACTTCTCTCCTTTTGCAATTCCTTCTTCAGAAGCATAGCGAATCAATCCTTTTGGAGAACCAACGCTTTCCATCATGTGGTCGCAAACATCGATACAAGCGGTACAATTGGTACATTCCAACTGCGTACCGTTTCTAATGTCGATTGCCACTGGACAAACTTTCACACATTGAAAACAATCGATGCAATCACCTTTTGGTTTTTCTTTGTTTTTAGAAAATTTCCCTCTTGGTTCGCCCCTCAAATAATCGTAAGCCACTAAGATTGAATTTCTGTCTGTCATTACACCTTGTAAACGACCGTAAGGACAAACAATCAAGCAAACTTGCTCGCGGAACCAAGAATAAACAGCATAAAAAATACCTGTAAATAACAATAGTGCGATAAAACCACCAATATGCATTTTGACAGGCTCTTGAATGATTTTAAACAATTCATCGGTTCCAATCACATAAGCCAAAAAAGTATTGGCAATCAAAAAAGAAATCAAGAAAAAGGAAACGTGTTTTGCAGTTTTCTTAATGATCTTCTCTCTGTTGTATGGCGCATTATTGAGTGCTCTTTGGTGAGATGCATCTCCTTCAATCCAATATTCAACCCTGCGAAAAACCATTTCCATGAAAATGGTCTGAGGACAAACCCAGCCGCAAAAAACCCGGCCGAAAACTACTGTAAAAAGGACGACGAAAACAATAAAGACCAACATTCCAAGTCCGAAAATAAAGAAGTCTTGTGGCCAAAATGTTACGCCAAAGAAGATGAATTTTCTTTCTAAAATATTGAAAAGAAAAAATGGATCTCCGTCAACCCTCACAAAAGGAAGCCAGAAAAATAGAATCAGGTAAAAGACACTTACAATGGTTCTCTTATTGTACATTTTCCCTTTCGGTTGTTGCGCATAAACCCAGTTTCTTTTACCCGATTCATTTATTGTACCAATACTATCTCTGAAAGATTGATCGTCGTCGTTGTGAACATTTTCCATCTTGAAATGAATTATTTTTTGTCTAAATCTGTGTTAATTCTATGGTGTGTGTGTTTATTTTAGACTAAAAGCTGCCAATTTTACTTGACAGTTTTGGTTGTATCTGCTGTTTCTGCTTTTGCTCCTTTTTCTACGTATAATTCCCCTTCTTTTTCTTTCGCATTGGCGGGATTGGTTCCTTTCAATGACTTCACGTAACTGGCAACTTCGTGAATTTGACGTGCTCCCAAATCTTGCTCCCATGATTTCATTCCTTTTTCAGGGTAACCGTATTTAATGGTTTTGAAAATATCTTTGATGTCACCTTGGTGAATCCAGAAATCATCTGTCAAATTTGGTCCTACACCTCCTTCTCCATTCGCACCGTGACAGGCTGCACAGTTTGTTGAGAAAGTTGCTTTTCCTGCTGCCAAAGAACCACCGTCAGTCAATGCTGTTGCATTGTTTTCATCTACCAAGTTGGCTGCTTTTTTACGGTAAGCTTCTACATCGCGTTTTCCTTGTGCAATTTGCTCATTGTATTCTGCCAATTGCAATTTTCCTGTATGTGTAACGTGGAAATGGAACAAATAAACTACTGCGAAAATGATTGTGAAATAGAATCCATAAATCCACCATGGTGGCAAATTGTTGTCTAATTCTTTGATTCCATCATAATCGTGATCCATCATGATTTCACCTTCTTTCTCAATCGCAACAGATGCATTCATTTTGTCGATCAAAGATGGACGAATGAATTTTTCTTTTTTCTTAGAAGCTGCAGCCAATTTTTTTCTTTCTGCAACACCTAAATGCTGTAATGCAACCACATATAATCTCCAAGCAACGAAAAGCTCAAAGCAAATGATTGTCAACAAAGAAAAGAATGTCATTGCATCCATTCCCCAATAACCAACAGATGCTGGTGCTGCGGAAAGTGCTTCAACTGAAGTAGCCGCTGCCGCTGCAGGTGCAGGATCCTGTGCAAACATTGTAGAAGAAAAACCTCCAATCATGACAATGGCTAAAAGTGCTTTCACGATTGTTGAAGCATGCTCACCTTTTGCTTTTTTATCTTGTTCAGATTTATTGCGAATGGCATTTTTTGCAACGTCCGCAAAAATCATAATCACAATCAGTAATAAAATCACCACGCTAAACATTGCAACGAACATTGGATTTGAAAAGATTGAAGGTTCCTCGGTCTTTTCTACCGCTCCCTGAGCAAACAAGGTGCTACTAAAGCTTGTCAGCAATCCCAGAAACAAAGCGCTTTTAATCTTCATTCCAACTGACTTTTTATTATTTACAGAATTAGTTTCCATAGTATGAATGATTGTAATTATAAATTTCCTTCTTTATCAAGTGGCATATTCTCCAATTCAGTGATATGACCTTTGTCTGCTTTGATGACATACAAAATCAACAGGGTGAAGAATGTGAAAAAAATAAAGAGCGATATCATGGGGAAGATTGCTACTCCTGCAATTGATTCCAAATAATTGATAAATTTCATATTCGTTATTTTTTACCTTTAATATCCGTTCCAATTCTTTGCAAATAAGCAATCAATGCAATGATGTCTTTATTTGGGTAAGTCTCGATTCCGTCTTTTTTCAAACTAGCTGCAATTTTATTTGCTTGCTCCATCAAATCTTTGTTGGCAATCTTGTCATATCCTTTTGGATAAGGAACACCCAAAGTGATCATTGCTCTGATTTTTGCTGGCGTTGAACTTGTGTCGATATCGTCGTCTAACATCCAAGAGTAAGAAGGCATAATTGAACCTGGTGACATACTTGAAGGGTCTAACATGTGGTTGTAGTGCCAAGAATCTGGATATTTACCACCTACTCTATGCAAATCTGGACCTGTTCTTTTTGAACCCCATTGGAATGGGTGATCGTAAACAAATTCTCCTGCTTTAGAATATTCACCATATCGAGCTGTTTCAGATCTAAATGGTCGAATCATTTGTGAGTGACAAGTATAACATCCTTCTTTGACATATAAATCTCGTCCTTGAAGTTCCAATGGCGTGTAAGGTTTCACACTTGAAATTGTTGGAACGTTTGACTGTACTAAGAATGTTGGTACCATTTCAATGGCTCCTCCAATAAGAATTACCACCAAACTTACAACCAACATTTGAATTGGTTTACGCTCAATCCATCTGTGCCAGTGTTCGCCAGTATGTTTTGCATATTTTTTTGGAAGCGGTGCTGCTTCAGCTGCTTCATTGGCAACAAATGCACCCATTTTCACTGTTTTCACAATGTTGTAAGCCATCAAGATGAAACCACTTAAGTATAGAACTCCACCTAAAGAACGTGCGGCATACATTGGTTTGATTTGAATCACTGTTTCCAAGAAGTTTGGATATCTCAACATTCCTTCTTCTGTGAATTCTTTCCACATCAAACTTTGCATGAACCCAGCCCAGTACATTGGAATTGCATAGAAAAGAATTCCTAATGTTCCCAACCAAAAGTGCCAGTTAGCCAATTTTTTAGAATATAATTCTGTTTTAAACATTCTTGGGATCAACCAATAGATGATACCGAATGTCAAGAATCCATTCCAACCAAGTGCTCCAACGTGAACGTGTGCAACGATCCAATCCGTAAAGTGTGCTATCGCATTTACATTTTTCAATGATAACATCGGTCCTTCGAAAGTTGCCATACCATAAGCAGTAATCGCAACAACTAAGAATTTCAATACAACATCTTCACGCACTTTATCCCAAGCACCTCTTAAAGTCAACAATCCGTTGATCATACCTCCCCAAGATGGAGCGATTAACATGACAGAGAAAACTACTCCTAAAGATTGAGCCCAATCTGGTAAAGCTGTGTATAACAAGTGGTGAGGACCAGCCCAGATGTACAAGAAAATCAATGCCCAAAAGTGAACGATTGAAAGTCTGTAAGAATATACTGGGCGATTTGCCGCTTTTGGAATGAAGTAATACATCAAACCTAAATAAGGAGTTGTCAAGAAAAATGCAACCGCATTGTGGCCATACCACCATTGAACCAAGGCATCTTGTACACCTGCATACCAAGAATAACTTTTCAAAAAGCTTACTGGAATTTCAACAGAGTTAACAATATGTAAAACAGCAACAGTAACAAAAGTCGCAATGTAAAACCAAATCGCAACATATAAATGTCTTTCTCTTCTTTTGATAATTGTTCCGAACATATTCCATCCGAAAACAACCCAAATCAAAGTGATTGCAAGGTCAATTGGCCATTCTAACTCCGCGTATTCTTTACCTGTTGTGTAACCAAATGGCAAAGTTAAAGCAGCTGCAACAATGATTAATTGCCATCCCCAAAAGTGAATTTTACTTAGGGTATCGCTAAACATACGGGCCTTACACAAACGTTGTAATGAATAATAAACACCCATAAAAATTCCATTTCCTACAAATGCAAAAATCACTGCATTCGTATGCAATGGTCTTAATCTACCGAAGGTTGTGAAATTGGTCAAATTCAGCACTGGAAAAACTAGCTGAAGCGCCACCCAAAGTCCGACTGTCATCCCGATCAATCCCCAAATAATGGTGGCGTATGTAAATTGCTTTACAATTTTGTTGTCATAGGAAAATTTTTCTACTTCCATAAGTACAGATTATTTATTATTTATTTCATTTTTAGTAACGACCTCGTTTTCAAAAAGAATACGGACCGAAGGTGTGTAGTCATCATCGTATTGACCTTTTCTCATTGCCCATAAAAAAGCAACTAAAAAGCCCGACGCGACGATTAAACTAATTCCGATTAAGACGAATAATGCACTCATTTTTCTTGTTTTACTCGACAAAGCTATCTCTGATTGGTTGGATGTATCATGAGTGCTATCAGGAACGAAACTGACTTTTGTCAGCTTTTGATTCCTCCCTTTAAAAAGCGACTGATAAACAAGCCTTTAACATTTATTCACAAAGATTAAATTGTCATTTTTTTGTCATTGATTTATTTTTTCAATCTTTTTATGGCGCAAATCAATCCTCCAAGTCAACATTTTGACCTTAGTAAATGACTGCTTCAAAATTTTATTTAAAGTCTTTTGAATCGAGCGATAACACTTGTTGAAACCGTCGTCAACAACACAATCGAAATCGAACTTGCTGGCATCAATATCGCTGCGACAACTGGTGAAAGAATTCCTTGAACAGCGAAAGCCAAACCGACAATGTTATAGATCAAAGAAATCACGAAGGTGGCTATAATCACTTTTTTACCAGATTTCGCCAATTGAATGAACGCTGGAATTTTGTCAAATGAACTTCCATCCAAAATCGCATCACATGCTGGAGAGAAATTATTGGTATCGTCCGAAACGGCAATTCCAATGTTACTTTGTCGCAACGCACCTGCATCATTCAATCCATCGCCAATCATCATCACCTGGTGATTGCTATCACGCAAATTTTGCACAAACTGCATTTTCTCATCTGGTTTCTGATTGAAAAGCAACGTTGATTTTTCTCCAAAAATGGTTTCCAAATTCTCTTTTTCTGCGTCGTTGTCTCCTGAAATCAATTTCAAATCAAAATCTTTTCTCAATGATTTCACCAATTGATTCAATCCTGGTCTGTAAGCGTTTTTGAAATTGAAGAAACCAATTACTTCTCCATCGATCATCAAAAATACTTTGGTGGATAAATTGTCTTTCGCGCGCTCATTTCCTGTTACCAAAAACTCTGAACCTAAAATCACATATTTTCCAGCAACGATTCCTCTGATTCCTTTTCCAAGCAATTCTTCAAATTCACTGACGTGAAACTTTTTGTTTGTCGAAAATTGATCGTAGATTTTTCTACTCAAAGGATGCGATGATTGCGCCGCCAAGGATGTAATCATGTTCAACTCATCTTCTGATAATTTTGGACCCACAAATTCAACAGTCGAACCATGCGTAATCGTTCCTGTTTTGTCAAAAATGACTGTATCCGTTTTAGCCAATTGATCGATAACTCCCGCGTTTTTTAGGTAAAATTTATTTCGTCCCAACACCCTCAAAATGTTTCCATTGGCAAAAGTGGTGGTCAATAATAATCCGCAAGGACAAGCGACAATTAAAACAGCTGTCAACGCATTCAAGGCTTTAGAACTGTCGTTCATCAACCAAAAAACACCTGAAATAACAGAAGTTGCAAGCACAACAATCGTGAAATATTTATTGATTTTATCGACAAATGTTTGGTGCGCTGAAATCGTTGCTTCCGCTTGGTCTTGGTTCCACAATTGTGTCAAATAACTTTGCGAAGTAGGATTGATAACTTCCAATTCCACCGCGCCGTCCAATTGCTTTCCGCCAGCATAAATTAATTCTCCCGCCACTTTTTTCACTGGCGCTGATTCTCCTGTAATGAAACTGTAATCAATGTGCGATTGAATGCTCATTAAAATCGAATCCGATGGAATCAATTCGTTATTTCTTATCAAAATGCGATCGCCTTTTTTCAATTCTGAAACAGGAATATTGACTTCTTTCCCATTTTCTTTTTTCACCGTCACTCCTACTGGAAAATACGATTTGTAATCACGTTCGAACGAAAGTGTTTCGTATGTTCTCGTTTGGAAATAACGTCCGAGCAACATGAAAAACACAATTCCAGACATTGAATCCATGTAACCTGCGCCTGTTTGACTCAAAATTTCGTAAATACTACGAGAAAAAGTCACCAAAATCGCCAAGGCAATCGGTGCATCAATGTTCAAATATCTGTAGCGAATACTTCTCCAAGCGGAAACAAAAAATTCTGACGCACTGTAGAAGAAAACAGGAAGCGATAAAAACAAATTCAAATAGCCAAAAAAGTGACTCAAATTTTTCTGCTCATGGAAATTCCCAAAAGCAAAATACTCAGGAAAACTGAGCATCATGATATTCCCAAAACAAAATCCCGCCAAACCAATTTTCAATACTTGATTTTTGTTGGTTTTCTTTTCGGTTTTTTCTTCTAAATCATTCAAATTGATCAATGGCTCGTAACCAATATGCGCCATCAAAGTGGCCACTTCAGACAATTTCACCAACTTAGGATCAAAAATCATCGTCGCTTCTTTTCTCAAAAAGTTCACATTTGAACTGACAATTCCAGGATTCAATCGGTGTAGATTCTCCAACAACCAAATGCAAGAACTACAGTGGATTTTAGGAATGAAAAAAGTGATGTGGACTTGATTTTCATCCGAAAAACGCACCAATTTACTGCTGATGTTTTCGTTGTCTAAGTAATCGTATTTCCCAGAATTAATCACTTTTCCTAACGTAATTCCTGGATTTTCATTCAAGTTGTAATACCTACACATGCTGTTTTCTTTCAGCAAATCGTACACTGTTTTACAGCCATCGCAACAAAATTCTTTTTCATCAAAATGAACGATTTCAGATTGACAACTTTCACCACAGTGGTAACAAGCTACCTTTTGTGATTCATCTATTTTATATTCTTTAAACTCCATGTTGAGCGGATTTATCAAATGTTCAAATTGCTTCAGTCACTCGAAAAACTAGCGTTGTTCTCTGAATTGATCAAAATCTTCTTGCGGTTCATCTAAACTTCTGTCCATTTCTTCGCCATGTCGATTTTGCTCCGAAAGTGTCCAATGATTGGTTTCAATCGTTTGCAACCAAAGATTTCCTGATTTTCTGTACAATTGAACAGGAATTTGAAATTCATCTAAAAATTGATTTTCAAGTGTATCCACTTTTACATGTCCATTGACATTCACTTTTCCCACTTGGTCTAAAACATAAAGATGCCCCAAGGTCTGGCTGTGATCTTCGATTCTGTTTTCCTTTGAAAACAAATTAGTTGCAACCGAACTTAAACCAAAAAATTGAAGCGTTAAATACGGAAATTTGTGGTTGAATTCATCTTGAATTTCCTTGATTGTTCTTGAACTTGCTATTTCGATTTCCATGATTCTAAATTTTTAGACAAAATTGCCGCTTCTCAAATGAAAAAGAAATGAGTGCACTCAACCCGAAACATGACAAATGTCATTTTTAATTAAAAATCAAAAAAATAACTTCGCGGTTTGTCAAAATCCTTAAATTCGCAATGAATATATCTTCGATAAAAATTATGGACAGTAAAGAAGGCACGGATGCCCTTTTCTTGTTCGCTGCGGAAGGAATTTTGGTAGCGAATGGAGAGAGTGTAATCACCAGAGTGAATCCGAGTGCTGAGAAACTTTTTGGCTACGAAAAAGGTGAACTAATCGGTCAAAAAATCGAGATTTTGATTCCTCGTCGATTGGCAGAAAAACACGTTCACCAAAGAACCAATTACAATGCAAATCCGCAAGCCAGAACCATGGGAAGCGGGCGCGAACTTTTCGGTCTGAAAAAAGATGGTTCAGAATTTCCGCTTGAAATCAGTTTGAGTCCATATTCAACCGCAGGGGAAAATTTCGTCATCGCATTTATTGTGGATATTACCTTGAGAAAACAAGCCGAGGAAAAATTGAAAAATTACTCTGCAGAGCTTGAAAAACAAGTGCGAAATCGTACCTTGATCCTTGAAGAAGCAGTTGAACAATTGGAAAAAACCAAATTAGAATTGCACAATTCGCTCGAAAAAGAAAGAGAATTAAACGAATTGAAAACGCGCTTTGTTTCTATGGCTTCACACGAATTTAGAACGCCACTTACGACGATGTTGACTTCACTTTCCTTGGTTACCAAATATGGTGAAAACAACGACAAATCAAGTCAAGCGAAACATGTCGGGAAAATCAAAAGTTCGATTCACAATTTGACAGATATTTTGAATGATTTCCTTTCTGTCAGCAAATTGGAAGAAGGAAAAATTGAGAATTTACCTGAAATGCTAAATATTCAAACCTATATTTCTGACATTATTTCTGAAATGGAGTTTTTAGCTGTGAACAATCAAATTATTCAATACAACCACACAGGAGAATCCATCGGGAATTTGGATAAAAAACTATTGAAAAACATTCTTTTCAATCTGATTTCCAATGCGATTAAATTTTCTCCTGAAGGTGGAATCATCGACGTTAAATCAGCAATTGAAGATGCCAAATTCAAGATTTCCGTGCAAGATCATGGAATCGGAATTTCTAAAGAAGACCAAAAACACTTATTCGAACGTTTTTTCCGCGGACACAACGCTACACACATTCAAGGCACTGGACTGGGTTTGAGCATTATCGCCAAATACGCAGAATTGATGAATGGAACCATCGATTTTGAAAGCCAAGAAAATAAAGGAACAACATTTACCATCATAATACCACAATAACAATGAAAAAAATTCTGCTGATCGAAGACAATCCAGATGTGAGAGAAAATACATCCGAAATTTTGATGTTGGCGCAATATGATGTAATCACTGCTGTCAATGGAAAAGAAGGCGTAGAATTGGCGCAACAACATCAGCCAGATTTGATTATTTGTGACATTATGATGCCCGTGCTTGATGGTCACGGCGTTTTGCACATGCTTTCCAAAAACGAAAATACTGCCAGCATTCCTTTCATCTTTTTGACTGCCAAAGCAGAAAGAAGTGATTTCAGAAAAGGAATGGAAATGGGCGCAGACGATTATTTGACGAAACCTTTTGACGACGTTGAATTGTTGAACGCCATCGAAATTCGCTTGAAGAAAAATGACATTTTAAAGAAAGAATTTACCAAAAACTTGCACGGAATCAACGATTTCATTCAAGAAGCGAAAGGAATTGATTCTTTGAAAAAATTGTCGGAAGAAAGAGACATTCGATTGTACAAAAAGAAAGACGAAATTTTCAAAGAAGGAAGTTATCCGAAAGGAATTTATTTCATTCACAAAGGAAAAGTGAAATCTTACCAAACGAATGAATTGGGAAAAGAATTGATCACAGAATTGCACAACGAAGGCGACTTTTTTGGATTCATTTCTCTGTTGAAAGACGAAAAATACAACAGTTCAGCAACAGCTTTGGAAGATTCTGAAATTTACATGATTCCAAAAGAAGACTTTTTTGCGTTGATTTATAAAAACGCGGAAGTTTCCAAAAAATTCATTGAAATTCTTTCAGACAATTTGATTGAAAAGGAAAAACAATTGGTCAAATTGGCTTACAATTCTGTGCGAAAAAGAGTCGCGGAAGCGTTGGTAAATCTTTCCGACAAATACAAAAAAGAAGACGAAACCACTTTCAGCATGAATGTTTCGAGAGAAGATTTAGCGAATTTGGTTGGAACAGCGACTGAAACCGTGATTCGAACATTGAGCGATTTCAAAGAAGAAAAATACATCGAAGTGGCTGGCGGAAAAATCACCATTTTGAACTACGAAAAATTGGCTGGATTGAAGAATTAATCCAAGTTTGGACAGTTTTACGTCAACATTCATCTAACACCAAAACCTTATGAAATACTTTCATGTATTTGCGCTTATTTTGATTTGTCTGACTGCCAAAAACAGTTTTGCTCAATCAAATTCAACAAACAAAGAACCATTTGTGATTGGAGAAATTCGTGAAATAAATTCAACCATTTTGGGCGAAAAACGCATTTTAAATGTGCATTTGCCAGCGCAATACGATTCTTCCAAAAGTTATCCTGTCATTTATTTGTTGGACGGCTCTGCGCAAGAAGATTTTCTCCACATCGTTGGTTTAGCGCAGTTTTTCAACATGCAATACACGATGCCGGAAATGATTATCGTTGGCATTGCAAACGTAGATCGCAAACGAGATTTTACTTTCCCGACAACCAACGCTGATTTGAAAAAAGAATTTCCAACCACGGGCGGTTCTGAGAAATTTATTCAATTTATCGAAAAAGAATTGCAACCTTTTATCACCCAAAACTACAAAACCACGAAAGATAATTATTTGATTGGACAATCTTTGGGTGCACTTTTGGCTTCTGAAATCTTATTGAAAAAGCCAACACTTTTCAATCACTATTTGATTGTGAGCCCAAGTTTGTGGTGGGACGATGAATCGCTTTTGAAATCAGCAGAAAACACGATTTCTAAAACAGATTACGCAAATGTTTACGTGTATATCGCCGTTGGATCCGACGAGCCCAAAATCATGGTGAAAGATGCCAATTCGTTTTACAAGGCTTTGATCAAATCAAATTCCAAAGATTTCAAAGTCAATTTCATGCGCTTGGACAAAGAAAACCACGCAACTGTTTTACATCAGGCGATCAATGAAGCATTTCGATTGCTGTTTCCGCTTGCGGAGAAATAAAATTTTCGGACATTTGTAATTGATACACAAATGTCAAACACATGCTACTGAAATTCAAAAAATTAAAGAAATGAAATACTACTTTATTTTACTTTTGATGGGCAGCGCGCTGTTTTCATTTCGATTGAAACCAAGCACACATTTGATAACAAGCAAAACCAAATCAGACGACACCACCAAAATCGACACCAGCAATCTTGGAAATCCAATTCTAGGCTATCGCTTTATCATTGAAGGAGATTTTGACGGTGACGGAAAAAAAGAAAAATTAGTCGAACATTATTTCAGTAAAATCGACAACCAAGAATCGCCGAAATATTACGAAAACATGCCCGAATACGGCGATTTTGTGACTTTGGTGACCGAAAAGAAACCATTTTCATTTGCACTTTCTGACCATCCGAAAATTGACACTTTGGTTTTTTCCGACAATCCACAATTGCTGGGTTTGGCATTTCTAAAAAATGAAGGCGATTTAAACGGCGATGGAACAGATGAAATTTCATTCGTTGTGAATTGGGCAGATTGGTCGAATTTAAATACCTGGCAGATTTACACCTACCAAGACAAAAAGTGGAAATCGATTTATTCATTCCCGATTTGGGATTGGCAATTGCCCAATTTACCAGAATCTTTCAACCAATACGGTTTATTTGGCACCGAAACCAAAGGAACAATTCCACCCGACGATCCGATTGTCAAAGAACAAGAAGAGGAGCTGAAAAACTTCAAAGGTTTGGTTGAAAAAGTGAAAAAAAATGAAATCAAAGTCACCTTCAGATCCAACGATGCGGAGGAAAAAGTTAAAAAAGTAAGATTGAAATAAAAGTTTTAAAGATGATTTAAATGTTGCGGGACATAAATTTAAAGATGGGGAATTTTGGCCTTGGAAGAAAGGGTTTTAAAGGTGCACTGAAAATGTAGACTTTTGGAGGAAGCTAAGTAGCGCTAGCGGATTAGATCACCGACACTTCCGAAGGATGCAGCGAAGCTAAAATCACGTTTTCAGAAACTTTTAAAATAAAGCGCACAGGATAAGAATTTCCTTTCGTTCGAAAATTTGCGCTTTAACTTGATGACTCAGCCTTGAACTTAGCCGTAGGCGATCTCAGCGAAGCTATTTTTGGGTTCGTTTTGATCAAGCACCGCGCAAGCAGCCACGCAGTGAAAAGGAACGAGAAAATTTCAAAAAAAAGATAATTGCAAAAATTGTTACCTTGGCGAGGTTGAGAATGTGAAAAGAAATCAAAGTCACCTTCAGATCCAACGACGCGGAGGAAAAAGTCAAAAAAGTAAAATTGAAATAAGATGTTAACACTCAAATCAAACTGCGAAAATTGTCTGAAACCATTGCCGCACGACAGCGATGAAGCGATGATTTGTTCTTATGAATGTACTTTTTGTGCGGATTGCGTCGAAAACATTCTGAATCAAAAATGTCCAAATTGTGGTGGAAATTTTGAAAAACGTCCTAAACGAATTGATTAAAAAATATAACAATGGAAAATAAAATCCTCTTCTCTGAAAAGCAAAAATTCAACCAATGGTGGATTTGGCCTTTTTTTGTATTGACCACCGGACTTTTCCTTTACGGCTGCGTGCAACAACTCCTCTACAAAATCCCTTTTGGCGACAACACCATGAGCGACAGCGGATTGATTTTTAGCACCATCGCCATTTCATCAATTTCAGCGCTGTTTTTTGTATTCAGATTGGAAACCAACATCACCGAAGAAGCCATTTACTTGCGCTTTTTTCCCTTGCATTTGAAATACAGAAAATACCTGTGGACCGACATCGAAACCGCAGAAGTGAGACAATACAAACCGATAGCAGAATACGGCGGCTACGGAATCCGTGGTTTTGGCAACAATCGCGCTTTCAATATTGCAGGAAAACAAGGTTTGCAAATCGTTTTCAAAGATGGTCGCAAATTGCTCATCGGTACCCAAAAAGCCGATCAACTCATTGAAATACTGAACAGCCAACCATTGAAAAAATAAAAACGTTAAATTAGATGAAAAATAATTTATCCAAATAAATTGCTTTAAATTCGATTTATTTAGATGATTTAAATGCTGCGGCCATAAATTTAAAGTTTTAGATTTCCGGCCTTGGAAGAAAGGTTTTTCAAAGTGCACTGAAAATGTAGACTTTTGGAGGAAGCTACGCAACGCTAGTGAAGTAGATCACCGACAAAATCACGTTTTCAGAAGCTTTGAAAATAAAGCGCCTGATGCAAAAATTTAATAGCGTGAAGAGATTTGCGCTTTAACTTGATGACTCAGCCTTGATTTTTGGGTTCGTTTTGATCAAGCAAAAGGAACAAAAACGATTGTATAACGATAAACGATTTAATATTTAGAACCATGACACGATTCGATAAACTTTTACTTCTAATTTCTTTAGTTTCTTTCTCCGCTTTTGGACAAAACTACCGCTGGCTTGACAGCGCCTCAACTTGGCATTACACCTACTCCGATGGATTTTCAGGCGGCTACCAAAAAAACACTTACGTCGGCGATACCACGATTTACGGCAAAAATTGTCAAATGATCAAACGTTTTCAGGAATCGAAATTGTATACCGGTCCTGATACTTATATATTTTCTGGCCAAGTGGCTTTGCCCAATTATTACACCTACAAAAGCAACGATTCCATTTTTGTTTCCGACAATGGCGCTTTCTATTTTGCGTTCAAACTCAATCCAAGCATCGGCGAAATTTGGAATTTAGGCGAACACACCAATTTCATGACGAGTGAAATCGAAACGGCTTACGTGAAAGTGGACGCCATCATTTCACAAGATTACAACGGAACCATCTTGGACGATATTTACCTCATCGCTTGCCAAGCAGACGGAACTCCTATCGAAAATTCTTTTCCCGCTCCTGACACGGTGGTTTTCTCAAAACTCGCTATGGTCAACGCAAAATTCGGCTCTTTTGGCGGTTTTGAATCTTTCAGATATTCTTACGTAACTGGTATCATCGACGAAACACTTCCTGTTTACTTACTTTGCTTCGAATCTGCTGATTTTGACTTTACCCTCATCAACCCAACGCAAAATACAGATTGCTACAACGGCATTTTCGCCAGCATCTCAGAAAATGAACTCGAAAAATTTGCCGTGATGCCCAACCCAACGCAAAACGAAATCACCATTTCCAACCTCCCTCCTGCTGCCAGCTTGGTACTCTACGACCAACAAATGAAAAAAATCTCCGAGAAAAACAACGCCAACATCGAAGAAACCATTTCAATGAAACTTTTGCAAAATGGTTTGTATTTCGTTCAGATTTTGAATGAAAACGGAGAAGTTGTTGGGATGGAGAAAGTATTGAAGGTTGATTGAACTAGATGTTTAATTTTTAATTGTTTAGGGGTTTGGTGTGGATTGATTAAAAATTGGTTGGTTTTTGGTTTTTTTTGGAATTTAATGGTTAGATTTGGTTTTTAGAGGGGTTGGATGATGAACGAGATTAAATCAAAATGCGTTGCTTTATTGAAGGAATTAGAAATACGCCTAACCGGTTTTAAACGTTTTTGTTCTTTAGGATTTTAATTAAATATAATGGAAATAGACGCAATGCGTCAATAATAATGTTGTAAGCAAGCCTAGAGAACGACAGTACTCCGAAAAAAGCAGACAACTGAAAACCGAACTTTGACAACTTGACAAGAACATACGGACTGACTTTGGCGAGACACAATCCGCCCCGAATGTTTTAAAAAATTTTCCCACCGCACATTGGCACATTTGCAAAACCGCGCAAGCCTACATACAACCAATTTTTACAAAAGAGCCAATTTCCCAACGCTCGACAAGAATGTTGAAAATAATTTGAAATAAGTGAAGACAAATCAAAAAACTTTTTCTAATTTTGACACATTATGTCAATAGATATTATGTCAACAGAAACTATAGGCGAAAAGTTAAGACACATTAGAGAAGAAAAGGAACTGCCATTGCGGAAAGTTGCTGCACTGATCGACATTGACGTTGCTATTTTGAGTAAAATGGAACGTGGGGAACGGAGAATTACAAAAGAGGTAGTTCTGAAACTTGCGGACATATACGACTATGACGCAGACGACCTTTTGGTTTTATTCCTAAGTGACAAGATTTTATATGAAATTCAGGACGAAGATTTAGGAATAGAAGCACTGAAAGTAGCAGAGGAAAGAGCAAAATATATAAAAGCGAACAAGAAGAAATGACAATAAAGCAACTCATAGAAAAATATACAGCCGACAGGGATTATTACTTGACAAGCAAGTATAATGAAACACTGCTTCGCAGTGATTTCTTAGACCCATTTTTCGAGTTGCTTGGTTGGGACATTAAAAACAATGCGGGAAAACCGACCAACGAACGAGAAGTAATATTGGAAGAAGCATTGAAAGCAAATGCTTCAGAACATTCCAAAAAACCTGATTACACTTTCCGTCTTTTTTCTGAAAGAAAATTCTTTTTGGAAGCAAAGAAACCTTGCGTTTCTATTGAATCAAACAATGAAACAGCAAAGCAAGTCAGACGATACGGATTTACAGCAAAGTTGAAAATTTCTGTTCTTTCAAACTTTGAATACTTAATCATTTATGATACTTCCGTAAAAGTTGAGAAAGACGACAACTATACAAAAGCACTCGTAAAAAAATACCATTACACGGAATATGAAAGCAAACTTGAAGAAATCATACTGCTTTTAGGAAAGGAATCCGTTTATTCAGGAGCATTTGAAACCGAGTGGAAAGAAATTGAAAGTAAAATCAATCAATATTCGATTGACAATTTATTCCTACACCAAATCAACGAATGGCGAAAAGCACTTGGTACTGAGATTTACAAACACCAACCAAAAATTGACGAGCAACAATTAAATGATGTAGTTCAAAGCTACATCAACAGAGTTATTTTTCTGCGTGTTTGTGAGGACAGAAATTTGGAGGACTACCAAACCCTTTTAAAATTTGCAAATACGAATGATTTCAGTGCCCTAATCAAAAAGTTTGAACAAGCCGACAAACGTTATAATTCAGGACTTTTCGACCAATTACTCAAAGACAAAATTGTAGAAAATATTAGTTCGGTATTTTGGACTATAATCAAGCAATTGTATTACCCTGAAAGTCCTTATTCTTTCAGTGTTTTTTCTTCTGATGTGTTGGGAAGCATTTATGAAATTTTCCTTTCAGAGAAATTGACCGTACAAGTCGGTGCTGTTGTTTTAGTCAAGAAACCTGAAAATATTGACCGTGACATCATCACCACACCAACATTTATCATAAGCGATATTCTGAGAAATACTGTTTTGAAAAAATGTGCGGGAAAAAAGGACAAGGAAATTCTTAAACTGAAATTCGCTGATATTTCTTGTGGTTCGGGTGCATTTTTATTGGAATTGTTTCAGTTGCTCAATGATATTTTGATTGACTACTATCTAAAAAATGATAAAACCAAGCTTATTCAAACCAATATAAATACTTATAAACTTCCATTTGAAATTAAGCGACAACTTTTATTGAATTGCATCTACGGGGTTGATAAAGATTATAATGCAGTTGAAGCAGCCAAATTTGGTTTACTTCTAAAATTACTTGAAGGTGAAGATGTAAATTCAACGAACAAAACTAAACCTGTTTTGCCCGACCTTTCTGAAAACATTTTTTTCGGAAACAGTTTACTGAATCCGAAGCAAGTAACGAACAAGAAAGACCAGGTAATTATCAATCCTTTTGATTTTTCAAAACTTCGTTTTGATGTCATTGTAGGCAATCCGCCTTATATGAAGTCAGAGGATATGAAAAATATTACTCCGCTTGAATTACCACTTTACAAAGCAAATTTCAACTCTGCTTACAAGCAGTTTGACAAATATTTCCTTTTCCTTGAACAAGGAATCAATTTGTTGGCTGATGATGGAATTTTAGGATATATCGTTCCGGGTAAGTTTACAAAAGTTGGAGCAGGTAAAAGACTCCGTGAATTACTTGCAGACAAAGAGTATTTGCATTCCATTGTTTCATTTGGAGCAAATCAGGTTTTTGTAAATAAAACAACTTACACTAGTATTTTAATACTCACGAAGCAAAAACAAAAAGAATTTTCTTTTACCGAAGTAAAAAGTCTCACTGAATGGAAAATCAGAGATTTTAAAGGAATTGAGTTTGATAAAATAGAAACCAAAAAGCTATCAAGTGATTCGTGGTTTTTAATTCCTCCTTATTTAAAAAACGTATATAATTCAATTCTAAATCAAAGTGAAATCCTTGAAAAAATAGTAGGAAAAAAGAATATCAATAATGGGATTCAAACGAGTGCAAATGATGTGTTTGTAATCAAACCTTTAAAGGTCGATTCAAAATATATTCATTTTGAAAAGAAAGGCATAAGTTTCAAAGTTGAGAAATCAGCAACAATGCCATACTACGAAACAGTTAGAAAAAAAGGAGAGGATAAACTAAATACCTACAGAACGTTAAAGCCAAACACATTTTTAATTTATCCATATCAAGTAATTAAAGGTAAAGCAGAATTCATTGAAGAAAAAGAATTCAAGAAAAAATTTCCCTTTGCGTACAAGTATCTAACTTATCACAAAACAAGATTAGCAGAAAGAGATGTAAACCCTGTTCCAAAAACAAAAAACGAATGGTATAGGTATGGAAGAAGCCAATATTTAGAACTTGGTGAAATAAAGGAGAAAATAATAATTGGTGTTATGTCATCAGGAGAGAAATATCCTATTGACAAACACAAAACTTTACATACCGCAGGCGGTACTGCAGGCTATTGTAGTGTTTACTTGTCCGATAAGAATCCTTACTCAATTTACTATATACAAGCCATTCTTAATTCGAGGTATGTTGAGTGGATCATTCATTTGAGAGGTGAAGTTTTCAGAGGTGGTTATATAGCAAGAGGAACAAAAGTTCTGAAAAACCTACCAATCAGAAAGATTGATTTTTCAGACTCAAAACAAAAAGCACTTCACGACAAAATCGTAGAAATTCAAAAAGAATTAATAAGCATTTATGACCAAATAGATGCAAACGCAGGAAACAAACGAGCTTTAACTCCCTTGCAAGGACAATTTGTAAGAGAGAAAGCTAACCTAGAAAAGCAATTAGCTAAACTATACGATTTAGGTAGCGAAGATTCATTAATCCCATTAATCAAAGAATTGTATGAAGCTAATTAAGAACGCAACAGCAGAGAAATTGAGAGGTGGATTTTACACGCCTGAGCCAATTGCTGCATTCATTTTGAAATGGGGCATTAATGGAAGTGCTGATTATGACATTTTAGAGCCAAGTTGTGGAGATGGTGTTTTCCTAGAACAACTCAAAGAGAACAACCACAAATTCAAATTGGTAACAGCTATTGAGTTTGATGAAGTGGAAGCAGAAAAAGCGGAAAAGATTAAACTCAATAAAAAAAATGTTATCAATACTGACTTTCATTTGTATTGCAATGAAACAACAGAGAGATTTGATTTAGTTGTTGGTAATCCCCCTTACATTCGCTATCAATATTTTCAAGAAGTACAGCAAAATGAAGCTATCAAAGTTTTCAATCGAGCTAAACTTAAATATTCCAAACTGACTAATGCTTGGGTTTCTTTTGTAGTTGGGTCGAGTTTATTACTCAAAGAAAAGGGGAAAATTGGTTTTGTGATTCCTGCGGAATTATTACAAGTTTCTTATGCTCAACAACTCCGTGAATTTTTGGCTCATTTCTATAATAAAATCAATATCATTTCTTTTGAAAAGTTGGTTTTCCCTGACATTCAGCAAGAAGTTGTTTTGTTGCTTTGCGAAAAAAACGGAAGCGATTCACATTTGATTGAACACCTTGAATTAAGAGACGCTTCAGACCTTTCAATATTGGATGTAAACATACTGAAAAGCCCTTCCAAAAAGATAGACTTCAAATCAAACAAGTGGACTTATTACTTTTTGGAACAAGAAGAAATTGACTTTTTGGAACAGATTGCCACAAAACGAAAAGTTCCGACAATTAGTAATTACGCAAGTGTTGAGGTTGGTATTACCACAGGTGCAAATGATTATTTCACTGTTCCTTTACCAGTTGTAGAAGCATACGACCTTAAAGAATACGCAAAGCCAATGGTTGGAAGAAGCGTTCAGGTGAACAGTGTTATTTTCACTGAAAAGGATTGGAAACTGAATAGACAAACCAAAGCAAAAGCTCACTTATTGGTATTCCCAGCCAAAGAGAAAATCAACGGACACAAAGGAGCTAACTCTTACATTCGTTTGGGCGAATCAATGGGCGTAAACAAAGGTTACAAAACAGGTATTCGTGATGATTGGTTTGTGATTCCTTCCATCAAACTTTCTGATGCTTTATTTATACGTAGAAACAATCTCTACCCTCGTTTAATCCTGAACGAAGCAAACGCATATACAACAGACACAATGCACCGTGTATTTATGAAAAAAGACACGGACAAAAACGCATTCATAGCCAGTTTTTACAATTCATTGTCTTTGGCTTTTTCTGAAATTGTTGGTCGTAGTTATGGCGGTGGAGTTTTGGAATTGATGCCAAGCGAAGCAGGGAAAATACTGCTCCCCTACCAAATCGAAAACGCTGATTTACTCGCTACCATTGACAAAATGATGCGAGAGAAAAAAAGCATTGATGAAATTTTAAAAATCACCAACAAACAAATCCTGAAAGATGGTTACGGCTTTACAGATAAGGAAATAAAATTGGCAGATAGCATTTGGAAAAAGCTTTCTGCAAGGAGATTAAATAGGAATAAATAATATTAAAAATGAAAAGACAACCAACAACACAGCAGATAACTTGGTTTTTAGATTTGTATCGAAATAACCAACTTGACTTGGAGCCACCATATCAGAGAAAAAGTGTATGGAGTTCTAAAGACAGGAAGTTCTTTCTAGACACAATTTTCAGGAATTATCCAGCACCTCCAATTTTTATCCATAGAACAGTAAATGACCAAGGATATACCAAATATCACGTTGTGGACGGAAAACAAAGATTGGAAACAATATTGTCGTTCTTTGAAAGTAAAATTTCGATTGCACCCGACTTTGGAGATATAAATTTAAATGGTAAAAAGTTTAAGGACTTAACGCCTGAATATAAAAGGAGGTTTTGGGATTACACGTTAGTCGTTGATTTCATTGATTCCATTGATGGAAATAATATAGAAGAAGTATTTGACAGGGTAAATAGAAATGCACGAAACCTGTTACCTCAAGAACTAAGACACGCTAGATATAACGGTTGGTTTATAAATTTTGTCGAAGAAGAATCAGACGTAGATTTTTGGTGGGATTACAAAATAAGTACAAGAGGACGAGACAAGAGAATGAAAAATGTTCAATTTGTTTCAGAGTTAATAATGATTGTACTTGAGAATAAAATTGTCGGTTTTGACCAAGGCTATATTGATGAGGTTTATGCAAAATATGACGAAATAGAAGAACTTCAAGAATCGGGAGATTTTAGCCTTGAAGATTTTACAAATAGACTTAACGAAATAAAGGAAGTCATTCTAACTGCGGATAACCATAACGGAGCAATTACAAAATATGCTTCAGGCTCTAACAATAACTATTACACTTTATGGGCTTATATTCATCTAAATAACCCTCAAAACCCTATCGACTTTGCTAACGCTTATGATACGTTTATGGAAAAAGTTTCTAAAGTAAAAGAAATGCAGGATGCTGGGGAAGTTATTGAAGATGATGTTTTAAATTATTCTAACAATTCAAAAGGAGCAGTAACGGATTTGCCACAAAGAAGAGAAAGATTGTTAGCCTTGAGTAATTCTATTTAATTATGAAAATAGTTCAATCGATACAAGAACTTTATAATACTAACCTACCGTACTTCAATATTGTAAAGAGTAAGGTTGATGAAATTGTAAAGTCTAATAAAAATGATCGTTGGCACTACGAAAGCAGAATTAAACAGGTTGAAAGTTTTGCAATGAAAGTCGAAATGGGAAGATTCGATAAAACAGAAATATTCGAAGACTTATTTGCATCAACAATTGTTGTGAAAAACTTGAGTGAAATTTCCTTAGCAGAAAATTTTATTTCCAAACAATTTAATATCCGATTTAAGAGACCACAGTCAAGAAATTTCACTCATAAAGATTCTTCTTCTTTTCCTTTTGATGATTTAAGGCTTTACGTGTCCCTTAAAGATTTTGATACTGGAGAGCTTGCTCCCAATTTGTATGAAATAGTTTTTGAAATTCAGATAAAGACATTCCTGCAACATGCTTGGTCAATAGCTACCCACGATTTAATTTACAAATCTGACAAAATTAATTGGGCAAAAGAACGGATTGCTTATCAAGTAAAGGCTGCTTTAGAACACGCAGAAGTTACCATTAGTGGTGTTGAAGAGCTTAGTAAAATTTCAGAATTAAAAAAGGAAAATAAAGAAGTAAAAAAAGTAAATCAATTAATTTCAATGATTCTTAATCATTGGAAGCCAGAAGATTTACCATCAGACAGAAGAAGGTTGGCTCAAAATATTATTGGGTTTATTGAAGCTATTGGTTTGAGTGTGCCTGATTTGAATGAAATATTAGTACTTGAAAAACAGCAAGGAAGAGGGACATTAACAAGAAATCTTTCTCCATACCTGATAGTTGTTCAATCTGTCTTTAATGCTAAACCAGCTAAAATCACAGATTATTTGCAAAATGAGATTACCAAAAACAAACAGAAAATATTGATAACATCGGAAATGACAATTCCTGAATTGGGAGAAGTCATAGAAAATAAACTAATTAGAATATGAACCAACCCACAGGTGTAAGCACATTTGCAATTCGCACAAGCCAACACACAAACCAAAAATTGCAAAAGAGCTTCCACCTTTGCCACCCGAAAGAAAAATTATTTTTTAAAATCCCTTCCCTCTAAAATGTTTAAAACAGCCGACACACAAGCTATACAGACAGAAAACAGAACTAATAATATGACATCAAAAGCAAAGATATAAAACGACTCGACAATGACAGTGGACAGAAGGCCAGCTTACAAAATCACCTATATGCAAGCAGAGGTTTCTTGCTTCGTGGGACAGGAAAGTGGTACATTTAAAGTTCAGTACTTCGTAGGAAGTTCAGTGGTTAAATCCCTGCCTGCGTATAGCTGAGAACCGTTAAAACATCCTGTTTTTTTTTTAAAAAAACAACCTTATTTATTCCCTCAATAAACCAAAAAAATCACCATAAAATGAACAATCACCAACAACTTTCAAACGAAGATTTCATGCGCTTTTTTCGCGATACAGAAAAATTAAACGAATTAACGCCAGACGATAGAATTGAAATTTTTAGAACCATTTTATTAGGAAGTTCTGATTTTTCTAAAGATTTAATTGATGAAATTTTAGCAGATTATGCTGTTGATCATCTTGAAGTAGTGGAAATAAATAATGGGATAAAGTAATAATTAGAGCAAGTATATATTTTGCAACCAAATTTGGCAAAGTCACAGTGCGAAATGAATCTATCTGCACCAATAAACTCCATCTAGCGAACAATTACCCAGTTTTCTTGGTTAATGTCATATAACAGAAAAAAACTACTCGCTCTAAAGTAAAGCGCCCCATTTATTTCTGCATCAAAAGCAAAGTACCATGGAAACATTCAAGCAAAAAGCATTGAGATTTATGTACCCGATGATTCGTAAAATGGGTCAGTCGAGCAAGAATGGCGTTGTGGTGAAAAACATCAAAAACGCTGTCCCAAAAACGTCTTTTTATTCGCTTCGTGCGGTTTTAAATAACAATCAAGAAATTGATTTCAACTCATTTGCAGGAAAGAAAGTATTGTTGGTCAACACGGCCTCAAATTGTGGCTATACAGGTCAATATGCAGAATTACAATCACTCCATGAAAAGTTGGGAGATCAATTGATGATCATCGGGTTTCCTGCCAACGATTTTGCATCGCAAGAAAAAGGCAATGATGCTGAAATTGCACAATTTTGTCAGGTAAACTACGGCGTCAATTTTCCTATTGCCAAAAAAGGCGTTGTGGTTAAAAATGCTGACCAACAAGCAGTTTACCAATGGCTCACCGACAGCAAAGAAAACGGCTGGAACAATCACCAACCAGATTGGAATTTCGGAAAATACTTGGTCAACGAAGAGGGAAAATTGATCGGTTATTTTGGTCCATCGATTTCGCCACTTGATGGTGATTTTTTGAAGGTGATTAAGAAGTGATAAATAAGCAGAAATAAAAACTTCACTTCCAATAATTTTGAATTACTCAATGATTTTTTAGATTAAATATAAAATCGTATTTTTGAATCATGAGAACATTACAAGAAATAAAAAATACTTTGGATTATCACAAAGGCAGATTATTTCGTGATTATCCAATTAAATCCATGGCCATTTTTGGGTCTTATTCTCGCACAGAACAAACTGATAGCAGTGATTTGGATATTCTTGTAGAGTTTTCCGACAAGATTGGAGTGCGCTTCATTGATTTAGCAGATGAATTAGAACACATTATTGGTTTTAAAGTGGATTTAGTTTCGAAAAATGGAGTGAAAGAAAATTATTTAAAATCAATAAATTCAGATTTAGTGTATGTCTAAACGGGATAAATTATTGCTCTTAGATGATATGTTGCTTGCTGCCCAAAAGATTAAGCAGTATACAAAAGACCTAGATTATCATGCATTTTTAGCAGATGACAAAACATTAGATGCCGTTGTTAGAAATTTTGAAATAATTGGAGAAGCCGCCAATCGCATTGATCCTGATTTCAGAGATAGCAACCCAGAAATTGAATGGAAAAGAATACGAGGATTTCGTAATCGAATAGTTCATGATTACTTCGGGATAGATTATGAAATTGTTTGGAGTATTATCGAATCCTATTTAGATGAGCTAATTGATTGGCTAAACCAGATAATAAAGAATAATCAAGAGTATGCTCATTAAACTGTGTCAAATATTTTTTTTAGGTTTAATTATAAAAGATATTTTTGACAAATGGACACGAAATTTGATTTTGAGCAATTCTCAAAGGACCTGGTTGCCAGCGTAAAAAGTGGAAAACCCTTAACGGGAGTT
>CANHQP010000043.1 GCA_947462925.1 Flavobacteriia bacterium | reverse complement strand
TGGTATGTTCAAAGGTTGATGAAAAAGGCTAGATGAGCGTCCTTGCCACATAAAAGAAAATTTTGCCCGCTCTGGGGCAATCAATAGAAAAAAACATTTTTTTCTATTGATGTTTAGCCTCTCTGAGGCGGACGACATAAGAACAATTATTCCAAAGTTTTTCAGGTGTTTTCGAAACAAAAACACATCAAACAGCCCTAGCAGGGCTAAACATCTTAAAAAAAGATCTGTATCTATGCGTCCTTGCCCCAGCGTGGGCAAAACAAAAAACAAGTTACATCTATTAAGTTTCAACAAGAAAAATAATCCCCGATACCTTTACGAAAGTGATCCAAACAAAACTAAATCATCTTTGATTTCCAAAACATATCATTTCTCGGTAAAAATTATTAAATTTGCAAGAATTTATTTAAAAAATAGGTTCAAAATGTCACTTTCCAATCTCAATGAAGTTAAAGAAGGACTCACCTTCGACGATGTACTTTTAGTACCAGGATTTTCACAAGTTTTACCAAAAGATGTTCAGCTGAAAAGCAAATTTACACGCAATATTTACGTAAATACGCCGATTGTTTCTGCTGCCATGGATACTGTTACTGAGTCTAGTATGGCAATCGCAATGGCACAACAAGGCGGAATAGGAGTGATTCACAAAAACATGACCATCAGCGAGCAAGCTTTGGAGGTGCGTAAAGTGAAACGTTCTGAAAGCGGAATGATTTTAGATCCTTTGACTTTGTCTGAAAACGCTTTGGTGAAAGATGCTTTGCAGTTGATGAAAGAAAACAAAATTGGTGGTATTCCTGTCGTAGATGAAAACAAAATCTTGAAAGGAATCGTGACTAACCGTGATTTGCGTTTTGAGAAAAACTTAATCAGACCAATTTCTGAAATAATGACCCACAAAAATATCATCACGACGCAAGACGGAACTGATTTAGCGGTCGCTGAAGATATTTTACAAGAAAATAAAATCGAAAAATTGCCAGTAGTTGATGCCAACAACAAATTGATTGGATTAATTACTTATAGAGATATTATCAAGGTAAAAACACATCCAAATTCTTGCAAAGACAGTTTTGGAAGATTGCGTGTAGCTGCTGCTGTTGGTGTAACTACAGATACTTTGGCTCGCGTTCATGCTTTGGTTGATGCAGGTGTCGATGCAATTGTTATTGATACCGCACACGGACACACGGAAGGTGTAGTTGTGAAATTGAAAGAAGTGAAAGCGGTTTATCCAAAATTGGATGTCGTTGTTGGAAATATTGCGACTGCTGCTGCTGCCAAATATTTGGTTGATGCTGGAGCAGATGCTGTGAAAGTGGGAATCGGTCCAGGGTCGATTTGTACAACAAGAATCATCGCTGGTGTTGGAGTTCCACAATTGACTGCAATCAACGATGTAGCGCTAATTTTAGAAGGAACAGGTGTTCCAGTGATCGCAGATGGTGGAATCAGATACACGGGTGATATTGTGAAAGCAATCGCCGCTGGCGCTGACACTGTGATGGTTGGATCTATGTTTGCAGGTGTGGAAGAATCTCCAGGTGAAACAACCATTTTTGAAGGAAGAAAATTCAAAGCTTATCGTGGAATGGGTTCTTTGGAAGCAATGCAAAAAGGATCGAAAGACCGTTATTTCCAAGACGCTGAGGACGATGTGAAAAAATTAGTTCCTGAGGGGATTTCTGGTCGCGTGCCTTACAAAGGATTTTTAGTGGAGGTTGTTTACCAAATTATTGGTGGATTGAGAGCTGGAATGGGCTATTGCGGCGCAGCAACTATCGATAAATTGAAAGGAGCTGAATTTGTAAGAATTACCAACGCTGGTATGCGAGAATCACACCCACATGATGTTACAATTACACGAGAAGCACCGAATTATAGTATAAAATAACAAAAAATTACCATTGTATTCCGCGAATTAATGTATTTTTGGATGCAATTTTTAATAAACATATTGAAAGAATGAAGAAGAATTTGTTAGTTGTCATTGGTCTTATTGGATCATTGAATTTATTTGCTCAAAATGAACCTACTGTCATGGAAATTGACGGTAAACCAGTTACCAAATCAGAATTCCTTCAGATTTATTTGAAAAATAACAACGACCCAAAATTTGACAAAGTTTCGATGGATGAATACATGGAACTTTTCAAAAAATTCAAATTAAAAGTCGCTGAAGCTGAATCTCTTGGTTACGATACAATTCCTAAATTAAAAAGAGAATTGGAGGGTTATAGAAAAACATTAGCAACCCCATATTTGGTTGACAATGAAACAAACAACAAATTAGTTGAAGAAGCATATCGCCGTTCTAAAACTGAAATCAGAGCTTCACATATCTTAATCAAAGTGGATGAAAATGCTACTCCTGCTGATACTTTGAGAGCTTACAACAAAATCATGGCGTTGAAAAAACGCATCGAAAACGGTGAAGATTTTGCAACAATTGCCAAATCAAAAGGTGGTTCTGACGATCCTTCAGCACAACAAAACGGAGGTGATTTAGGTTATTTTACTGCTTTTCAAATGGTTTTTCCTTTCGAAGAAGCGGCTTACAATACGCCAGTTGGGAAAATTTCAAATCCTGTAAGAACACGTTTTGGTTATCACTTAATCAAAGTGGTTGATACAAGACCTGCAAGAGGAACAATCAAAGTCGCACACATCATGGTGGCTGTTTCCAAAACTGATTCAGCGGAAGTTATTGATGCTGCCCGCAAAAAAATGGATGAAATCTACCAAAAAGCAACTGCTGGCGAAAGTTTTGATGATTTAGCAAGCAATTTCTCTGATGATCCAGGTTCAAATGGTAAAGGTGGTGTTTTGCCAGTTTTCGGCTCAGGTTCTACAACGCGCATGGTTCCAGAATTTGAAGATGCAGCGTTCAATTTGAAAAATATCGGAGATATCAGTGCGCCAATTCAAACGAACTATGGTTTCCACATTATCAAAAAATTGGAATGGAACGATCTAGGGACTTTTGAATCCATGAAAAAAGAATTGCAAAACAAAGTCAATAAAGACGAACGTTCAAAGCAAACGCAAGATTCTTTCGTGGCGAAGTTGAAAAAAGAATATAACTACAAAAATCTAAGCAAAAAGAATTTGTCATGGTTTGTTGAAAACGTTGATTCTACTTACGCAATGGGTAAATGGTCAGCTTCCAAATTAACTACAGACAAGCCTCTTTTTATGATTGATGGTAAAACTTTTACCCAAAAGCAGTTTGGAACTTATTTAGAGAAAAATTCAAGAGCAGCTAAGAAAATGGCTAGCAAAGATTTGGTTGCCTTACAATACAAAAATTGGGAAAAAGCAATGATTATCGAATTGGAGGAATCTAAATTGGAAGCGAAATATCCTGAGTTCAAAGCGTTGATGAAAGAATACCACGACGGAATTTTGTTGTACGAAGTAATGACTGATGAAGTGTGGAACAAAGCGACACGTGATACAGTTGGTTTGAAAGAATTTTATGCAGTA
The DNA here is from genome assembly GCA_947462925.1 of Flavobacteriia bacterium. Lineage (GTDB taxonomy): Bacteria > Bacteroidota > Bacteroidia > Flavobacteriales_D > Crocinitomicaceae > JAQVCM01. The sequence continues at coordinate 28,454 of CANHQP010000043.1, read as the reverse complement.
AACAAAGAAAATTACCGTTGGGACAATAGAATGGATGCAATGGTTTACGAATGCTTGAACAAAGACATCGCAGATCAAGTTTTCAAAATGATTCAAAACGATACAATCAATTCTAAACACGTGTTGGACAAAATCAACAAAACTTCTGAATTGAATTTGCGCGTTAGAACAAACAAATTTGAAATTTCTCAAACTCCTTATCTAAAAGGTAAAGATTTGAAAAAAGGGATAAATAAACCTTACGAGTTTGAAGGTAAAGTTTATGTAATTAAAGTAAACGAGTTAATCCCAGCTGGTGTCAAAGAATTGAACGAAGCAAAAGGTGCAATTACTTCTGATTTCCAAAATAAATTAGAAAAAGATTGGCTTGAATCCTTGGGGAGAAAACATCCTATTAAAATCAACGAAGCGGTTTTATACAACTTAGGAACGAAATAATTCAAATCCGCTTTCATTGAAAGCGGATTTTCTTTTTTCCCTTTTTGGTTCGTTAAAAATTGTTTAGATTTTTGAAATCAAAACTTTATTCTAACCAAAGCACTTATATTTACTGCAGAAAATACTATACGATAGTTTGTTCCGTTTAAAATCTGTTAAAATAATTACATGAAGATATTAATCATTCCTTTCATTTTTTTCGCTTTTGGTCTTTTTGGTCAGCAACGAATGACCATCGATAAAATTGCCGCGCAAATTGGTGAAAATATCATCTTACAATCTGATATCGAAGCACAAAAGTTGCAAGCACTTTCATCTGGTGTGGAATTGACGCCGAATGCTGATTGCCAAATTTTGGAAGATTTAATGTTTCAGAATTTGTTGTTGAATCAAGCTGAATTAGACAGTATCGAAATCACCGATGCGCAAGTGGATGCTGAAATGGAAAACCGTGTGCGTGTGATCGAACAACAAATCGGTAGCCGCCAGAAAATGGAGGAATATTACGGAAAAACAATCACGCAAATCAAAATTGAATTCCGTCCTTTGATTAAAAAACGCATGCTTTCTGAAGAAATGCAACGTCAAATCACTTCGAAAGTGACAATCACGCCAAAAGAAGTGGAAGCTTTTTTCAAAACGATTCCGGTAGATAGTATTCCGTTGATTAACTCTCAATTGAGTTTTCAGCAAATCGTGATTTTTCCATCGATTACGAAAGATGACAAAGCGCTTGCTAAAAAGACTTTGCAAGACATTTTGGACGGAATCAAGAAAGGAAAGAAATTTGAAGACGAAGCGAAAAAATATTCTCAAGATCCGGGAAGTGCGCCAAAAGGTGGTGTGATGAACGCTACGCGTGGAATGATGGTTGCTCCTTTCGAAGCAGCTGTTTTCAGTTTAAAAGTTGGTGAAGTGAGCGAAGTTTTTGAAACAGAATTTGGTTACCACATCGTGAAATTAATCCAAAGAACGGGTGATGATTACATTTGTTCTCACATCTTAATTATCCCTGAATTCAGCAGAGAAAGCTTAAACGATGCAGGAGTGAAAATCGAAGAATGCTACACCAAGTTGAAAGCAAACGAAATTACTTGGGACGACGCGGTTTTGAAATATTCAAACGACGAAAATACGAAACAAAACAAAGGAATTATCACCAATCCAATTACAGGGCAACAAACTTGGAGCATGGAAGATTTGAACCAAGTGGATCAGCAAATCTATTTGTTGACTGACGCGTTGAACAAAGGTGATATTTCTACTGCTTCTTTGTATTACGATTTCAATGAGCGCAAACAAGGAGTAAGAATTGTGCGTTTGATGGATAGAACAAATCCGCACAGAGCAAATATGTTGGATGACTACGCTTTGATTCAAAGTGCAGCAGAAAACAAAAAGAAAGAAGATGTGTTGAAAGCTTGGACAGATTCTAAAATTCACAATGCGTATATCAGAATCGACAAAGGATATTCAAATTGCGCATTCGACCACAAATGGAGTACCAATTTATAATTCAATAAACTCAAATGTCAGACGTAGCTAAAGTTAATCAAATGGTTGAGCACTACAAAGCGCTCAAAAATGAAATTCATCAAGTAATCGTAGGTCAAGACGAAGTAGTTGATCAAGTTTTAATTTCCATTTTTTCACGCGGTCACGCTTTGTTGATCGGTGTGCCAGGATTGGCAAAAACCTTGTTGGTAAATACCATCGCTCAAACGTTGGGACTTTCATTCAATAGAATTCAATTTACGCCAGATTTGATGCCGTCAGACATTATCGGATCAGAGATTTTGGACGAACATAAAAATTTCAAATTCATCAAAGGACCCTTGTTTAGCAACATCGTGTTGGCAGATGAGATCAACCGTACGCCGCCAAAAACGCAATCTGCTTTGTTGGAAGCGATGCAAGAACGTTCTGTAACCGCAGCTGGAAATACTTACAAATTGCCTGCGCCATTTTTCGTATTGGCAACGCAAAACCCGATAGAGCAGGAGGGAACCTATCCATTGCCAGAAGCGCAATTGGACCGTTTTATGTTCAATATTTGGGTAGATTATCCATCTTACGTAGAAGAATTGGCGATTGTGAAAGCAACAACCAACGATTCCAAAGTAGAATTGAAACAAATCTTGACTGGTGAACAAATCATGGAATACCAAGAATTGGTGCGCCGCGTTCCAGTTCCAGACAATGTCCTAGAATACGCCGTTAAATTGGTCGGAAAAACCCGTTTCGACAGCGAATTCGCACCACAAATGACCAAAGATTTCATCAGCTGGGGCGCAGGACCACGTGCCTCTCAATACCTAATCATCGGCGCCAAATGTCACGCACTTTTGAACGGCAAATTCTCGCCAGACATCGAAGACGTGAAAGCAGTAGCCAAACCGATTTTGAGACATCGAATTGTAAGAAATTACCGCGCTGAAGCGGAAGGATTTTCTATGGATAGGATTATTGAGGAGTTGATGTAAGGAATACAGTTTATTTCTGCTATTCGAATAACGTTTTTTTGTATTAAAAGCATAATCCGAATAGCAAGAAATTTTTTCAATTGAATTTATTCTTTAATAATTTTCTGCAAATTATTTTGTCCCTCCATTTGCAGAAAATAAATTCCTGATGAAAGTTGTCCTAAATCAATTTGAGTTTCTTTTGATTCTATTTTTGAATCTAGAATTATTCTTCCAAATTGGTCTAATATTTTAATTTGTTTATTCAAAATATTATCTGATTTTAATGTTATCACATCCTTTGTTGGATTTGGTGAAAACGAAAAATTAAAACTTTCTGACTCTATTAGATTATTATAAGGTCCTAATTTAACCACCCAACCATCACCATTGCCAAGTGCACCTGTTATTGTACTATTATAGTCATTGGATTCAATATAACCAGCTAGTACATATCCTCCATCTGCTGTTGCTACAATTGAGTTTGAAACATCATAATTTGAACCTCCCAGACTTTTTTGCCACATTAGGAAACCCATACTATTTATTTTCAAAAGCCAGAAATCGTCGCTGCCGTAATTATAGGCTACATTTCCATTAAATGAAGTTGTGTTACCAGTTATGGCAAATCCTCCATCTGAAGTTTGAATAATATCATTTCCGCTTTCGTTCAATGTGCCACCGAAACATTTTTGCCAGATAATATTCCCATTTGCATCTAGTCGAAGTACCCAAGTGTCGCTTTCGCTACTAGTTACATTAAATGTATTTAATACATCTCCATTGTATGAAAAAGTTTCACCAGTAAGAATAAATCCTTGATCGTTTGTTATTTCTACAGATTTGAAAATATCTCTGCTACTGCCACCATATAATTTTTGCCATTGAATTACTCCATTTGCATCCGTTTTTACTAGCCAAAAATCTTTTTCTCCATGATTTCCATTAAGTTGATAAGACGATGTTGTGCCAGCAAATAATAGTGAGCCATCGTTTAGTTCTTTTACATTTGTAAAGTCATCTTGGTTACTGTCTCCGAAACACTTTTTCCAAACGAAATTTCCAGATGAATTAAGTTTTACAACCCAAGCGTCTATCTGATTAATGTATTCATTATTTGGGTTATAGCCTGAAACATCTCCATTATTATTTGTGTTTGTATAACCACTAATTATAAAACCACCATCAATTGATTTTGTAACAGAAAAAGCTTTTTCGTCGCGATTTCCACCTAAACATTTTTTCCATTCAATTGAGCCTGAACTTGAGATTTTTAAAATGAAAAAATCATTATAGTTATCATAATTAGGAGGGCCATGAAGTCCAACAGCGTCTCCATCATTAGAATTTGTCCAGCCGCATACAATATAGCCTCCATCAGAAGTTTGTTGAATATCACTTCCATAGTCATTAAATGAACCTCCAAAGCATTTTTGCCATTCTACTGCGCCTGAATTATTAAGTTTAACAACCCAAATGTCATTGAGTCCATGATTTCCATTTACGTTATAATTATTTGAACCAGTGGTACCTACTACAATATATCCATTGTCAGTTGTCTTTCTGATTTTTTGGATAACATCTGTACCAGAAAAATAATAGTTTAAAGAATCATTTAGTTGAGTTGAATCCGTCTGAAAAGTTCCACCTAAACATTTTTGCCATTCTATATTAAGACTCTGTGAAAAAAAGGCATCTGCTTGAAAGCAAAAAAATACTAGTGTTAAAAATTTAATTTTCATCTTTTTTAGTTTTAAATTGTTATTCCTTCACGATTTGTGCAGCCTTGTAATTTCCGTCAATTTTCAAGGTGTAAAATCCTTTGGAAAGTGAAGAAAGATTTACTTCAGTTGAAGCTCCATTTAATTTACCTATAATTAGATCTTTACCCATTTGGTCTATGATTTTAAAATTTTGGTTCATGCCTTCTTTTGCTTGGATGGTGAGGATTTTTGAAGTTGGGCTGGGGTAAATGTTTAAAGTAATTTCTGAATCATGTGAGATATTTAGTGCTGAGTCTGCAATTTTCATTAAATTTCGAATAGTTTGACTACCTGATAATCCATTTCCAAAATTCCCACCGATATAAATTTCATTTTGAAAAATGCAAGACGTAAAACATACTCCAGCAATAACATCCAGAGGATTAAAACTTCCTAATACATTCCAAAATCCATTTTGCTTTACAAAAACATTTGGCTGAAGACTGGGAGCAAAATTTGTTGGATAAGTAAGTACTAAAAAATTATTAATTACATTCATAGAATTAGGTACTACAATACTTGTAGCAGTATTACTAACCAATGAAGTATTGGGAAATAGCATTTCACTACTCCAGTTTTGACCGTCAAATTTTGCAAATTTATTTGCTATGATTGAACCAATAGAGTTGAACTCCCCATGAGCATAGAGATGATTTTCAAATACAGCTAAGTCTTTAATAATCGGGTTAGTTTGTCCAGAAATGGATACCCAGGAATTATTTACGTTCTTAAATATACCAAAAATAGAACCTAAATAAAAATCACCATTAAAGACTTCTAAGGCAGTTATTGTTCCAACATTAGCAGTTCCATTGCTTCCTCCAGATAATACTTCGTAGGTAATGGAATTATTTGTTGCAATTTTAAATAAAACTACTCCAGTTCCCAAAAATAAATTACCATTATTAATACAAAAATTAGAACTGGCACCGGGAATGCTAGCTAGATTACTACTAGATTGATCAAGGTAGGTTAATGTATCAATATTTGCACCGTCCCAAACATATAATTCATTACCAATAAAATATAGTTTGTTGTTGAAAACAATCATATCGTGTACAACAGAATTTTGAATTAAGTCACCTTGAAAAACAGTGCTCCAATTAGATCCATTCCATCTAGCTATGCAATTGGCGACTAAACCACCTGCCTCAATAAAATTTCCGCTTGCATATAATTCGTTATTGTATTCTACAAGTTTTGTAACTCCTCCTTGAATCCCTGTTTGATATTGTCCAGTTGGACTTGCGAACGGAGTAGCAGGACCCCAATATTGTGCATTTAAATTAAGTGATAGTGCTAATAATCCGAGAAAAAATAATTCTTTTTTCATTTTTTTAAATTTATTCCTTCACAATCTGTGCAGGCTGGTAATTTCCTTCAATTTTTAGTGTGTACATTCCTTTATCCAGTGTTGATAAATTCACTTCTGTTGAAATTCCTTCTAATTTTCCTGCAATTACAGTTCTTCCAAGTTGGTCGCAGATTATGAAAGATTCATTTTTAATCTGTTCACTTTTTATTGTTACACTATTTTCGGTCGGGTTAGGGTTTAATTGAAAATTAGAATAATTTGTTTCAGAAAGACTTGAAGTATTTTGCAATTTTGCCAAATGTTCAATTACTTGAACGTTTGAGAAAACACCAAAGAAACGTCCGCCACAATAAAGTTCGTTGTTGTAAAATATTGAGCAACCGCCCCCCGAATTATAGTTTTCTGCAATTTGAATCCATTGATTTCCGTTAAATTTTGTTAATGGAGAGGGGAAAAATGTTTGTTGATTTGAAGTAAAGGTATGGGCAATATAGAGCTCGTTATTCATTGTTTTCAAGTGATTTGTTCCAATAGTGTAGCCTGAAAGTGGATAAGTTACAGGATAGTTCCCTTGTGGTAAACTTATATTAGTCCAAACAGAACCATTGTATTTCGCTAAATTGTTTACTGTTAAACCACCTATAGAACTGAAATAGCCCAAAACATATAACTCATTATTATATGTTTCAATATCATATACCTCAGGCGTCACGGTGGTTATTCCATTACAATCAATCCAATTACCGTTTTGGTTTTTAAATAATCCTTCTGTAGTGCCAATATATAAAGTATTGTTAAAATCATCTACACATCTAATTTGACCAACTGCACTGGAATTAATAGCCACTTGAGTAAACGACGAACCATTGTACTTTAATAGTGTCGAACTTCCAGATGAAATATATAATTCTCCATTAAAAACATGTAAATCTCGCCCAGATACAGGAACTATATTTTGAGAAGAATTTGAATAAGTAAACTCTTGTATTGATGTTCCATCCCATTTATATAATTTATCAGCTGTAAAATAAAGATTTGAATTATAAACAATAATATCTTTGACACAGTCGTTTTGAATTAAATTACCTAACCCTACAGTATTCCAAACACTTCCGTTCCATCTTGCTATGCCATGTGCAACTATACCGCCTATTGAAGTAAAGTTACCTCCAACATATAATTCGTTTTCGAAGATACATGAAGAATTGATAAAGGTTTGATTATTATTTAGACAATTACTAATGCCTCCAGACGCTCCTGCAAAAGGTGTTGCCGGGACCCAAATCTGCGCATTTAGAAAAAAACTTGATAAACAAATAAACGATATTAATAACTTTTTCATAATGTTAATATTTTAAATTAATCTCTATTCCTTCACAATCTGTGCAGGTTGATGATTTCCTTCAATTTTCAGCGTATAAATTCCTTTAGAAAGTGATGATAAATTCACCTCTGTTGAAATTCCATTTAATTTTCCTGCAATTACAGTTCTTCCAAGTTGGTCGCAGATTAGGTAGGTTTCATTTATTAATTTATCTCCCTCTAAAGTAATATAACTTAAAGCTGGGTTTGGTGCAATCTTATAGTCATTTGGATTTGACTTTTCGATACTAGCCGTATTTTGAAGTTTTGCAAGGTAATTTATTAATGTCGGGGCTGAATCGATTCCTGGAAAAAAATTGAAATAACTAAAGTCACCACCGCAAAATAGCTCATTATTAAATTTTTCAACACATTCTCCGCTTCCGAGTTGGGCGTAGTTTAAAGATAAAGTTGACCATTGAATTCCATTGTATTTTAATAACGGTGAAGGATCGATTGTTGCAGACTGAGTAGTTACAAATTTAAACGCTAAATAAAGTTCGTTTTCAATTTTTCTGAGATGATTTGTAAAATAATAGTTTGTTGCTGGGTAGACTAGAGGATAGTATCCTTGTGGTAATGATGTGTTAGACCAATTTAAGCCATTGTATTTAGCTATGCCATTAACATTGAGACCACCTATACTTGATGGGCCTAATACAAAAAGTTCATTATTAAAATTTTCCATATCAATGATTTCTGGAACTTCTGTTGAAACTCCATTACAATTTATCCAATTACCAGATTGATATTTAAAAAGTCCTTCATCTGATCCTGCGAATAAAGAATTATTAAAGTCATCAATACAATTTATACTTCCTATTGTGTTAGAATTATTGACGTCAATAAAATTCAAACCATCAAATTTTATTATGCGAGAAAATGAAGCAATGTACATTTCGTTATTAAAAACATGTAAATCTGTTCCAGAGATAGATTGATTAGATTGAGTAGAAGAATTGAAATATGTAACCTCTTGAATTATTGACCCATTCCATTTATATAATTTTCCAGCAGTAAAATATAAATTACCATCATAAGCTATAATATCTGTCAAAATTTGATTTTGTATAAAATTTCCTACTCCCAAAGAATTCCAGTTGCTTCCATTCCATCGTGCAATGCCATGAGCAATAATACCGCCAATGGAGGTGAAATTTCCTCCCACATACATTTCATTATTGTATGTATAAAGTGTATTTATGGTTGTAAGTTGACCATTTAAACTGCCAATTGCATCTGGAAAAGGTGTTGCCGGGACCCAAATCTGCGAAATCGCAATAGATTTTAGCGTTAGCAAAGAAATGAATATTAAATTTCTCATTTTCATAATTTTATTTCGCTAATTTTCTACTAACCAAATCAGCAACAATTATCACTTTAGTCGATACAACTTGGTATTCTTCAATTTTTACTTCAAGTCGAATAATTTTGTTCGAATTTTTCAATTGTTCTTTGAAATAATCGAAATTATCAATTTCAATCTTTTCATTATTAATGATAGGAACAGGAAAAATAGCGGTGGGAATTTTATTAAGTTCAGCAGTAAAAAAAGGTTGTCCTAAAGTGTGTAATATTTTAGGACAACCAAATTGATTTACATATCTTTCAACTTCCCTTTTGAGAATTGAATCCATGTTTTATTAATTTAATTAATGGAACTAAAGTTTGAATGTAAATCCAAAATTAGCCAAAGCTAAACCATAACCCACTTCTGCATAGGCTCCTACGTTGTCAGAAAACATATAACGTCCACCAACAAAAAATTGATATCCAAATGGAGTTCCTAGCGAAACATTGTAGTTTGTTGCATTGAAGGATGGATCTTCAGATTTCCAATTGTAGCTGTATTTCAAAAATCCAAGACCAATGCCGACATAAGGATCAAAATTGTCATTTCGTAGGGAAAAATGATATGCACCTCTTGCCATAATAGATAAAGTTGTCCACCTGTAAGAGTAGTCGTAATTATTTCCGCTAATCCATTTTGCACCGTAGCTGGAATAAGAAATTGCTGCGCCAATTCCAAAATGATCAGTCAAAGCCCTTTCATAACTTGCGCTGGCAGGGCCAAAACCAGAAAATTTGTATCCAGTGTTTGTTTGGTATGCGGATAGCAATCTGCCATACCCAAGGCCAAATCCATATCCAGCTTGTAAAAAATTATCTTCCTCTTCAAATGCTTGGGCATTTGCTTGTTGAATCGATACAAAAACCGATAGAATTAATAGAATTTTCCTCATAATAATAAATTTTAGTTAGGCAAATATAAATAAAATTCAAAACTAAACATATAAGTTTAGTTTAAAAACCAAATTCATTAGGAATTTGGCAGACATGGACAAGTCTGAATTTAATAAACGCCTGGGATTATTGATTCGCAAAAAGCGAATTGAAAAAGGATTAACTCAATTAGAATTGGCAGATGCCATGAATTTAGATTATCAATATATTTCTAGGGTAGAGCGAGGATTAATTTCACCAACCCTTTTTTGGATGACAAAATTGTCTTCAGCTTTAAATATTCCTTTTTCAGATCTTATAAATGAATTTGAAGAAAGACTAAAATAAGAATTTGATATTGTCCTTCAATGCAAGTGCAAATATTTATATTTTTGGTTGGTAACAAAAAAAACCGATCAAGAACTAAGTCCTAACCGGTTTTAAAATTTTACAAATAGATTATTATATTTTAAGATAATTCGAATGTCTTAACATCCTAATATCCTAAAATCTCCTCCCTTATTCCCAAACCCCCATCGCACAAAACTTATCTATTCGATCGTTGATGCGTTTTTCTGGGGCGATTGCTTTCAGTTCTTTTAAGTAATTTTTAATGTTTTCTTTGACAATTCCAAACATTTCTTCTTGACTTCTGTGTGCACCGTTCAAAGGTTCTATGATTACTTCGTCAACTAATTTGTTGTTTTTCATGTCTGTAGAAGTCAATTTCAATGCTTCAGCAGCAGTTTCTTTGTATTCCCAACTTCTCCAAAGGATGGAAGAGCAAGATTCAGGAGAAATTACAGAATACCAAGTGTTTTCTAACATGACTACTTTGTCACCAACACCAATTCCTAATGCACCTCCAGATGCACCTTCACCGATAATGATACAAATTACAGGCACTTTCAAACGCATCATTTCGTAGATGTTGCGCGCAATTGCTTCGCCTTGTCCACGCTCTTCAGCTTCCAGTCCTGGAAATGCTCCTGGAGTGTCTATGAAAGTAACGATTGGTTTACCGAATTTCTCAGCCAATTTCATCAATCTCAACGCTTTTCTGTATCCTTCAGGATTCGGCATACCGAAATTTCTGTATTGACGCATTTTGGTATTGATACCTTTTTGTTGTCCGATAAACATGACTGTTTCACCATCCAACAAACCAAAACCACCGATCATGGCTTTGTCGTCTTTTACATTTCTATCGCCGTGAAGTTCTTGAAAAGTATTGTTTGAAATTGCATTGATATATGCCAAAGAATAAGGACGATCTGGGTGACGAGACATTTGTACACGTTGCCAAGGAGTCAATCCTGCGAAAATTTCTTTGGTTTTTTCTGCTAATTTTTGTTCTAAAGCATGGACTTTATCTGCCATATCGACATCTGTTGAATCTCCAATTTCTTTGGTTTGAGCGATTTGCTCTTCCAATGCCTTCAACGGTTCTTCAAAATCTAAATAAGTTGACATATAAATTCTATTTGGGTGGCGAAAGTTACGAAAATACTTCATTTGAAATGCAAAAATTGGAGATAAATTCATTCAAATTCGGTATTCATCGAAGGAATTATTCAAATGTTTGTTATTCATCGCGTTAGATAGAATTACTTTTCCTCCCCCTTAATCCCCCTCCAAAGGGGGAAATGTTCAATATCAATTGTTTGTAAATCGATTTCAATTTTTTTTAAGATGAGATTTAGAGCTTAAATTTTCTTTTCAATTTACTTAAAATCAAAACGAAATGATAATTCTCTGTATCTTTAAACCATGATTTTATTTCCTCCTTGTAAGATAAATTTAGGATTACACATTCTCAACAAAAGGGCAGATGGTTTCCACAATTTGGATACTTTGATGTATCAATTGCCGTTTACGGATGTGTTGGAAATTATTCCTTCGGAGACTTTCGTGTTTCAATCGACAGGTTTGGAAATTCCTGGAGATGAAAATAATAATCTGTGCATCAAAGCTTTTGAGTTGATTCGTTCGCAATATGAGATTCCGAATGTGACGATTCATTTGCACAAAATCATCCCAATGGGAGGTGGTTTGGGCGGAGGTTCTTCTAACGCTTCTGCGGTTTTGAAAGGATTAAATGCGCTTTTCAATTTGAATTTACCAACAGAAATATTGCAAAATTTAGCTGCACAATTGGGAAGTGATTGTCCTTTATTTATCAAAGAAAATCCACAAATCGCGCAAGGAAGAGGGGAGATTTTGTCTGATTTCGAATTAGATTTATCTCCATATTACCTAAAATTAGTCAATGTTGGTATTCATGTAAGCACCAAAGAAGCGTTTTCCAAAGTAAAGTTCTACGACCATTTTCAATCCGTCGTCGACATCGTTTCACATCCGGTTGAACGTTGGAAAAATTTACTTAAAAATGATTTTGAAAATTCTGTTTTTGAATACCATCCAAGTTTGATTGATGTGAAGCAAAAACTATATGACGAAGGTGCAATCTACGCTTCCATGTCCGGCAGTGGATCCACGATGTATGCGATTTATGAAATTGAGCCAAATTTGACTTTTCACCAAGATTCTGGGGTTTTTGAGAAGATAGTGAAACTTTAAGTTTGGATTTGCTTCGCAGCTGCCTGCGGCGGTGTTAGATTATTAGAACTTATATTTAACGTTTACTTGATAGTTTGATTGGCTTTCTAATAAACCTTTCTATAATAATCCGTGCATCCGTGGCAAAAAATCTACCTTTGAATAACCAACTTCCTAAATTCAATTCTCTCAGAATCGTTCATTAAAATTTTGACAAAATAAACGCCATTTCCTGTTTCTAAATTGAAATTCACTTTACTTTGGATAACATTTAGATTTGAATTTTCATAAACAATTCGGCCATTCGCATCCAAAATTATTAAATCAATCTTTGAAATATTTTCATCTTGAAATAATAAAGTAAATGCATCTTTCCCTGGATTTGGATATAAGATAATTTCATTCGATGATGTCAATTCTTCTATGCCTGAAATGCTGTTGGGATTATGTTCAAAATGCATCAATCCGCCTAAATCTCCACCCACCAATAGATTCAATTTGCCATCTTGGTCAATGTCGTTGACATAAAAAGAACTGTAACTTTCGACGTGAATTCCTCTAAACTCATCAGAAACTAAATTGAAAGTTTCGCCTGAATTCAGGTGATTGTCGATGCCATTATAATAATGACATTTTCCGTCAATGCCACCTAAAAATAGATTTGTTGTGTCGTTGTATCTGAAAAAATGTGGCGCAGCATATCCTTCGGGTGTGGTGGGGGAAATATCGATGCCTCCTAAAGTGTCATTGATTAAACTAAACGAAGGATTTGTCGCATTTCCTATGTTTTTATAATACATCAATTCACCCGTTTTTTTGCCTAAAATTAAATCCAACAAACCATCGTTATCTAAATCAAACAATTGAGGAAAGCAATAAGAACTAGTCGTAATTATATTTCCTACATGGTCTGTATAATTTTGGACTGGTGAAGCAAATTGTGCAGCAACGCCTGAAGAAGCAATGTTTTGGTAGTAAACTACCGTTCCATTTTCTAGCCCTAGAAATAAGTCTTTGTCGCCATCACTGTCGATATCACCAAAAGTAGGAACTGTTCTTAGACCAAAAGATTGTGCTAATAAATTCAAGTAATTGTTTTCAACAAAAGTGAAAAATGGGGCAGAAGGAGTTCCCGTATTTCGGTAATGACTCAAAGCACTTTCTTTCAACAAAGGATCTTTGTAACGGTAAAAATTAGCGACTAACAAATCTTCTTTTCCATCTCCATTTTGGTCAAAAAATACGGGAATAGAGCCGACGCCATTTTCAATCATTTCCTCTTGTAAAAAACTTTTGGATTTAAAAGTGAAGTTCGGCAATTCATTTGTTCCCAGGTTTTTGTAGTACAAAATCCCCTTTTCATTTTGAGAAACTCCTTTTGCATTGGCGCCAACAATGAGGTCTTTGATCTGGTCGTGGTCTACGTCGACATAAAAAGTAGCGGGAAAAAGTGTGAGCGAAGCCGGCGTAGTATTGCTCGGAAAATTTTCATCTTGTGAAATCATCGCTGAATTGGTGTTTGGCGCCGTTCCTCCGTTGACAACTAAAACCAGATTTTCATGAGAAACATCTCCCAAAACTAAATCATAAACGCCCGAATTATCGATGTCAATCGCTAAAATCGTAGAACCAGCATGTCGTTTTGTTTTTTCCGTTATTTCTTGATCAATTGGATTTTCAATCCCACTTAATTTTTGCGGATCAGGCACATTTGGTGCGTTACAAGGAGCTGTAGGGTCGTTCAATATCAAGGAATTATTGTTTGGGTCTTCTGAAAATTTCCCCCAGCATTCGTTTTTCAACACAAAAACCAACGAATCGTTATGCCCATATAATTCCACACTTTGATTTTGGTGATATTCAATTCTTTGACCAGAAATACTAAACGTTAAAATGTCGATATCGGAATCAAAATCTACATCTACATACGCAGGAATATCACTTGAACTGACATACAAATTGGAGTAACTCCCAATGTAATCTGAATACAAAAGATTGGAAGTCAATTGCCATTGAAGACCGTTTGTTGCGTTTCCAATGTTCCGATAAACTTTCACTCCGCCAATTCCATAGGTAAATAAATCGTTTTTTCCATCTCCATCATAGTCCAACAGAGCTGCTCTATTTTTAGTGTCTGAAGGAAAATAAGTGTATGCATTTTGGACAAATTTATATTGAGGAGTTCCATTGACTGAAACTGTTTCAAAAAGTCTGATATTGTCTTTACTTCGGTCAAAAATGAATAAATCCATGTCGCCATCAAAATCAAAGTCGATGTCAGAAACTTGTACATAGTTTAAACCGCCCGCCCAAGGAAAAAGTAAAGTATCGTTTCCAATTTTCACAGGAATAGCATCGTTGTAATCAAATTTGAATTGACTAAAAGCATTTATTTGAAATAAAAATAAAATTCCAACAAGGAGAAAACGCATAATATCGAATGTTTATATAGGGAAAGACGTAAATTTTGCTCACAAGGTTTACCAGTTCGAAATTAAGGAATATAAAATAAAAACTACTATTTTTGTCCCAAAATCAATTCAATTATGGTGAAATTTTTGTTCAATTTGGTGTTTTGTTTGATGATTGGTCTTTCCTATGCACAAAACGAAACAAGCGTTCTTTTTATTGGCAATAGTTTTACTTTTATGAATAGTATGCCTTTTATGTTCAGGGATATAGCTGAATCACAAGGCAAGAAAGTTTTTGTCGATACGGTAGTTGAAGGCGGAAAAGACTTTGATTATCATGCCCACAGTGAAGAAACTTACAGAGCAATAAAATCCAGAAAATGGGACTATGTAATCATTCAAGGTCACAGCAATGAGTTGGCTCAACCAGAATCTATTGTGAACAAAAAAAGTTTGCCTTTTGCCAAGCAAATTGTTGACAGTATTCAAGCAAATAGTTCATGTACACAAGTGGTTTTGTATATGACTTGGGGCTATAAAAATGGAAATCCAAAGTGGAGTGCAGTGGCAAATTATGATTCTATGCAAATGCGAATTACAAATCAATACATGCGTTTTGCAGATTTATTGAATGCGCGCATTGCTCCAGTTGGGGAAGTTTGGAAAACCATTCGAAAAAATTATGCTGGTTTAAATTTGTATCATCCGGACAACATTCATCCAAGTTTTGAAGGATCTTATTTGATTTCAAGTACATTTTATACTGCCATTTTTGGAGAATCTCCAATTGATAACAATGCCATTATTCCTTTGTCTCCAGATGTCAGACAGATTATAGAATCAAACGTTGCTCAAGTAGTATTGAATAATTTAAATCAATGGCGTTTTGTGCAAAAATCAACGCAATTAAAAGCTGGTTTTGATTTGGTAATCAATGGGAAAGATTTGAAAGCTTACAATACTTCTGAAAATGCTTCCTGGACAGAATGGAATTTTGGTGATGGACAAATATCCAGTGAAGAAAACCCCATTCATACCTATAATTCTTCCGGAACTTATCAAATAATTCAGAAAGTCAATATGCATTGCAAATCGATTGAATTGATGAGAACAATCGAAATTCGATAAAAGGAAAAAACCAAGATTGTTTGACAGAAAAGAACATTTTTTTGGTCGAATGTTAACAAATCACAAATATTAAACTTAATTTCACTCTCAATTTTAAAATAACTTAACTATGAATTTTGTAAAATTCAGATTATCAGTTGTTTGTTTTGTTTTTTTAGCGTTTTTCACCAATGGAGTTTCCATCTTAGCGCAGCAAAATTTCAACGATTACAAAACACTGGCCTCGGTAGGAACGATTCCTGCTGATTTTACCCAAATGACCTATGCTAAAATCAAAGATGATTTAAAAAAAGAAAGAACAAGTCTCAAAGGGAAAAATGAGAAAATTTTCCTAGAAGGAATTCATTATTCCATAGATGAAATGTTGCATTCTGGTAGAGTGATTTATGGAGATGAAATTACTTTGTATTTAAATTCGGTTGCTCAAAAATTATTGAAAGATGATGCGACTTTACAAAAAGAATTAAGGTTTTATACCCTAAAGTCTAATGTTTCGAATGCTTTTTCAACTGATCAAGGAATTGTTTTTGTAACAACTGGTTTGATTTCACAGTTGACAAACGAGGCACAATTGGCTTATGTGTTGGCTCATGAAATTTCTCATTACACTGAGAAACATGTGGTGGAGACTTTTGATTGGAAGACCAAGACTGACCGAAGAGATAGAACAATTGAAAAATTGAGTCAATATTCTAAAGAAAAAGAGTTTGATGCTGATAAAATTGGTTTGAAGATGTTTCATGCCGCTGGATATTCCAAGGATGAAATTCTGCCAACTTTTGATGTCTTGATGTTTTCTTATTTACCATTTGACGAAGTGGCTATAGCGAAAACCTATTTTAATTCAGCGAATATGTATGTTCCTGAAAATATGTTTTCTACAGAAAAATATCCAATTAAAGCAATGGAAAATGAAGACGATTCAAAAAGTTCACATCCAAATATTCAAAAAAGAAAAGAAGCTGTCACTAAGGAAATAGCAAGCTTTAACAATTGGGGAAAAACTGTTTATTTCTTAGGCGAAGAAAAGTTCAAGTATATTAGAAAGATTGCCCGTTTTGAAAGTATTCGAAATGATGTGATTGACGCCAATTATGCGGATGCAATTTACTCGATTTTCTTGTTAGAAAGGGAATATCCTAATTCAATTTATTTGCAGAGAATGAAAGCCAAATCTTGGTTGGGAATTGCTCAATTAAAGGAATTGAATAAGTTAAATTCTACCTTACAAAAAACTTCTGATTACGAAGGAGAAATTGCTGAATTACATTTTTTCCTACGAAAATTGGATAAAATCGGAATGATCACCCTTGCCTTGAGACAAATCGAAGATATAAAAAGATTGCAACCTGAGGACAAAGAAATTCAATTGATCTGGGAGCGAATGGTCAAAACAACGACTATTACTGAAAAATTTGATTTGAAATTATTTTCAAGTTTAAAATACGATGAAGCCAAAGTTGAATTTGAGAAAATCAAAGCGGATACGACTCAAAAAGTGGAGCAAACTACTGAGAATTTGAGTAAGTACGAAAAAATCAAAAAGAAAAAAAATCAGAATGATCCAGTCAATTTTGATCATGAAAAGTTTTACCTATATGGAATCACCGACCTAATTAAATCTGATGAATTTTTGGCTACTTACAATAAGTTTAAAAAAGAAAAAGAGGATTTAGCTGCGCAAAAAGAAGCTGAAGATTTATTAAGTCGAGCAGAGAAAAAGAAATTAGATAAAAAAGAAAGCGAAAATCAAATTCGATGCGATGCACAAGATTTGATTTTTGTTGAACCAATTGTATATAGATACAAACAAGGTCAAATTGATCGAATTAAATCGGAACAATTGGGAGAAGATTTTGTGGAAATTATTGAGAAAACTTCCAAAGATTTGGATATGAATGTGACCACAATTAGCAGTAGTACAATGAAAAAGTTGGGAACTCCTGGTTTCAATGAGCGCGCTGTTTTGTTGTCTTATTTGCAGCAAATAACGAATGAAGAGGACATTGATGTTTTTCCAGTTGATTACAGTTTGTTAAGCGACATTCAAACCAATTATGGAACCTCGAAAGTGATGTTTTCCATTTTAGAACATTCTTATCAGCCACAGTTTTCAGCTGTACTTTTTTCTTCCATCTTGTTTTTCCCAGTAGCCTTGGCAGTTTTGCCACTTGAAATTTTAATGGGTAATGAAACAGATTTAAACGTGATTATTATGGATATTGACAAGGGAGGAATTGCAGGTGGTAAATTTTATCACTACAAAGAGCCACTAGGAAAATTATCTATCGGTGCACATTTATTCGACATATTAACACAAGTAAAATCTAAACCTCTCTAATTATGATTAATAGAATATTAATACTTTTGTTCATGGTAGTTGTTCATACAACCTTTGGACAAAATCCAGGATATTTCGGAAAGAAAAATGTGATAGACTTTTCAGTAAATTTTCAAAATCCTTCCTTTAGTAATATTAGAGCATTTTTAAGTGATGACTCAAAGTTATTTTCGCTTGATGGTCAGTTTTTAAGTCCCAAAAGTGATCGATTAGATTGGGGATTTAGATTTAATTATTCAAGGCCATTGAAAAGAAGTTTTGCAATCGGATTAGAATTTGGTTATGATTATTTTTCTGTTCAAAGGAGATATAAGCAATCTGCAAACGATTATGCTTTCTTTTATTTTCAAAAAACAGATGTGACTTCCATGTCTATCATGCCTAAAATAGAATTTACCACTGATGGTGGTTTGCTGCCTATGGGTATTTCTCACCAACTTGGTTTTGGAGTCAGAATGATTAAACCAGTAGAAAAAGATTACAATGTGTCTTACCTTGATAATATTGTCTCTTCCAATAATTCAGATTTAAAAATTCCAATTTATCCTAGTATTGTTGAAGATACTAAGTATGTTGGAAACACCATTAAAGGCTACACTTTGATGTATGCAATCAATTTGAGAAGCCCATTGTCTAAAAGCTTGTTTTTGAATTATGGAATTAGATACACATTAAATTTCATGGGAAAACCACCTTACAAAGATTATACATATGTCTCTTCTGCAGAAGACATTAATTTGTCTGAAGGTGAGTTTAAAGAAATTGTTAGATACAGAAAACAAATGTCATTCATTCAGGGGTTTGTAGGTTTGTCTTTCGCATTTTAGGAACATAGAAATTCAAAAAAAAAACGCACTGAGAATTTTCTCAGTGCGTTTTTTTATGTCTCGTTGTTTCACACAATTAATGAAACATATCTTTTACTCTTTGAAAAAATCCTTTTTCGCTTCCATCTGGATTTGGCTTGAAATTATCACTTCCTCTTAGTTTCTCTAGAATTTCTCGTTCTTCTTTAGAAACTTTGGTTGGAGTCCAAATATTGATGTGAACAAATAAATCCCCCGTTCCATATCCTTGGATACTTGGCAATCCTTTTCCTTTTAAGCGCAACATTTTGCCACTTTGAGTTCCTGGTTCAATTTTTATTTTCGCTTTGCCAGAAACCGTTGGTACTTCAATACTTTCACCCAAAACTGCGTCAACAAAGTTTACAAAAGCTTCATAATGCAAATTGTCGCCGTCTCTTCTTAATTCAGGATGTGTAATTTCTTCAATCACGACGATCAAGTCACCTGCAACCCCATTAAATGGTCCAGCATTACCTTTTCCAGTAACGCTCAATTGCATTCCTTCTTCAACTCCAGCCGGAATTTCAATTTCGATTACTTCCTCTTGGCGTTTCAAACCATTTCCATCAGCATCGGAAGGTTTTTTGTCAATCATTTTTCCAGCACCTTGACAAGTGGGACAAACTGATTGTGTTTGCATGGCACCCAAAAAGGTTTGCGCAACACGGGTGATTCTTCCCGATCCGTTACAAGTTTGACAATTTTTGAAAGTTACACCTTCAGCATTGACTAATTTATTGACTTTGATTTTCTTTTTGACACCTTCAGCAATTTCTTCCAAGGTCAATTTCATTTTGACGCGAAGATTGGTTCCTCTTACAGTTCTGCTTCCGCCACCACGGCTTCCTCCAAAACTTCCACCACCAAATGCACTACCGAAAACATCTCCAAATTGACTGAAAATGTCATCCATATTCATTCCGCCACCGCCGAAACCTCCGTTTCCGCCCATTCCAGCATGGCCGTATTGGTCATAGCGACTGCGTTTGTTTGAATCGCTTAAAACTTCGTAAGCTTCTGCCGCTTCCTTGAATTTATCTTCAGCAGATTTGTCATCCGGATTTTTGTCTGGGTGATATTGAAGCGCTAATTTTCTATAAGCCTTTTTAATTTCAGACTCATTGGCGTTTTTACTTACGCCCAACACTTCATAATAATCTCTTTTTTGACTCATTCTTAATATTTTGTCATTTTATTTTTGTCGTATCTTCGATAGCTTTTGGGGAATAGGCAATAGGATTTTGTAAATTATTTCTATCCATAAATTCAAGACCAAAGACTGTCAGTCTCATGTCCATTGTCTAGGGTCTAAAATCTAAAGTCTACTGTCTATCATCTCCCAAACTATTGTCCAACAACCACTTTCGCGTATCGAACCACTTTATCGTTTAAGAAATAACCTTTTTCGACATCATCAACTACTTTACCAATCAAATCTTTGCTTGGAGCAGGAACATTTGCGATGGCTTCATGCAATTCACTGTCAAAAACTTTTCCTTTGGCATTCATAGGAGTTAAACCTTTGTTTTCCAAAGTGGTTTTGAATTTATTGTAAATCAGGTGAAAACCTTCTTTTACCACAGCTATATCTTCTGATGTTTCATTGTTTGCAATGGCACGTTCAAAATCATCAATTACAGGAATCAAATCTTTCAATACGCCAGCGCTTGCTGAACCGATTAAATCAATTTTTTCTTTGTTGGTTCTTTTACGGTAATTGTCAAATTCAGAATATAATCTCAAAAATTTGTCATTCAACTCCGCATATTTTTCTTCTGCAGTCTGTTCAACTTTTACCTCACTATTTTCTGCTGAATTAGCTGTAGTTTCAGTTGTTGCTTCCTGATTTAACTCTTCGTTGATCTCTTTTTCTTCTGACATAATCTTTTTATTCTTATTTGATTTCCTAAAGCAAAGATATTGCCAATAAGGACTTTTAGACAGCCTGTCAGTAAAATGTGACATCGACTGAAAATATGACATAAAAAGGAGAGATTAAAAAGGAGATGTTATTTGAGTAATTTTTCAATTTCAATATGTAAACCCAGTCCTCTAAGTTTATCTCCTTGCGCTACAATTTTTCCTTTTCCATCAATTAAAAAACCGTTTGGGATGGAATTTACGCCATAAATCTTAGCAAAAGTACCTTCTTTATCAATCACATGATTTGACCATTTCATGTTGTCAGCTTCGATGGCTTTCAACCATGCATCTTCTTTTTTATCAAGAGAAACACTGAATATTTCAAAACCTTTACCTTCTTTGAATTTCTTTTTATGGTATTTTCCGAAAGCTTCAACTAAGTTGGGGTTTTCTTTTCTGCAAGGTCCACACCAGCTTGCCCAAAAATCTATCAAAACAACCTTGCCTTTCAAACTAGAAAGTTTTATTGTTTTTCCTTCTTTGTTAATTAATTCAATTTCAGGAGCATTTGTACCTACGATTGGCGGTGTTATTTTAGCAGGCTGAATTGCTAATAACAAGCTGAAAATAAATGAAATCATCCGATTCTTCTAATGTCTGCGCCCAAATTGTTCAAACGAATATCAATGTCTTGATAACCTCTGTCAATTTGTTCGATATTGTGAATTGTACTTTTACCTTTTGCAGAAAGTGCAGCAATGAGCAATGAAACTCCGGCACGAATGTCAGGTGAAGTCATTGAAATTCCCTTCAACGTGTGTTCGTGATTCATTCCAATAACAGAAGCTCTGTGTGGGTCACAAAGAATGATTTGTGCGCCCATGTCTATCAATTTGTCTACGAAAAACAAGCGAGATTCGAACATTTTTTGGTGAATCAAAACACTTCCTTTCGCTTGAGTGGCTACAACCAAAATGATAGAGAGTAAATCAGGGGTAAATCCTGGCCAAGGCGCGTCTGCAATCGTTAAAATTGAGCCATCAATGAATGTTTCAATTTCATAAGAATCTTGCGCAGGTATAAAAATATCATCACCGCGTCTTTCCAATTTGATTCCTAATTTTCTGAAAACTTGAGGAATAATTCCCAAATTGTCATAGCTAACATCTTTGATTGTAATTTCAGATTTAGTCATCGCTGCCAAACCAATGAAACTACCAATTTCAATCATGTCTGGTAAAATTCTGTGGAAACAGCCATCAAGATTGGTAACACCCTCAATTTGAAGCATGTTTGATCCTATTCCTGAGATTTTGGCTCCCATCGAATTGAGCATTTTACAAAGTTGTTGCAAGTAAGGCTCACATGCAGCGTTGTAAATCGTTGTGTTGCCCTCAGCTAAAACTGCAGCCATTAAAACATTAGCAGTTCCAGTAACTGATGCTTCGTCTAAATGAATGTAAGTTCCAGTTAATTTTTTGGCTTCAATAGAGTAGAAGTGTTCTCCAGCATCATAATTAAAGTTTGCACCTAACATGGCAAATCCTTCAAAATGGGTATCCAATCTTCTGCGTCCAATTTTGTCTCCACCTGGTTTAGGAATATATCCTTTTCCAAATCGAGCCAAAAGCGGTCCAACAATCATGATTGAACCACGCAAAGAACCAGCTCTTTTTTTGAAATCTTCTGTTTCTAGGTAGTTTAAATCAATGTCTTTTGCTTGAAAAATAAAAGTTCCCTTTTCTACTTTTTCAATCTTTACGCCCATTACTTGGAGCAATTGAATCAACTTATTGACATCAATAATATCAGGTAAGTTAGAAATAGTAACTTTTTCAGGTGTTAATAAAACCGCGCAAAGGATTTGCAATGCTTCATTTTTTGCACCTTGTGGAGTCAATTCTCCCTTTAAAGGTTTTCCGCCGTGTATTTCAAACGATGCCATCGACTAGTATTTTTTCTTAAATTTCTTTTTCTGTTGATTCCCTTGATTGTTATTCCCGTTATTTGAACCAGGTGTAACTTTATTTCTTTTGTTTGGTGTTATACCAAAAGATTTCAATATTTGATTAGTTTGCATCAAACTGTCAGGGTTTTCAAGTACTAATTTTCCACCTGATAATTCTGATAATTGCTGAGCGATAACATTATTTTCAACCGCATCATTGTTGTAGGCTAAAAACTGCTTTTTCATGAAATTAGCCATGGTATTTTTAAGGTAACGTTGCGTATCCTCATCATTTTCATTGACTGTTTCTTTCAATATTTTCTCTGTGTATTTCCCGTAATGGCCAAAGCGAATTTTGCTTTTTGGATATTCCATCAACTCTGGTTTTTCATTCAATACCTCTCTACTTGGCATTGGATATGGAGAGTCAACGTCCAATTTAAAATCTGACATAACAAAAAGGTGGGTCCAAAGTTTATGACGGAAATCATCAACATCTCTCAAGTGTGGATTCAATTGTCCCATCACTTCAATGATGGCTCTCGCAGCTTTGTTACGTTCTTCACGGTCAGTCAATTCCATTGCGTAAGCAATCATATTCTGAACATTTCTACCATATTCTGGTAAAATCATGTGTGGACGTTGCGTATTATATTCCATTTTATTCAAAAACAAGTGTCAAAATTAAGAAATAAATCGAATTATTTATTTCATTTATTGGGTTTAATTATTTGGTTTTAGGTGTTGTTTGAGCTGGAATTTCTTTTACAAATTTCACTTTCACCATGGCATGGTGGTATTTTGGAAATCCGTCTCCAGGTTCAAAAGTAAGACTTTTCAAAAGATTTTTTGCTTCTATATTTGCAGGAGTTGATTTTACAGTACTTTTTTCAGCTATAAATCTTTCACTGGTCACTTTTCCAAGATTGTTAACTGAAATTTCATAAATAACATAACCTTCATAAAATGATTGTATTGTGAAATTTGAGGTAGAGGTCATTTTTCTGTTCACATCAATGATTTCGCCAGAAATTAATTGACTTTGGGCAAAATTTATTAAAAAACAAATTATGACTGTTAAGAAGATTTTCATGAAAATTTATTTGGTTGTGAAGATACAAATATTGATTGGGATTTGAACAAAAAAAAATGGACACCTTAAATTTAAAGTGTCCATTTAAAAAAAATATGTTTTTTGAAATTTATCTAATGATGGTTATGGAACCTTGGAAATTCTTTCTTTCATCAGAATTTAAATCTTTTACATTTGCTTTCCACGTATACGTTCCATCCTGTAAGATTTTTCCGTTATATGTTCCATCCCAAGTAGCAGAAGGGTCATGAGATTCCCATATAATTTCTCCCCAACGATTAAAAATGAATAAATCAAAGTTATAAATATCAATTCCATCTACGTAGAACTTCCAATTTTGATTGTATTGATCTCCATCAGGTGTGAATACATTTGGAGCATAAAAAATAATGTCTGTGTTTACTTGTAAGAAATTGACAATGGTATCAACACATCCTCCAGCAGTTGTCACGACCAATGTTATAGGATAAAGTCCAACAAATCCCTCTGGGAAACTAAAGCTTGGATATTGATCATCACTAGTCATTGGATTAGCGTCTGGCGCAAACCATTCCCAAGTAATAACTCCTTCACTCGAATTGTCTTGCATTTGAATCGTTGTTTCATAAATTGAAGTTGGATTTGAAGACATAGTGAAAGAAGCAGTAGGATTTTCAACAACCTCTACAATATTTGTAAAAGTTTTCGTGTAGATACAGCCATAAATTGAAGTGATAGTAACATCAACAGTATAAATACCAGGTGTTGAATAATCTGAAGATACTGGTCCATTTCCATTTACAATTGTATCTTTTCCATTTCCAAAGTTAATTTCTGTTGTAGCGATTTCAGAACCATTGTTTGAGTTATTGCTAAAAATAAATGAACCAGGCACACAATCAACTGGTTTGTCAGGAACAATCAACGGTATAATATCTGTCGGAAAAGTTACTGTTACTGAGGCTTGAGCCGCTGGTGAACCGCAATCTTCAGTCAATGTAACAGAATAAACAGTTCCAGAATAATCAGGGTCAACCGTTATTGTTTGTCCATTGCCTATTACATTTCCATTTGCTGACCAAGTAAAAGTGTAAGGAGAACTTCCTCCAGCTCCATTGGCTGTTAAATCAATGGTAGATTCTGCACAAATGGTAGCGTCTGGCGTAATAAAGCTTACTGTTAAAGGTGCAGGTTCAGCTAAAGTTCCTGTTTGAGTAATTATACAGCCTAATGCATCTGTAATTGTTACAATGTGCGTTCCCGCAGCTAAATCATTGGCAATATTTGTAGTTGAAGTCGAATTGTCCCAACTATAAGTGTAAGGCATCGTTCCTTGTGCAACTGTAACTTCAATCAATCCATCCGAACCACTGTTGCAAGTAACATTTGTTTGATTTGCAATTGATGCAATCATTCCAGGAATTTCAGTAATGATTACTTCAGCAGTATCAATACATCCCGATCCTGTACTAACCTCGCAATGGTAGGTTCCAGCAGCTAATCCTGTGGCGGTTGCTGTAGTTTGCCCACCAGCATCATACCAGTTATAAGTCATTGTTGGCGATGCTGGAATCATATCAGCAGTTGCCGTTCCATCATTACCACCAGGACAAGAAACCAAAGTTCCGGTTGCACTTGCCACTGAAATTGAATTTGGAACAGTAACATTTACATTTGCTGAACATCCGTTGGCATCAGTAACTAGACAAGCGTAATTTCCAGCAACTAATCCAGTCGCAATTGGTGTATTTTGACCAGTTGGTGTCCAATTATAAGTGAAAGGTTGTGTACCAATGGCTGTTGCAATTTGTGCAGTTCCAACTCCGGCAGAACAATAATCTGTAGTTGCAGTAGCTGTTGCACTTACCGATGTTCTAGTAATCCACGTAGTATCTGAAATAGCTCCCAAACCAGCGCCACATGCAGATGCAGTTAAGAAATATCCTGTTGTTCCTGGAGGAATAAGCGTCACATTTAAAACCCCATTGTTATACGGAAAAGTAGCGCCAAGTGTGTTTCCCCATTGTTGACTACCATTGACACCATTGATTTGTACGTATGGAATTTGAGTTTCAACATATCCACTTGTATTAGCAGGGCTTGTTGGCGTAAATAAACGACCGTCCTGATTTGCTGTCCAAACAGAATTATTTCTACCTGGCGTTATAACTGCAGCATTTCCTGATGCATTTTGAATTCCTTGAATGGCTAATCCACCGTTAAAAGCGCCACAAGTTGCTTTGTTTCCAATATGTAATTCTATCGTATTTGATGTTTCATTTAAAACCACAGCTAAGTAATTACATACTGTTGTGCAACTATAGAAATAAACATTTTGGTATAAAACAACAAATTTTCTGTTTGGAGCAGTTCCAACAGTTTGATATTGAATAGTACCACTATTTAAACTCGGGAGCATATCTTGGTAAGCCAACATGATTGAGTTTAGAGCAGAAGCTGGATTTGTACTAGGTAAAGTTCCAACACCTGTTAGTGCATAAGCACAATATCCACCTGCATTGTTAGTGTTAAAACTGATTAATCCATTTGATCCTATTACACAGTTGTTATAAGTATTACCATAAAAACTGAAAGGAAAACCAACAGGAACTACATTGCTCCAAACATCATCAGAGAGGGTTAAAATTGTTGGAGAAGGTAAATTAATTCCTTGGGTATTTTGAGAACCAGATCCAGGATTGCAATTGGTGATAGTTACAGTTTGTCCTTGGCATACAGTAACATCATCACCAAGACATACTTGTACTTGTGCAAAGGTGGTTATACTAATTAAGAATGCAATTGGTAATAAGAGGATTTTCATCTTTGTTTTTTGTTTTGTAATTTTTAGACGCATTTAAAGTGGTTTGGTTGTCATATCAACTCGCAGCTCTGATTTTTATTGCTGAATTCAAATTAATTTATGGAGTTAAAATGCTGGATATGGAACCTTTAAATTGTTAATATTTAATAATTTGAATTTTTGGTGATTTATGAATTTTCACAAAAGTAGGTATAAACTATTGATTTTTAGATGTACTTTAAAAATCATTCTTGGATTCTCAATCTTTGGAATAGTTAATAAAATATGTGCGAATGAAAGTTTAACATATTAAAATTATATACATTTGTCCCGATATCTTTAAAAGAAATTAAATGTCTAGTAATTACCAAGCACAGATTGATGCTTTCATGGACAAAGTGAAAGCTACTAATGGTCACGAACCTGAATTTATTCAAGCGGTTCACGAAGTGGCTGAAGCGATTATTCCATTTATGGAAGAACACCCCAAATACAAAGCTGCCAAAATTTTGGACAGAATGGTTGAACCAGAAAGAACAATCATTTTCAGAGTTCCTTGGTTAGATGACAAAGGTGAAATTCAAGTAAATAGAGGATACCGTGTTGAATTTAACTCAGCAATCGGACCATACAAAGGTGGTTTACGTTTCCACCCTTCAGTGAATTTGTCTATCTTGAAATTCTTAGGTTTCGAGCAAACATTCAAAAATTCTTTGACTACATTGCCAATGGGTGGTGGAAAAGGAGGTTCTGATTTTGATCCAAAAGGAAAATCAGACAATGAAGTAATGAAATTTTGTCAATCTTTCATGACTGAGTTATCTCGTCATATTGGTGCTGATACCGATGTACCTGCTGGTGATATCGGTGTTGGAGGACGTGAAATTGGTTACATGTTTGGACAATACAAACGTATTCGTAACGAATTTACTGGAGTTTTAACTGGTAAAGGCAGAAACTGGGGTGGATCTTTGATTCGTCCAGAAGCTACAGGTTATGGAACTGTATATTTCGCAAAAGAAATGTTGGCTACTAAAGGTGATTCATTCGCAGGAAAAGTAGTTGTTGTTTCTGGTTCTGGAAACGTTGCTCAATATGCTACTGAAAAAGCAACTCAATTAGGAGGTAAAGTGGTTACAATGTCAGATTCTTCTGGTTACATTCACGATGCTGATGGAATTGATGCTGAGAAATTGGCTTTTGTAATGGAGCTTAAAAATGTAAAAAGAGGTAGAATCGAAGAATACGTTGCAAAATATCCTTCTGCTAAATTTGTCGCTGGAAAACGTCCTTGGGAAGTGAAAGCTGATATTGCTTTGCCTTGTGCTACTCAAAATGAGTTGAACGGTGAGGAAGCAAAAGCATTGGTTGCAAATGGTGTAATCTGTGTTGCTGAAGGTGCAAATATGCCTTCAACTCCAGAAGCAATTACAGCATTCCAAGCTGCAGGAATACTTTTCTCTCCAGGAAAAGCTTCTAACGCTGGTGGTGTTGCTACTTCAGGTTTGGAAATGTCTCAAAACTCTTTGCGTTTGTCTTGGACAAGTGAGGAAGTTGATAGCCGTTTACATGCAATAATGGTTAACATTCACGAAGCATGTGTTACTTATGGTAAAGATGCAAATGGATATGTTGATTATGTGAAAGGTGCAAACATTGCAGGTTTCGTAAAAGTTGCTGATTCAATGATTGATCAAGGATTGGTTTAATCCCAATATCATATTCAAAAAAAAATCCCGATTCTTCATTGAGTCGGGATTTTTTGTTTGATCTATGTCTAGTCCTGAAATAGCGATACACAAAATTTATCGTTATGGAAAAAAGAGAAAAAGTTGTTTATGAAAAACGCAGCCAAAAGGATTATTCAATGTCCTTTAAGTTAGAAGTTGTTAAAGAGATTGAATCTGGATTAATTTCG
>CANHQP010000042.1 GCA_947462925.1 Flavobacteriia bacterium | reverse complement strand
TTAGATTACATCTCAAAAAACTACAGTGGAGCAAAGATTCAGGAAACAGCAAAAATTACAGATGATAAAGGTATTTCAAAATACGAAGTAGAAATCAAAGGGAAAGATTTGATTTTTGATTTGAATGGAAATTTGATTAAATAATTTCTGTAAATCGAAGTAAAATGAATGATAATTATTAGCAAGAATCAATAAAAAAAACTCCTCAATCTATCAAATTTAAAATCTGGAAAATTGAGGAGTTTCAATGTCTTTTTGGTTTTATCATCGTAATGACCACTTTAAAAGTGGTGATGGCATACATGGAACACCAGAATATAGTGACGATGGCGATTATTACTTCGTAAATGGAAATAATCTTCATTCAGGTAAAATCTATTTAGATGCAAAAACTAAACGTGTTTCATTCTCCGAATTTCAAAAATATAAAAAAGAGTTAAATGAAAATACTATGTTAGTTTCAATTAATGGAACTATAGGAAAAATTGCATTTTATGGTGGAGAAAAAATCATATTAGGTAAAAGCGCGTGTTACTTTACTTTAAAGGATGGTCTAGTGAATAAAATATTTTTATACCATCTGATAGATAATCCATACTTTATTAAATATGCAGGTGGTAATGCAACAGGTAGCACAATCAAGAATATTTCACTAAAATCAATGCGTGAATTTCCAGTCCCTTATCCCCCAATCGAATTACAAAATCAATTTGCTGAACAGATCAAATTGATTGAAGCGCAGAAGATTTTGGTGCAGCAGAATTTGGAGAAGAGTGAAGGGTTGTTTTTGGGGTTGTTGGGGGAGAGTTTTGGGTAAAAGTTTAGGGCTATGAAATTAAGTAAAGTACTAATTGATAGAGATCTTTTTGAAGAAATAACCTTTACTGAAGGTATAAGCACATACAATTCAACAGGTTCTGTAAACAAAACATTTAACCAATGCACATTTCAAAACAGCTTTGAATTGAGGTCATATAGTGGAAAAATGATTTTTAATTCATGCTTTTTTGAAGATTCGATTTCAACAAGAACTTTATTTGAATCAAATAATCTTTTTGTAAAATTTACGAATTGTGTTTTTAATGCAAAAATTGAAATTATTAGACTAAAGCAATTAGAATTTGAAAACTGTAAAACAAATTCAGAGATTAAATTTGGTGATCATTTTAGTGATAATTTAATAATAAGTGGAGGAAAATTTAATGAGCTAGAATTTGGTAGATTTAATCATGATAATAGAACAAAAATTGAATTAAATAATATCGCCTGTAAAAAGTTAAATTTTCATGGATTAAATCCAAAAGTTATTACAATTTGTGGAGGTCATTTCGAAAAGATATTTTTGGATCAAATAAAATACAACGAGAGTCTAAAAATTGAAGGAAATTTTGAAGATCAAACAAAAGTTAATATTGAATTTTTATCGTTGAGAAACAATTCTTTTGAAAATTCAGTGCTAGTTAAGTTTGCATCTATTAATAATTTGGATTTATCAAATTCAATTTTGAGAAAAAATGATTTTCAATTTCAAAATGTAGTCTTTAAATCTGAAGTTCTGGCTATTGAGTCTAATCTCTCTGGCTTGCAATTTAATAATGTTTCTTTTTTGGATGCCAAATTATTTTTTGATTGGTCATATTTAGCTGAAACGAAATTTTCAAATATAATTTGGTCAAAAAACAATGAGGTAAAATCAATTTTAGAAAAAAAAGCAAATAGTTCTATTATTGAAATTCTACGCTCAAAAACAGAAGTTTACCGTCAATTAAAAAAAGCTTCGATCGATAGCAATAATCAAATTGATAAATTAAAATTTCAACGCAATGAACTTGATAGTTATTGGAAACGTGTAAAAATAGACAAAACGGAGTCACGAACGAATCGCTTTTTATTGCGAATAGATCGATTGTTTAGCAATTTTGGACAAGATTATCTAAGACCAATTGGCTGGCTTTTAGGTGTACAACTTATTTTGTGTTGTGTGATTTGGTGGCGAGAAGATGTGTTTCATCATTATAATGCAGTTAGTTGCTCACGAGGTTTTGAAGATGGTTTGGCGCAATATGTTTCCATGATTATTCCAATTTTTAAAACTCCCGAATATTGGACAGGCACCTCGTTGACTTTATCAGTAATTATTAGATTATTCAATGCTTTGCAGATTTATCATTTCATTAGAGCTGTTCATAAATTTGGTAAAAACTAACCATGGAAAAACACAAAACGCCCCATTACAAATTGGTTGAAATAGCCAGTAATTTAGAAAAAGAATTGCTTGCTAAACTTTCCAACTCAATTTCCATTTCTGATTTATTTGAAATAAAAAAAGTCATGCGTCACGCATCCAACAAAGAAAAGAATAACGGAGTTGAGAAATTGGAGTTGGATACGGTTTTTAGAAAAGCAGATTTTGTAGAAACCATCGAAAAGTGTTTGGTTCCTTACAACGGTGAAAGTTCCTGGAACCCAAAAGAACCTTTTCAAGGTATGTATGTGTTTTCCGAAAATGGCCAACCAGTCTATGTCGGTATTTCAAGAAATGTATTTTCGCGCATCAAGCAGCATTTTTATGGCAACACGCATTTTTCTGCAAGTTTGGCGTATTTTATCGAGAAAAAAGCAACAAATCACTCAGAAGACCGAGAAAAATTAATTTTCTTTCATCGCCAAGAAATAATGCGCGAAAATTTCCGCATCAACATCATTCCCATCACTTGTGATTATGAATTGTATTGGATGGAAGTGACGTTGGCGGGGATGTTGGGCACGATGCACAATGAGTTTCGGACGCATTAATTCGAAATAATTTATTTGATTTTTGAATTAAAAAATTGTAACTTTATTAATTAAATGTATTTTTGATATTGATTTTGACTTAGAAAGTTAAGAGAGAATTTATGCAAGCATCACTTTATATCGATTATTTCAGTATTGCACACAATGAAACGGTTAAGTCTGTTCCTCAGGGTGTGATCTTAAATTTTTTCAGAAAGTTTCGTTTTGCCAGCTACATTACCGGAAAATTTAGAGCGCGTTTTATCAAAGATTTTGCGTCTTTGAACCTCGAATTAGAAGGAATCCACAAAAAAATGATGGAGAAAGAGATTTCTTTGGAAAATCTTGAATCTGATTTTGAAAACACCAAAAAAATCATTCGTTTATTAACTTTAGCAGACGAATGGTTTGAAAAAATCAATTATTTCGATAGTGAACTGTTGAAGCAAGAAGTTAAAAATACCTTGAATAATTCTTACTTGATCGAAGTAGAATTGAAGGATTTGATTTTTAGCAACAAAAAAAAGACACCGATGAAAGATGATCTTTTCATGGCGTTGGCTGAAAAGTCAAACTCAAATCTTTCACGTGCCTTATAGCAAATGATTTATCAAAGAAATGTCGTTGAAGTTCAATTCAGACTTCCTTCTGATGGACGACTTGAAGAACATCCTGTTATTGTTTTATCAAATGATGAAATCAATGAGATTGAAGATGGATTTGTTGCAGTTATGATGACCTCTCAGGAAAAATTTAGGGATGATGAGTACTCTTTTGAACTGGATGATTCAATGTTTACTAAACCTTTGGGAAAAAAGTTTTCTGCAGTGAGGCTTCATCTGGTTGGAAATTTTATTGAAAATGATGTTATCTCTAATTTCAAAACTGGAAATCAAATGAAATTGGAGCCATTTAAGCGATTGCTAGTTCATCTAAATCGAACTACTTTTGGTTTGCAAATATCGAAAATAGAATAAGTTTTCATATTTATTACTTGACATCATAAATCAAACAAAAAACCAATAACTCGTTCAAAATACTTCCTGAAATTTGCTAAAGAAACAAAATTGTTTAGCTTTATGCTTAGAATCAAGAACTAAAGTATTTTTTAACGCGCATCACTTCCGAAACTAACATGACAAATTTCCATTTTCTTCAATCTGAATGGCCAGATATTTTTGATGTTTGTATATTGGCGGAAGAAAATACTTTGAAAATTCCTAATTATTCGGCGATGTCAGCTCGCATGGCGTTGGAGAAAATGGTGCATTGGTTATATGAAAATGATTCAACACTTGTAAAACCGTACGATACAACCCTATCTACGTTGATCCACAGTTTTGAATTTAAAACCTTGGTGGGTGAACGCATTTTTAGAGAAATCAATATTATTCGTAAAATTGGAAATGATGCTGTGCATGGCACCAAAATCAATGCTGACACGGCGGTAGTTTCTTTGAAATGTTTACATACTTTCAGTGCGTTTTTTGCAAAATATTACAGCACAGAAATTCCACAAATTGCGTTATTTCAAGAAGCTTACCTGCCAAGTGGGGAAGAAGAAAAAATCTTGAAACGACAATTGGAATTGATTCAAGAAAAGATCGAAAAACAAGAATTTGATTTTCGTAAATCTCAAAAAGAACTAGAGCAAAAACTTGAATATTCTGAAGTTGAACGTCAGAAATTAACAGAGCAGCAAGCTGTTTTTACCAATCGCAGAGAAGATAGACAAAAAACTTCAGATCTTGAAATATCGATTCCACACAGTTTGTCAGAACAAGAAACCCGTTCGACTTACATTGATTTGTATTTGAAAGAAGCTTCGTGGAATCAATTGCAAAAAGGGCGCGACATTGAATTTGAAGTCAAAGGAATGCCCAAAAGTACCAATCCAACAGGAATTGGTTACGTCGATTATGTTTTGTGGGGCGACAATGGATTGCCTTTGGCAGTAATTGAAGCCAAAAAAACGTTGATTGGCATCGAAAAAGGAAGACAACAAGCGGTTTTGTATGCAGATTGCTTGGAAAAAACATACAATCAACGTCCAATCATTTTTTATACAAATGGTTATGAAACGGCGTTGTGGGACGATACATTTTATGCACCGCGCGAAGTACAAGGATTTTACACCAAAGATGAATTGCAACTTTTGATTGACAGAAGAAAATCTAGAACAGATTTAAGAAATTATAAAATCAATGCAGACATTGCTGGCAGACCGTATCAAATCGAAGCTGTTCAGCGTGTAGCGGAGCATTTTGCTGGCAATCGTGGAGAGAAATTAATTGGTTTGAATCGCCGTTCGCTTTTGGTTATGGCAACCGGTTCAGGAAAAACACGAACAGCTGCCTCGATTATCGACATGTTGACCAAGTGCAATTGGGCAAAGAGAATTTTGTTTTTGGCAGATCGAAATGCGTTGGTCTCGCAAGCTAAAAATTCGATTTCATCCTTGTTGCCGAATTTGTCAAGCATAGATTTGACAAAAGAAAAAGAAGACAATGGCACGCGGATGGTATTTTCTACTTATCCAACCATCATGAATAAAATTGATGGCATGCGAAAAAATGATGAGCGATTTTATGGCGTTGGTCATTTTGATGTGATTTTCATTGATGAAGCGCATCGTTCTGTCTATCAAAAATACAAAGCGATTTTTGATTATTTTGATACTTTGGTAATCGGATTGACAGCAACACCAAAAAAAGAAGTAGATAAAAATACATACGAATTATTTGGAATTGAAGACGATGACCCCACTTTTGCTTATGAATTAAATCAAG
The DNA here is from genome assembly GCA_947462925.1 of Flavobacteriia bacterium. Taxonomy (GTDB): domain Bacteria; phylum Bacteroidota; class Bacteroidia; order Flavobacteriales_D; family Crocinitomicaceae; genus JAQVCM01. The sequence continues at coordinate 27,673 of CANHQP010000042.1, read as the reverse complement.
CGGTAAAAGACGAATATTTAGTTCCAGCCAAAATATTTTCTTGCGAATTGAAATTCATGCGAGAAGGAGTAAAGTACAAAGATTTAAGCGCCAAAGAAAAGCTTGAATACGAAGAGAAATTTGGCGATCCAACCAAAGAAATTGCTCCAGATGAAATAAGTAACACGGCGCTGAATAATTGGCTTTTCAATGATGATACGATTGATAAAGCGCTGGATTATTTGATGACCAATGGAATCAAAGTAGAAGGAGGCGATAAAGTTGGTAAAACCATCATTTTTGCTAAAAGTCATGAGCACGCGCTTTTTATTGAAAAGAGATTCAATAAAAATTATCCTGAGTATCTGGGGCATTTTTTGCGGGTAATTGACAATTATGAATCAAAAGCACAAGATTTATTAGAAAAATTTGTGAACGACAAAGTTCAACTTGAACCTCAAATCGCTGTTTCGGTAGACATGATGGATACAGGTGTTGATGCGCCAAGCGTTGTCAATTTGGTGTTTTTTAAACCTGTGAAATCAGTTTCTAAATTTTGGCAAATGATTGGTCGTGGAACTAGATTAAGACCAGATTTATTTGGACCAGGAGATCACAAAACCCATTTTTTAATTTTTGACTTTTGCCAAAATTTTGAATATTTCGATGAATTTCCAGATGGCGATACTTCTTCCGTATTAAAATCCATTTCGCAAAAGATTTTTGAATTAAAATTAGATATTGCTCAAACGATTGAACAAGCAAGTTCAAAATCTGAAGCGGATGATGAATTGAGGTTGTTTTATTTGGCAACCTTGCATCTTTCAATTGCAGACTTAGATCGAAGTCGTTTTGTTGTCAGAAAAGAAATGCGCTTTGTTGACAAGTATGCTGCTTTTTCAAAATGGGAAGTTTTGAGTAAAAGTGATTGTTTAGAAATAAAACAACATTTAGCGCATTTACCTGTGGCTGAGAACAGCGATGAATCAGCCAAAAGATTTGACTATTTGATTTTGACAATTGAATGGTGCATGCTCGAAAAATTAGACGATTTAGGTTATTGTAATCAAGTGGTAGGCATTGCAACTGGTTTGAGCAAAAAGAAAAATATTCCGCTAGTTGAAAAGCAAATGCCTTTGATAGAAAAGGTTTTACAAGAAAATTTTTGGATCAACCGCGATTTGAATCAAATGGAAAATTTGCGTGTTGCTTTGCGAGATTTAGTGAAATTTTTAGATAAAGTTGAGAAAAGAAGTTATTATACTTCATTTGAGGATGATTTTGACATCAAGAAATTTAGTGAACGAGATTTATTTCAGGGGTACAAATTGACACAAGGTTATAAAGACCGTGTTGAAAAATACATCAGAGATCACAAAGATCATTTGGTGATTCATAAGTTGAAAAATAATGTTCCAATCACGGCGGCAGAAGTTACGATTTTAGAGAACATTTTGTTTGACAGTGAAATATGCGGAACTAGAGAAGATTTCAAGGAGAATTATGGCGACCAACCTTTAGGAACATTTATTCGCACTATTTTAGGAATGGAAATTCAAGCTGCAAATGAGGCTTTTTCTGAGTTTTTAAATACTGGGAATTTATCTGCCAATCAAATCAAATTTGTTCAAAATATCATTCAATATTTGACAAAAAATGGTGTCATAGAAAAAGGAATGTTTTTTGAGCCACCTTTTACAGAGCAGCATCAAGATGGAATTATTGGAATTTTTGATGATGCTCAATCCACTAAAATCTTCAAAATTGTGGATCAATTGAATGCCAATGCGCTTGGTTGAAATTGCTTTATAAATCAATTAAAACTATGATTCACTTATTTTTCGAAAAGCTCCCTTTGATTTTCTTAGTTTTTACAGGTGTATTTATTACATTGAAATCCTATTCGATTTATACTAAAATCAGTAAAATTAGCAAGAATGAAATTGTCTTTTTAGCTAGATTTTGTTCCATTAGATTGATGAGTGCAAAAAATTTCGGCAGTAATTATGCTGGGCAAATAATTCTCACTTCGGATCAGTTATATGTTAGATCTAATTTTTTTATTTTGGCATTTTTTAAAGATTTGTTGTTAGACATTGATTTGAAAAAGATTGAAAAGATAGAAGTGATTTATAAAAATCCGAAAAGACTTAAAAAGCAAAGAATTGCAATTCAATTTAAATTGAATGATTACCAGCATGATACGCTAGTTTTTAGGTCAAGAAATAAACAGCAACTACTTAAAAAATTAATCGACAAAACGCTAATCCAAAATCCAACCCTCATTTTTTCACCCACCAAACCATAAATTCCATACTTTTGCACCAAAAAAAAAATATCAATGATGAAAATGAAAAAAATATTGATGCTTTTGCTTTTGTCGTTAGCGGTTGTTAGCCCGTTGACAGCGTAAGTAAAATATTACAAGGTTCAAAATGGAACCAAAACACTTTTGAAAACAGGTGAAAAATTTGTTATTTCTTTGAATGATAAATTAGAGGCGAGCACTAATTTTTTGATGGAAATTGACATCATTGCTTTTAAGAAATTGTACACTTATCAGTCAATCAGTGCAACAATGGTTTATAAAAACGATAATGGTGATGCAATTGTAAAAGATTACATCAATTGGAATTTAGGTTCTGAATTGTATAAATCTAAATATGGAACTGAGAAGGTTTTGAATTATTATTTATTTGGAACGGAAGAAATTCGCAAAAATCCAAAGAATATGTACTTCTACAAAGGTGCTTTGTCATTGAGTGATGCGCTTGATACAATTTATTTCGACATCGAAGCGGCATACAAAACAGGAAAAGAAGGTTATTTTGAAAATGATGCTTACAAAGAAAGAGATGTTTTTTCAAAAAGAGAATATGTTCCAAATCCAAATTCACCGATTGTAAGTTTCCAAATTCCTGCTGCAGTTTTGTTGGATAAAAAATACAAAGACTTTGTTGATCCAGGATATGCTTCTACCAATGACATGATGGGATTGTCTGCCATTCACAGAAAAATTGAAAATGAGTGGAATCGCGTAAAAGACATTAAAACTGCTGTACCTGTAGTTGGTTACATCTCTAATTTTCCTGAAGTGGCAAGAGCTATGGAGTTGATTTTAGACCAAAAAGAAGCAGAAATCAAAAAAGAAACTGACAAACAAAAAGCAATTGATTTGGTGGAACAATGGAGCAACGATTCAAAATACTTAATTGTACTAGAGAAAAGTAAAAATCCAACATTGAAAGCCTTGAACAAAAAAATGAAAGGAATCACTGATCCTAATGCATTGATGGAATTATTTAAAGGTTATACTGGAAAATAGTTTGCCCCAAATACTGAAATTAAAATCCGAAGTTTTGAAATGAACTTCGGATTTTTTTTGCCCTGAATTTTTCTACTTTCTTTATTATAGATTTTATCAATTAAATTATAAATTAAATCAATAGTGTTTATAGTTTAATAGCGACTACCTTTGGGTAAAACAATTTAATTTTGGTAAAATGAAAAATAAATTACTAATAATTAGCTTTATAGCGTCTTATTCACTTTCTGCTCAGGAGAGTGCAAGTGAATCGACAGGACAATGTCCTTTTCATTTTGGTAAAAATCCAAAAAAGGAAAAGTCTGCAATCGATGTAAAAGCAGAAGATAACGTTGAGGTGAAAACAAGCAACACAAACCGAGATTGGTGGCCAAATCAATTGGATTTATCGGTATTAAGACAAAACTCAAGCCTATCAGATCCAATGGGAATTTCTTTCGACTACCGCAAAGAATTCACTTCATTAGATTATTTTGCCTTGAAAAAAGAAATTCAAGAGGTTTTGACTAAATCGCAAGATTGGTGGCCTGCTGATTTTGGCAATTATGGTCCATTGTTTATTCGAATGGCATGGCACAGTGCTGGAACTTATCGAACTGGAGATGGTCGTGGTGGTTCAAGCGCCGGACAACAAAGATTTGCACCACTGAATAGTTGGCCAGATAATGGCAATTTGGATAAAGCTAGAAGATTACTTTGGCCAATCAAACAGAAATATGGAAGTAAAATTTCTTGGGCAGATTTGATGGTTTTGTCTGGGAATGTTGCACTTGAGTCCATGGGTTTCAAAACTTTTGGATTCGCGGGAGGAAGAGCAGATGTTTGGGAACCAGAAAAGGATATCTACTGGGGAGCTGAAAAAAAATGGTTAGAAGATAAAAGATACACTGGTGATCGTCAATTGGAAAATCCGCTGGCAGCAGTGCAAATGGGTTTGATTTACGTTAATCCTGAAGGACCTAATGGTAATCCCGATCCAGTAGCAGCAGCAAAAGACATCAGAGAAACTTTTGGTCGCATGGGTATGAATGATGAGGAAACTGTGGCGTTGATTGCTGGAGGACACACTTTCGGAAAAACGCACGGAGCAGGTCCTGCTAGTCATGTTGGACCAGAACCTGAAGCAGCAAGTATTGAAGAACAAGGATTTGGGTGGAAAAGCACTTATAAATCTGGAAAAGGGGCCGATGCTATCACTTCTGGATTGGAAGTTACTTGGACATCAACGCCAACCAAATGGGGAAATGGTTTTTTCACGAATCTTTTTGAGAACGAATGGGAATTGACAAAAAGTCCTGCTGGCGCTAACCAATGGGTTGCTAAAGAAGGCATCAAAAGCGTGCCTGATGCATTTGACCCGTCCAAAAAACAATTGCCAACCATGCTAACAACCGATCTTTCTTTGAGATTTGATCCTGCATACGAAAAGATATCTAGAAGATTTTATGAAAATCCAAAAGAATTTGAAGATGCTTTTGCGCGCGCTTGGTTCAAGTTGACGCATCGCGATATGGGACCAAACGATTTGTATTTGGGACCAGAGGTTCCGAAAGAGGATTTAATTTGGCAAGATCCAATTCCAGCTTTGAATCATGAATTAGTAAATACTTCTGATATCGAAGAGTTGAAAAAAATGCTGTTAAATTCTGGTTTGACAATCAATGAAATGGTTGAAACTGCTTGGGCATCTGCATCTACATTTAGAGGCTCAGATAAAAGGGGAGGAGCTAATGGTGCACGTATTCAGCTTGAACCTCAGGTGAATTGGGAGGTGAACAACCCTACGCAATTGAAAAAAGTGTTGGGTGTTTTAAGCAAAATACAAACAAATTTCAATGCTAAATCCACTACTAAAAAAATCTCAATGGCAGATTTAATTGTATTAGGTGGAAATACCGCTATTGAATTGGCTGCAAAGAATGCAGGATTTCCAATGGAAGTAACATTTCTTCCTGGACGAATGGATGCTACTCAAGCACAAACAGATATCAAATCAGTGGCATTTTTAGAGCCAATGGCAGATGGATTTAGAAATTACATGAAAACACAATACACCTATTCAGCTGAAGAACTGTTGATTGACAAAGCACAAATGCTTAAGTTGACTGCACCAGAAATGACTGTTTTGGTAGGTGGATTAAGAATGTTAGATGCCAATTATAATGCTTCTAAAGAGGGAGTTATGACTCAACAAATTGGCTCATTAACCAATGATTTTTTCGTCAACCTTTTGGATATGAATACAGTTTGGAAAGCAAAAAACGAAACCAAAGATCTTTTTGAAGGTTCAGATAGAGCAACTGGAAATGTAAAATGGACTGCTACAAGAGTTGATTTGATTTTTGGTTCCAATTCTGAACTACGCGCTTTGGCTGAAGTTTACGCAAGTAGTGATGCGAAGGAGAAATTTGTAAAAGATTTCATCGCTGCGTGGAATAAAGTAATGAATGCAGATAGATTTGATTTGAAATAGTTTTCATTTCATTAAATGATACAATTAGATACCAGTGTTTTGCGCTGGTATCTTTTTTTTGAATAACATTTTTCAAACCTAGTTGTATTCCTTCTCGGCAGTGCATTCATTTTTCAAATTGAGAATTTATCAGTAACCTTATACCGATAAATGAAAATCAATCTTCTAAATTTTTCAAATGAAGGCACTTAAAATCATTGGCGTAATTCTTTTTGTAATTGGAATTAGTTTCAAATTTATTCATTGGCCCTTTGCATCAATCATCTTTATCCTTGGGACGTTTTTATTGTTCGTTCATGGATTGATATTTTTGTTTCAAAAAATGAAACAAGATTCAATTAAAGCATGGATTACATTTACCCTTTCATTATTTGCCGTTTATATTTTATTTCGATTTCAATACTGGCCAGCAGGACCAAGAATTATTGGTTTTCCATTACTTTTTATTATAGTTTTTGGATTTTCTGTTTTTAGCCTTTTTAAAATTTTTCAATCCAAATTTCGATTGAAATTTCAATCTTTCTTTTTTTTGATTGCTTTTTTATTTTTTATGATTTTATCCTATGTTCATTCATATTCAATCTTTTATCTCGTGAACTTAAATTCTGTTACAAATGGAAGCACGAGAGAATTGAATTATCATGCGTGGGACAGATACAGTTGGTTTTTGTACATCGCAGATAGAAAAGGTGATGCAATTGATGCCAATGTTCAAGCGAAAAAAGCGGCTAAATTCGTTGCCAATAATTATGGAGAATACGAAGCAGCGCTCTATCTGAAAGAGATTAAAAAGCATAGAATTTTAATCGAAAATGGAACTTGGAAATAACTTTGAGCAAATAAAAAACCGACCAGAAGAATCTAGCCGGTTTTAAAATATGTAGTTGATTCAAATTAATCGAGCACAATTTTTTGAACAGTCATTCCCAAATTATTTTGAATGAGAATCAAATAAACTCCTCGATCCAGTTCCTTGGTATTGATTTTTTCAATGTTGTTTTTAACCTCAAAACGCGAAATGATTCTGCCATTTAAATCCATCAATTGCAAAAGATAGTTTGGCGCTGTTCCTTGTTTGAATTGAACATTTATCTCATTTTGTGCTGGATTAGGATAAATCGTGAAATCATCGCTGTTCAATTCTGTAATCGACAATTTACTTACGGAAACACAATTTGATGTATCCGTACAACCTGCTTGCGTTGTGACGATAACGGCATAACTTCCGTTCTGTGTTGGTGCGAAGTTGGTTGTGGTTTGTCCTGCAACTATTGTATTTGTTGCACAATTTATCCATTTATAAGTGGCTCCACCAAGGTGTGTTGCATTGATTGAAATACCATTCGCAGCCAAACTAGCAACCGCATTTGGAAGTGGATTTGACGTAACTGTTGTATTTGCTGAATTGTTGCTACAACCATTTTGATCGGTCACAGTTACTGCATAAATCCCTGAATTTGAAACAGTAATTGCTTGAGTGTTTTCACCATTGGTCCATGTAAATCCATTTGCATTTGATGATGTAAGTGTTACCTCTTCGCCTTCACAAAATGTCAATGGTCCATTTGCGGTAATGATTGGAACATCAGGTAATTGATTTACAGTCACTGAAATGGTATTGGATGTGGCACTACAGCCGTTAGCATCGGTAAACGTTACAAAGTAATTATCTGAATTGGTAACAGTGATTGTCTGGTTTTGAGAATTGGTTGACCACAAATTACCTGTCGAAACTGACGAAGAGAGCTGGACATTTCCTCCTTGACAAAAAATGGTCGAACCTGATGCAGAAATGGTAGGCATTGTAGGATTTGGATTGACAATTACTTGAACAGGTGTTGAAGTTGCTGAACAACCGCCAATCGTTTGTGTCACGCTGTAAGTTCCAGTTTGATTTACTGTGATTGATGTGCTAGTTTCGTTGGTTGACCATTGAATTTGACTATTTTCTGATGATGTCAAAGTGACTGATTGACCTTCACAAAAAGTAATCGGACCTGAAGCTGCAATGGTTGGTGCAGTGATTCCTTGCGTAACTAAGATATCAATTGGTAAAGAGGTTGAAGTACAACCATTTTCCGTTGCTGAAACAGTGTAAGCGCCAGATTGACTTACTGAAATGGTATTTGAAGTCTCATTTGTTGACCAAAGTAAATTTCCTGCTGAAGTAGTACTTAAATCAACAGTTCCACCTTGGCAAAATGTCGTAGCACCTGAAGCGTTGATTTGCGGTATAGCTGGAGAAGTATTTTGCGTAACAGAAATTGGTAAAGAGTTAACTGAACATCCATTGGCATCTGTGAAGGTAACAAAGTAATTTCCTGCTTGACTCACTGTGATTGAAGCTGTCGAAGCACTGTTAGACCATACGATTGAATTTGGTTCTGAAGATGTAAGCTCCACTGTGGCGTTGTCGCACAAGTTGGTAGTTCCACTTGCAGAAATTGTTGGTAAACTAGGCGATGGATGAACTGTGACAGCTAAATCTGTAAATGCTGAACCGCAAGCGTTGTTTGCTGTCGCGCGAATTGTAAATGAACCTGTGATTGCTGAAACCAAACCTGTTGCAGGATTAACTGTTGCTCCACCTGATTCAATTGAATAAGCAATATTATTTGTGCCTGAAGATGCGTTAAATTGCGCGTCTGCATTTCCGCATAGTGAAGCAGAATTGGAGAATGTGGGGGCAGTAGGAGGTGCAATTACATTGATTGTATAAGAAAATTCGGTATTTCCTGGACCGCATGTTCCATTATTGTCTGCAAACCAGCAAGAACCATCTTGAACTATGTCTGTATAAATCGTATATGTTCCTGGAATTGTGGGTGCTGTTAACGTGAAAGAAACATCTTGCGTTCCATTCGTTGCCAGCCCTGCAAAAGGAGATAATCTCGGATTCGCATCTCGACCACTTTGCCAACTGCCCCAAGCTGAAAAATTCACATTGTTTCCTGTTGCGCCACTTGTCCATGTTTGTAAACCTGTATTTTTTACGTTTACAGAAACAGTTTTTGTTTCACCTGCACACCAAGTTTGGTCAATTGCTGACGACATCCAAGTACTTTGAAAATTTGGAGTTGTGATAGTAACTGCAACATTCAAATTATCAAATCGAGCAATGTAGCCACTTGAAGCTTCATCACAGTTTCCGATACAACCTGATTGCATGTAACCGCCAGTATATTTCAAAGATTGATTGGTGTATGTACCATCGGTTCCTGTAACAGCTGTGCCATAAGTTCCAGCATTTGGATTTGCGAAAGATCCCGTACCGTCGCTTCTTGCTTGTAATCCCCAAGCATTGGTTGCAGGATTGTAAGTTACCTTGATAGACATATAGTTGGCCATTGGAATCGCAGTTCCCCAATTGGCGATTACAGTTCTGTTTCCATTGTGTAAACCGTTTTCAAATCGAACCAATTGTGGACGAATGCTTGATCCACTCGTATTTCCTCCAAAAATCACGGCATAACCATCCGCAGTTGCATTTTGATTACAATTGCTTGTTGAGCTTAAAATCCCACCAGATTCAGAACTAGCCAAAATAAAAGCCAAACCTGTTGTAATATAATTCTGACTAGAGGAACTAGAGCAACTAAATCCGCTTGAAGTACTTACGGAAGTTTCTCTGCGCATATTGAAAGTCCAAGTTACAATTCCTTGATTACTAGCAAGTGTTGAATTGTAATAGGTGTTATTATATTGCGAATTTGTACCACTTGATTCGACATAAGCAAATCCTTGACCATGTGCTGAACTAGATCGTCTAGTTGTAATTTCAAGATAACCAGAATTCAAACGTCCACCACAGTTTCCGTTGTTGGCAATTTTCCAAATGGAAGAACCGATTGCTACATCAGTTCCATTGTTCCAAGTTGATGAATTTGGCGTACTAAAATCAGCATTGAAAACGTTGTAGGTCACTTGCGAAAAACCACTATTGATAATCATTGCGCAGAGAAAAAGTAAAATTTTGTTCATTGTTACTTGTATTAGAATTTGAATATCTTAAAATTACGGGCTTTTAAAACACAATTTAGAGGGGCTAGCACCTCTTTATTTAAAGACCGAAAATGTTTGTTTTGACCTGATTTTGAAAAAAAATCCGTATTTTCGGGACATGAATAAGACCATTGATCGCCTGAAATTGGCCAATTTTGGAAATCTTGAATTGCTTGCTAAACAAGTGGTTGAAGGTTTTATTACAGGTTTGCACAAAAGTCCTTTTCATGGTTTTTCTGTTGAATTTGCTGAACATCGATTATACAATACTGGCGAATCGACGCGTCACATTGATTGGAAGTTGGCAGCCAGAACAGATAAAATGTTTACCAAAAAGTACGAGGAAGAAACAAATTTGCGATGCCAAATCGTGATTGATTGTTCCAGTTCTATGCTTTTTCCGCAACACAAACCGGTTTCAAAATTAGAATTTTCAGTTTACGCCGCTGCATCGATTATCGAATTGTTAAAGCGTCAACGTGATGCTGTTGGAATTTCTTTGTTTACAGATAAATTGGATTTGCAAACACAAGCCAAATCTTCCGTAACACATCACCGATATTTGTACAGTGAATTGGAAAAACACTTGAAAATCTACAATGAATCTGAGAAAAAAAGCACCAATTCAATTCAAGCTTTGCACGACATTGCAGAATTGTGTCACAAGCGAAGTTTGGTGGTCATCTTCACTGATTTAATGGATGATCCAGAAAGAGAAGCAGCCTTTTTTCAAGCTTTGCAACATTTGAAACACAACAAACACGAAGTTATTGTTTTTCATGTGGTTGACAAGAAAACAGAAATTGACTTTGAATTAGAAAATCGGCCATATACTTTGGTGGACATGGAAACGGGTGAACGATTGAAATTGCAACCTGCGGCAATGAAAGAAAAGTATGCAGAAGCCATTCAAGCATATTTTGAGCAAATCAAGTTGAAATGTGCGAATTACAAAATTGATTTTATGCCTGCAGATATTGAAGCAGGTTACGACGATGTGCTCCTCAAGTATTTGTTAAAACGTCAGAAAATGCGTTGATTTTTGTTGTGGATATCATTTTATTTAAGAAGAATATACACTTGAATTAAGTATTTTTTGCTTGAAAAAGGAGAAATAGAAATTGAATAAATGAAATTCTTTTTCAATTCTAAAGTATAATAGGTTCATTATTAGAGTCCATTTTAAACATCGATATGCATTTTAGAGTTCAATTTTGAAGATTGGATCCCTGAATTTCAATCGACAGCAGAATAAAAATTTTTGTCCATCATTTGATTTTTATTAATATTGTTAAAAATTACAAAAAAAATATGAAAAAATTTATTGCCTTACTTTTCTTTACAGCTTCAATTTTCCCCCAACTTTCTGCTCAAACCCTTGAGTTAAAGTGGTCAAGCAAAATGACTTATGACAATTCTAAAGATGGATTCTTTAATGATTTTGTTGGGTCATCTGAGGATTATGTTTATGGTTTGTATAAAAACCTTGCATACAGACCGAAAAAGCAGAACAAGAAAATCAAATTGCTTTCATTCGATCGTAAGACAATGAAAAAAGTGGATGAAATTGTCTTGAACAGTCCTAAAGATAAATCAAGATCTAGTAAACTAAAAGGAATGTTATTCAATCAAGTAATTGTATTGAAAGATGAATTAATTGTTTTTTGGACTAAATCAACCAAAGATCAAGTAGAAGTTTATGCAGAATCATTTGACTTGGAATTAGGAAAAAAAGTCAAACTCAAAAAAGTGGTTGCATTCAAAAATCCTTCAACTAAACAATCTAGTTTTGGTGCATTTTCTGTTGTTATTAAGAATTCTCAATCAGATGAGACCAATGTTTTAATCGGCTGTGAAACAGGTCAAAATAAAAATGAAAGTATTGCATTCGAGTATATTACAATCGATAGTGAATTTAAGGAAACGAATAAAGGAAAATTTGATATGGATGTAATCAAAATTTCCAGATCATACGGACTTACTTCAGAATATCAATTTACTCCAGACGGAAAGTTGTACATTAAAACAAATGTTTCCATGTCAAAAGAAGAGCGTAAGCAAGCTAAAAAAGGAGAACATACTTCTTATTCGATTTTAAATATTGTTGATGTTGAGACAAGTGAGACTGATTTATATACTATTAAGTACGATGGAATGAATGTCTTCAATTTCAATTTGGTTAATGAAGGTGATGATATTCGACTTTATGGTTTCTTCAATGACATGGAAAAAGATCCTTCAGGAAATAGAACTCATGGAATTTTCTTCACAACAATCAAAGGTGGTGAAATGACAGAGCCAAATTATTCTTACTTTGATAAAAGTACGCTAGACGAACTTTTTAAGAATGATGTTGAAGACAAAAAAACAACGAGAGTTTCGAAAAAAGATAAAAGAAAAGGTAAAGGTGCAGAAGCTAAAAAAATGGATGAGGAAGCATTAGATGACCATTATCAAATCGAGTTAGCTAAAATCCTTGACAAAGACCATATTGTACTTTTTTGTTCGAAAATGTATAACTACTCTGTGACAACATGTACAACCAATTCAAGTGGTGGAACTTCTTGTACAACAAGGTATTATTGTAGCAAGGGAAATGTAACTGCGTTCAACTTAAACACCAAAGGCGATATTGTTTGGGCTTCAAATATTGATCGATCAATTACATACAGTGGTACAAGCATAAAAGATTTACGTGTGGTTTCAGATCCAAATAACTTTTATGTAATCTACGGTTCCACAATGAAAGCGGATGCGAATTCAAAATCAGGAAAAAAATCAAAAAAGAATGCTGAAATTCGTGACAAATTTGAATATGCAAGCTTTGACAAGAAATCAGGAAATTCAAGTAAAAAGGAAGTAACTGTTAACTCTGCAAGTGTGGAGAAAAAAGATAGAAAATCCGTAAATCCACTTTCAATTCAAGTTTATGATAATCAATATTTCATAAACTCTTCTCGAATTACATTTAAACCTTTATTGACTGCAGCAGGTTGTACGGCTTCACTTGTTTGTTTTCCGATGCTCTATTATGTTGGTTTGAGTGGTGATTTTAGAAAAGGTACTGGTTACCTAGGAACAATTAAGATCACTAAATAATTTATCGAAATTCTAAAGGATATTTCTTAAAGATATTTTCAATTGTAAGCTCGCATGTTTGTGCGAGCTTATTTTTTTGTGATGATTCTCTCTTTGCAATCAATGTTCGAGTCAAATTGGTACCTCCAATGTAAAATTTCCCCACTAAGTTAGTGCCCCAACTGACAGCATTGATATACAAATTCCCTTTGATCAAGTAAGCAAGTGCTAAAATTGTTGCTGTATTGAGCGATAAAGAAATCAATCCTTTACCAACATTTCCATTCAACATCATTCCTGCTCCGGGAATAAATGCTGCATAGAGTTTCATTTTCTTGTTTCGCATTTCGTATGTTTTGATTTCGTCAATGCAATTCAATCCGTAAAAAATAGAATCTTTTGATATCAATTCCTTTTTAAGTTGAGAAGCAGTGGTGGTGTCGTATTCCAAATAGGTCAAATATTTCAGCGCCAAAAATCCGGTTGAAGGTTCTTTTTCCAATTTTTCAAAGGATTCAATGTAATAAACTGTCAATGAAATTTCCTTATTGAAAAAGGAAACCAACATCGCATTCCAAGTGAATATTTGACGCATTGAATCAGACAAATAGTAGGGGTCAACGCGTTCTATTTCTGCTTGCAGTTTTAAATCGATTGAATCAGCCTTTGCAAGAAATTGAATTTTTTGAACAAGCAATTCATTTTTCTTCCAAGTGTCTGAAGTTTGAAAAATGCTTCTTTCGAAATCTAACAAGTCTTTTTCGAAATTTTGCTGAGCATAACAGCTTTCAATACAAAGAAGGACGATATTTATAATGATAATAATTGGTCGCATTGATGAGATATTGGGTTTTAATTTCTTTCTTTTTCAGTTTTGTTTCTCTGTAACTTCCCAGTAAATTTACCGCGTAATAAGTTGTAAAAAAGCCTAAATTGACAATTGTCAAAGGATGTGCAATGCCCTTGCTGTGGTAACTTTCATAACTTTGAAGTCCCAAAACAGTCATGGAAAGCAAGGTTAGAGCAAATGACTTACTACTTCCAATATACAACTTCCCTAATCCCGGAATTACTGCCGATAGTGAAAGCGCAACAATTGGTTTTTTAGAAGAAATTTTCTGGTATTTTTGAAAATCTACTTGTAATTTTTCTGGAAGTAAATTGAAATCAAATTCTTTAGGATTGCTAATAGAACTTTGAATTATTGACAATTGTTGGGTAATTCGAGGAATTTCTGCTTTTTGATTCAAACAGGTGTCAAACCAAAAACTGCTTTTCGAGTTTTGTGTAAATTGAATACTTGCAAAATTCACAGCATTTGAATCTTTCAAAAATTGATCACTGGATTTTTTGAAATAAATGAAAAACAGTGAATCATCCGGATATTGTAAGTAATACTTTGCAAATTGGAAGCATACACTGTCTGTTTCGTTTACACTTTTCAGATATGATAAATGCTCTCGTTCCAAATTGCTTTTTCCTAAATGTGAAACAAAAGGTAAATCAATTTGTGCAAAGAGATTGTTTACCATCAGGACAACAACGAAAGCGCAGGTATTTAAAATTTTATTCAACGCGATTGATTATTTTGTTGTCAGGAGAAATTACATGATCGCAGTGGTCTTTGATAATTGATCTTGAACAATTGGTTAATTGATGCAATCCAATGAGCGTTCCTTTGATTAGTCCATGTTTTTCAATAGACTTTTTAGTCATTTCAGAACAACTTATTTCGTAAGTACAACTCGCGGAAATTTGTTCAGAAAGCACATTTTGGTAGGTGTACATTAAACCTGCAGCCAAATAAGTCAAAGGATTTAGTTTGGTGGTGATTTTTGCAGATTCTAAGTTCAAAATTTTACGTTTTGGTTTTTCCTTTGTTTGATAAGGCGCCAAAACGGTGTTTGTAATTTTCTTAGAAACTTTATTCGCATTTTCAACTTGCGAGAATCCAACATTCACCCAAAGCATAATAAACAATCCAAAAATAGATTTCACCAAAATATTGCGCAAAAAGGATTTGTTTTGATTCATTGTGGTTCAAAAGTAACTTTTTTTTTCAAGACTTAAGATGTTAGCCTGCAGAACCGTTGTAAAGCAAGTATTAGACTAAATTATTACAATAATTTCCTTACTTTAGAATAATTCTAAAAATTCAAGAAAATTAAAAAGTCTATTGTCTATGGTCTAATATCTATGGTCTAATATCTATGGTCTCAAAAAAACTTTCAAGTTTTAAAAATAAATGACTATCTTTGCCCCGTCAATAATGACTACATAATAAACATTAATTAATTTTAGCATGTATTTAGCACCAGAAAACAAAACTGCAATCTTCGAAAAACACGGAGGATCAGCAACAAACACTGGGTCTGCAGAAGGTCAGATCGCTTTGTTTACTTACAGAATTTCTCACTTGACTGAGCACTTGAAGAAAAATCGTCACGATTACGTTACGCAAAGATCTCTTCAATTATTAGTAGGTAAAAGAAGAAGTTTGTTGGATTACTTGAAGAAAAAAGAAATTTCAAGATACCGTGCAATTGTTAAAGAACTTGGCTTACGTCGTTAATAACTTTGGCACAAAAAGAACAGGAGAGGCAATCGAAGTAATTCGTTTGCCTTTTCTATTTTTTAAAAGACACAAGAAGAAAGACATTAGACATTAGACATTAGACAGAAGACAATAGATGAAAGACAGTCTAATTTCTCAAATCTAAAAACAGACAAAAGACAAAAGACGACAGATACCAGACAAAAGACTAAAAAAGTCTAGTGTCTAAAGTCTCTAATCTTTAGTCTAAAAAAAGACAACAGACGCTCGATAACAGAAAACAGACTTCAAAGTCTATAGTCTAATATCTAATGTCTATTGTCTAAAAAAAATTGTAATAATACAAATATGAACATAGGAACAAAAAGGTCCATCACTACCGGAGGAAAAGAAATCTCCATCGAGACAGGCAAGTTGGCAAAACAAGCTGACGGCTCCGTAGTGTTACAAATGGGCAACACCGTGATGTTGGCAACTGTGGTTGCTGCTCCGGAAGCGAAAGATGGAGTAGATTTTTTACCGTTGACGGTAGACTACAAAGAGAAATTTGCAGCTGCAGGTAAAATCCCTGGTGGATTCTTCCGCAGAGAAGCAAGACCTTCAGATGGTGAAGTTTTAATCATGCGTTTGGTTGACCGCGCTTTGCGTCCACTTTTCCCAGATGATTACCATGCTGAAGTACAATTGATGATTCAATTGTTGGCTTATGATGGCGAACACCAACCAGATGCGTTGTGTGGTTTGGCTGCCTCTGCTGCAATTGCGGTTTCAAACATTCCTTTCAACGGGCCAATGTCTGAAGTACGTGTTGGTCGTGTAAACGGCGAGTATGTCATCAACCCAACAGTTTCTGAAATGAAAGATTCTGACATCGATATTATGATTGCTGGTACAATCAAAGACATCGTGATGTTGGAAGGTGAAATGAAAGAAATCTCTGAATTGGAAATGGTTGAAGTGATTAAAATCGCTCACGCTGCTATTATCGAACAATGTCAATTCCAATTGGAATTAGCTGCGTTGATTCCTGCTGCGAGTCCAAAAAGAGTTTACTCTCACGAAACACACAATGAAGATATCAAAGCACGTGTTTACGAATTCTGCATGGAAAAATGTAGAGAAATTGCACGTCAAGGAATTGCTTCTAAAGCGACAAGAACTGAATTGTTCAACGCAGTGAAAGACGAATTTAAAGCAACTTTGTCTGAAGAAGAATTGTCTGAAGTGAGCAGTTTTATTTCAGTTTACTTCTCTGAAGTGAAAAAGAAAGCGGTTCGTCATGTCATGTTGCACGAAGGAAAACGTTTAGATGGTCGTAAATTCGACGAAATTCGACCAATTTGGGCAGAAGTTGATTATTTACCAATGGTTCACGGTTCTGCTGTGTTTACACGTGGTGAAACGCAATCATTGACAACTTTGACTTTGGGTGGTAAAATGGATGAGCAATTGTTAGACGGAGTTACTTTCCGTGGAACAGAAAAATTCATGTTACACTATAATTTTCCACCATTTTCAACTGGAGAAGCGAAACCATTGCGTGGAACTTCAAGACGTGAAGTTGGTCACGGAAACTTGGCATTGAGAGCGTTGAAAAACGTACTTCCTGATGACAATGCATACACGATTCGTTTGGTTTCTGAAATTTTAGAATCTAACGGTTCATCATCCATGGCAACCGTTTGTGCTGGAACGTTGGCTTTGATGGACGGAGGTGTTCAAATCAAAGCGCCAGTTTCTGGTATCGCAATGGGATTGATCGCTGACGATGGTAAATTTGTTGTATTATCTGACATCTTAGGTGATGAAGATCACTTGGGAGATATGGATTTCAAAGTTACTGGTACTTCTAAAGGAATCACCGCTTGTCAAATGGACATCAAAGTGGATGGTTTACCATACGAAGTATTGATTCAAGCATTGGAACAAGCGAGAGCAGGACGTTTACACATTTTGAATAAAATTGTTGAAACTATTGCTGTACCAAATCCTGAATTCAAACCACAAACTCCAAGAATCGAAGCGTTTAACGTTCCGAATGAAATGATTGGTGCGATTATCGGACCTGGTGGAAAAATCATCCAAGCGATGCAAAAAGAAACCAACACGGTGATCACAATCGAAGAATTGGAAGGCGGACAAGGAAGAGTTCAAGTGATGTCTAACAACGCAGACGATATGAATGCTGCAGTTGGAAGAATCAAATTGATCGCTTTCCCTCCAACAGTTGAAGTTGGTGTTGAATACGAAGGAAAAATCAAATCATTACAAGCTTACGGATGTTTCGTTGAGATTCTTCCAGGAACTGACGGTTTGATTCACATTTCAGAATTCAACTGGGACAAAATCGCTAAAATGGAAGATGTTTGCAAAGAAGGAGACATGGTTCGTTTCAAAGTGATGGGTAAAGACGAAAAAACGAAGAAGTGGAAACTTTCTCGTAAAGTGTTGTTGCCAAGACCAGAGAAGAAAGAAGCATAAGGAGACGAAAGATAATAGACATTAGACTAAAGACAATAGACTTTAAAATTTTCTTAGTTTTTGGATTTATTTGAAGATTTTCAGAGAATTTGAAGCGGTCTGTTCTTAATATCTTAACATCTTAAAGTCATAAAATCTAAATAAATCCTCGTTCAATTTTGAGCGGGGATTTTTTTTGTGAATTGATTTTTGGAAGGATTTTGACGTTGGTTCTGTTTCTGGAATGGATTTTTTAACTTAAAACAAATCAAGTATGCGGAGATTATCTACTTTAATCACCGCATGATTTGCGGAGAATATTTTGTTTTGCGGAGAATAAGTTGTATATTTACCGCATAATTTGCGGAGAATGGGAGTCTATATACACGAAATAGGAAGTTGGACAGATTTTACTTGGGACAATCAGCAAGTGATGATAAAACTTGGCGAGGCGAGAAATCTTCAAGGCAGACTTTTTGGAAAAATGGAAGCGCTTGGTTTTGATTTGCAGAATGAAGCAGTGCTTAATACGCTCACATTAGATGTTGTAAAATCATCTGAAATTGAAGGTGAATTTTTAGAAATAGAGCAAGTACGTTCGTCCATCGCACGTAGATTAGGAATTGATATCGCCGTTGCAGTAGAAACAGGACGACATGTGGATGGAATCGTTGAAATGATGCTAGACGCGACACAAAGATTTCATTTTCCACTAACAAAAGAAAGATTATTTGGTTGGCATTCAGCGTTATTTCCTTCAGGTTATAGTAATATCTATAAAATCACAGTTGCTGATTGGAGAAAAGACACTACAGGTCCGATGCAAGTTGTGTCAGGACCAATGGGGAGAGGAAGAGTTCATTTTCAAGCTCCAAGTTCTGAGAGAATCGAAGCTGAAGTAGCAAAATTCTTAAGTTGGTTTGAAAATGACCATGAATTAGATTTGGTACTTAAAGCAGCAATTGCTCATTTTTGGTTCGTGACAATACATCCATTCGACGATGGAAATGGAAGAATCACAAGGGCAATAACAGATATGATTTTGGCGCGTTCTGACAAGAGTATTCAGCGTTTTTATAGTATGTCTGCTCAAATTAGAATTGAAAGAAAGCAGTATTATGAAAAACTTGAAAAGTCACAAAAAGGAACTTCAGACATTACAGAATGGATTTTGTGGTTTTTACAATGTTTAATCAATGCAATTGAATCAACCGAAGAAACTTTAGCGTTAATTCTTAGCAAAGCAGAATTCTGGAAAATACATGCAGCTACCGTGTTGAACGATAGGCAGCGAAAAATAATCAACAGATTGTTGGATGGTTTTGATGGCAAATTAACAACTACAAAATGGGGAAAGATGAATAAATGTTCACAAGATACCGCGCTTCGTGATATTCAAGATTTGATCAAAAAGGATATCTTGCAAAAAGAAGCAAGTGGAGGAAGAAGCTCAAATTATGAATTGAGGAGTGTTTATCGATAGATGTTTCAAAAAAATATTTGATTACGGCTACAAATTGTAGATTAAAAGGAAACTACGGCATTATTTTTCGAAAAAGAGCAATAATATTAAATTCAAAACAAATAGCGATGAAACTAAGATTATCAATATTTTACATTTAACTTTCGAATTTAATTTTTTGCCAGAATTTGAAATTTAAAAATCTTATAATATGAAAAATAAACTCTTCATTCTCATTTTTCTTCCTGCGTGCACATTGTCAAATAAACAACTGTCTGAACAGGAAAAAGAATATAATGCTGTTTCAGATAGTTTGACAAAGTATAAAACTGGAATTGTAACAAATTCAAAAAAAGTACAACAAAGCTTGGAAGATTATATGAAGTTGGATTATGATGAATACAAGTCAAAATATAAACTTTCTGAGAAAGAAATGAATGAACTAGCGAATACTTTGACAACGTCCTATCAAATTGCTAAAACTATGATTGCGATTGAGAAAAATATGTCTAACCTTTCGAAAATCGACAAAAAAATAGATATAATTGAAAAGAAAATGCAAAAAGAAACTTCAGATTATAAATATAATTCAAATGAATCTTCTGATCATCAAATAAAATCAGAATATGAAGTTATGATGGAAGCATATAATTCGGAACAGGAAACGGTAAAAAGCAAAAAGTAAGTATATTGGAGCAATAAAATACTTCGACAAACTTTCTTGCAAATTCCTAAATAATTGAATAAATTTGAATTATAATCCCAACACCATGAAAAATTTTACTTTCCTGATTTTTAGCATTTGCTTCGGACTTTCTTCTTTTGCGATTGATTTGACCATTACGCTTACTTCGATTCCTACCAACACGCCTGTGAGCGATCAGATTTACATTTGTGGAACGTTTAATAATTGGGCAGTTGGAAGTTCAACAGCAATCATGCAAGTGCAACAAAACGGCACACGACAAATTGTGTTGACCAATGTTTCAGGAACAATTGAGTTTAAATTTAACCGCGGAAATTGGGACACGCCAGAAGGAACCGCGCAAAGTGGATATTTGCCGAATAGAACTTACAATACAGCGAATGGTTCAACTTTAGATCTTACGATTGCCGGTTGGGAAGATTTGCCCGCTGGTGGAATGAGCACAGCCAATGGCAATGTTCAAATTCTTTCAACCAATTTTTTTATGCCAGAATTGAATCGTTACAGAAAAATTTGGTTGTATCTGCCAAGTGATTATGCCACTGCGACGACCAAGAATTATCCGGTTTTGTACATGCACGATGGTCAGAATTTATTTGATCAAAATACTTCTTTTTCAGGTGAATGGCAAGTTGATGAAACACTTGCAGCTTTGCAAAGTCAAGGGAATTATGGCGCAATCGTCGTTGGAATAGATAATGGCGGTTCGGAACGCATCAATGAATATTCGCCTTGGGTAAATGCGCAATATGGCGGCGGACAAGGCGATGAATACATCGATTTCATCAAAAACACTTTGAAACCATACATTGATGCCAATTATAGAACAAAAACAGATGCACAAAATACTGCATTGTTTGGCAGTTCGATGGGCGCATTGATTTCGCTATACGGTGTTGCGGCTTATCCACAAACATTTGGAAAAGCGGGCATTTTTTCGCCTTCGATTTGGTTTGCGAAAACGGATGTTTTGAATTTCATCAACAGTAAAAACTTTGCGAATACGCCACTTCGCTTGTACTTTTTGGGTGGAACCACTGAATCAACTTCCATGGTGGGCGACATGCAAGATGCCAAAAACGCATTCATCAACAAAGGTGTGAGCGCACAAACAGTTAATTTAGTTACGCATGCCGACGGACAGCACAGCGAATGGTATTGGAAACGAGAATTTGGCGCTGGTTACAAGTATTTGTTTCCAGTTTTAACATCGGAAATCAAAGAATTAGATAATCCCAATTTGACCATTTATCCAAACCCAACGAAAGACAGTTTTAAAATCGAATGTTTCCAATGCGCTCAAAAAGATTTTAGCGTAGTGAGCGCCGAAGGGAAAATTGTTTTGAAAGGAAAATTAGAAAACGGACAAGCGATTATCGACGCCGGTAAATTCAAAAAAGGAATCTATTTTGTTGAAGTTGCGCACGAGAAAGGTGCGGTTTATTCGACGAAATTGGTGGTTGAGTGAGTTTGATATTTCGAGTTTTAAGCACAAAAAATATTGTTTACTAAGTTCAATTAACTTTTCGTAAATTCGTACTTCATTCAATCAAAAGTATTTTAAAATGACGCAAATAGATAAATCAAAACCTGTAATGGTCACTGGTGCAAATGGATATGTAGCAAGTTGGATTGTAAAAAGATTATTGGATGAGGGATTGACCGTACATGCGGCGGTAAGAAATCCAGACGATTTGAAGAAAGTGCAACATTTGATTGATGCTGCTAATAATTCGAAAGGTGAAATTAAATTTTTTAAAGCGGATTTATTGACGCCTGGCGCTTATACTGAGGCGATGCAAGGTTGCGAATTGGTTTATCATACGGCTTCACCATTCTCAACTTCTGTGAAAGATCCACAAAAAGAATTAATCGACCCAGCTTTGAAAGGAACTGAAAATGTGTTGAATTCTGTAAATGAAGTTGAATCTGTAAAAAGAGTTGTGGACACGAGCAGTTGTGCTGCGATTTACACAGATGCAATCGATACTGTGAATGCACCTGGAGGAGTTTTGACGGAAGATGTTTGGAATACAACTTCTTCGCTGGAATATCAACCATATTCTTATTCAAAAACCTTGGCTGAGCAGAAAGCTTGGGAAATGAACAAAAAACAAGACCGTTGGGATTTGGTCACCATCAACATGAGTTTGGTTTTAGGACCAGAGTTGAATCCAAAATTCACGACTTCTGAAAGTGCAAATATCATGAAAATGTTTGGAGACGGACAAATGAAAATGGGTGCACCTAAAATGGGAATGGGCGTTGTAGATGTAAGGGACGTTGCTGAAGCACATTTCCGCGCTGGATTCACACCTGAAGCGCAAGGAAGATACATCACTTCAGCTTACAATACCGATTTTGTTGCTTTGGGAGCTGTTTTATTGCCAAAATATGGAGACAAATTTCCATTGCCGAAAAAAGCCTTACCGAAATGGTTGCTGGTGGTTTTTGGCCCGATGGTGAATAAATTATTCAGCAGAAAATTTGTCCGTAACAACGTCAACGTTCCATGGAATGCCGACAATTCTAAAATCAAACGCGAATTGGGAATGACTTTCAGACCTTTGAAAGAAACGATGGAAGATTCTTTTCAAATGTTGATTGACCAAGGAGTGATAAAAGCGAAATAGTATTTTTTTTAACATGAAAAATCTATTTGTTGTTTCGATTCTTCTTTTTATGATTTCATTTCAAATCAAAGCACAAATTCCTGCGGTGTCAAGCGGAAAAATTGTACGTCTTGAAAATTTTAAATCCAAATTTGTCACCGCAAGAAACGTGGACATTTGGTTGCCTGAAGGTTATTCCGATACTTTGAAATACGCCGTTTTGTATATGCATGACGGAAAAATGCTGTATGACCCTGCATTGTGCTGGAACAAGCAAGCTTGGGATGTGGACGATACTGGTACGAAATTGATGACTGAAAACAAAACGAAAAAGTTTATTGTCGTTGGTATTTGGAATGGCGGAGAAACGCGTCACCCAGATTATTTTCCGCAAAAGCCGTTCGAGCAATTAACACAAATTGAGAAAGATACAGTCAGTGCTCAACTGAAAAGTTCAGGAAGAATCAAAGATGTTTTTCAACCCAATTCAGACAATTATTTAAAGTTTATTGTCAAAGAACTGAAACCGTTTATTGATAATAATTATTCGGTCCAAAAAGACCGCGCAAACACTTTTATCGCTGGCAGCAGCATGGGCGGTTTGATTTCAATGTATGCCATTTGCGAATATCCCAAAATTTTCGGTGGTGCAGCGTGTCTCTCCACACATTGGGTAGGAACATTTACTTTGGATAACAATCCAATGCCAGATGCTTTTCTAAAATATTTGCACAAAAATCTCCCTTCACCCAAAAAACACAAATTGTATTTCGACTATGGAGATCAAACCTTAGATGCTTTGTATCCTGCAATTCAGCAAAAAGTGGACAAAGTGATGATTTCTAAAGGTTTTACATCCGCTAATTGGATGAGCAAATATTTTCCCGGCGAAGACCACAGCGAAAAAGCGTGGAGCAAAAGATTTAATATTCCATTGGAATTTCTTTTGGCAAAATAGTTTTAATAAATTCAATTCATCACAATTGGTGCCGGTAGGTACCAAATATTACTAGCAACGGTTCCCAAGAACCGTTGCGAAAACAAGGATAATTGAACGTTTTTGGCATGCGTCCGTCAGCTGACGGACCTTGACAAAAACCAAGGATAGCAATTATTTTACAAACCATTATATGAATTTGAAAAAAGATATTTTCCACATAATTTCATCCAATTTTTAAAGGATAACTCAAAATTGGACATCTATCATTTTTGTTGGAGCATTTTCTTCAACGTTTTACATCAAAAAAATATAGATGATTCGATTTCTTTTTCTTTTTCTAATGGTGATGATACCAGCCATTTCATTTGCACAAAACAATACCCAAAACATCCGCGGAAACATCGCTGATAAGCTTTCGCAAAATCCATTGATAGGAGTGACCATTCAAATTCCTTCACTCCAAATGAAAGTGAATTCAGATTCCTTGGGGAATTATATTTTAGCCAATATTCCACCGGATCGATATGAAATTAAAATCACTTTTCCTGGCTACAAAACCATTACTATGCCCAATGTGGTTGTCACTTCTGGGAAAGAAGTAATCTTGGATATAGCTTTGGAAGAGGAATACGAACAACTTGGTGAAGTAACTGTAAGTGCCATAAGCAAAGGCGGAACAATCAATAAATTGGCAACGGTGAGCGCCAGAACTTTTTCCATGGAAGAAGTGAATCGCTATGCAGGAGGAAGAAGTGATCCAGCACGATTGGCAGCTAATTTTGCAGGAGTAAGTGCACCTGACGACAGCCGTAACGACATCGTTATTCGAGGAAATTCGCCAGTTGGTGTATTGTGGCGCATTGATGGAATGAATGTTACGAATCCCAATCATTTTGCTTCCGTTGGAACAACTGGTGGCGCCGTAAGTGCTTTGAATACCAATTTGTTGAAAAATTCAGATTTTTTCACTTCCGCTTTTCCTGCAGAATATGGAAATGCAACCTCAGGCGTTTTTGATTTAGGATTGAGAAATGGGAACAATAAAAAACGAGAAACTACCATTCAAACGGGTGTAATTACTGGTTTAGAATTAACAACTGAAGGTCGATTTAGCAAAAAAAGCGATGCTTCGTACTTGGTCGGTTACCGCTATTCATTGGCAGGAATTGCACAAGCAGTTGGAATTGATATTGGAACGACAGCAACGCCAACCTACCAAGATCTTTCTTTTAAGTTGAATAGTGGCAATACAAAATTGGGACGATTTTCGATGTTTGGTGTTTTGGCGTCCAGCACAATCAAAATTGGTGGCGGTTCTTCAAATACGCTTTATGGCGGTGGAAATCAAGTCGATTTCGCGAGTAAAATTGGCATTGGTGGAATCACTCATTTCAAACAAATCAATTCAAAATCTTTTATTTCGTCGACAGTTGGAATCAATTATGCGAGCAATGATCAAACTGCGTATGACTTTGACAAAATGGTTGATAGCACTTTCACCCGTGAAGTGAGCAATGTGGCCAAAACGACTTATTATTTGAGCAGCAATTACAATTTAAAAATCAATTCTCGCTTGTTTTTCAAAGTTGGATTTCAAGATGAGGTCATTGGTTTAGATTTATTTTACAAAACCAAAGACAATATTTTTGCGTCCGAAAAGCAAATTTGGGATTTTCAAAAAACAACCAATTTAGCACAAGTTTATACGCATTTGAAGTTTTCGATTTCACGTAAACTGACTTTAAATGCTGGACTTCATTCGCAAGTTTTCTTCTTGAATAATTCAACATCAGTTGAGCCGCGATTAGGATTGGTTTACAATGTCACCAATAAAAGCAGTTTGAATTTTGGTTACGGTTTACATGCGCAAATGCAACCAATTAACGTTTACTTTTTGCAGTCTCAAGATGCAAGTGGAAATACGGTTTACAACAATCAAAATTTAGATTTCACGAAAAGTCATCATTTGGTTTTGGGCTACAATATTCAACCGTTCAATGATTGGAGAATCAAAACGGAAGTCTATTATCAATCGATTTACAATGTTCCAATCACAACTTTTTCAAGCAGTTATTCAATGCTCAATACGGGGTCTACTTTCAAAACAGATTTGACTGATAGTTTGGTAAACAACGGAATTGGAACAAATTATGGAATTGAATTGACTGTCGAAAAGTTCTTTAGCAAGGGATATTATGGACTGTTTACAGCATCTGTCTACAACTCAACTTACAAAGGAAGCGATGGAGTGGAGCGCAACACGGCTTTCAATGGTAAATATGTTTTCAATGTGCTCTCAGGTAAAGAATGGAAAGTAGGGAAGGACGATAGAAATCGTTTTTCGATGGATGTAAAATTCACAAATGCTGGCGGAAGAGCTTATACGCCAATCGATTTGGTTGCTTCCAAAGCGTTGGGTCGCGAAGTGCTTTCAACGGATGCTTATTCGGGAAATTATGAAAATTATTACCGTTTAGATTTCAAAGCTGGATTTACATTAAACAGTAAGAAACGAAAAGTTGCGCAATCCATTTCACTTGATTTACAAAATGTGACGAATCACAAAAATGTGTTTTCAGAAAGTTATGATAGACAAAAACAGGAGCTGAGTACAACGTATCAATTAGGATTCTTCCCGAATCTAGTTTACAAATTGCAGTTTTAGAAATTCAGTTTGACATTCTATTATCAGCTCAAATCAGTTTGTGCAACGAATAAACAGGTTAATCAATGCAAAATATGCAACGAATAATTTGTGAATGCAACGAATAAGTGGTATTTTCGTAGCAAATTATGCAACGAATGGGATTTTACATACATGAAAACGAACAATGGCCCAATTTTTATTGGAATATTGATTTGTTTATCAATCAATTGAGTGAAGCAAGAAATTTGCAAGGTCGATTGATGGGTAAAATGGAATCCTATGGTTTTGATTTGAAAAACGAAGCTTTACTTGACAATTTGATTCTTGACGTTGTAAAATCAGCAGAAATTGAAGGTGAATTCTTAAATCCAACTCAGGTTCGATCTTCGATAGCGACAAAATTGGGAATGGAAAACGCAGGGATAGTTGCTTCGAATCGAAATGTGGAAGGTATGGTAGAAATGATGCTTGACGCCACACAAAATTGTTTCGAACCATTGATCAAAGAACGACTTTTTGATTGGAACGCGTCTTTGTTTCCAACTGGTCGAAGCGGAATTTCGAAAATCGTAGTGGCTGATTGGCGTAAAGATATCAAAGGTCCGATGTATGTGATTTCAGGTTCGATTGGCAAAGAAAAAATCCATTTTGAAGCGCCCAAAGCAGTTTTGATCGAAGCTGAAATGCAACAATTTCTCAAATGGCTCAACACGGAAAATGAAATTGATTTGGTCATCAAAGCAGCTGTTGCGCACCTTTGGTTTTTGACCATTCACCCATTTCAAGATGGAAATGGACGTATTTCGCGTGCAATTTCTGACATGATATTGGCGCAATCTGACAACAGCACGCAACGCTTTTACAGCATGTCGGCGCAAATAATGCTTGAACGAAAACAGTACTACGACAATTTGGAGCAAGCGCAAAAAGGAGATTTAGATATCACAACTTGGATTAAATGGTACTTAAACTGTTTGATAAATGCGTTGAAATCAACTGAAACCAATTTGATGAAAGTTTTATCAAAGGCAGAATTTTGGAATAAACACGCCAAAACGATTATCAGTGAGCGCCAAAAGAAATTGATAAACAAAATGTTAGATAATTTTGAAGGAAATTTGACTTCTTCCAAATGGGCAAAAATCGCCCAATGTTCCAAAGATTCTGCCATTCGCGACATCAATGATTTGATTGCAAAAGAAATTTTGCAAAAAGCTGAAGCCGGAGGTAGAAGCACCAATTATGAACTGCGAATCTCTCATTAAAATTGTCAATAAATGATCTTATAAAAATTAAATGCATATCGTAAACTTTACCAGTAATTAATACCAAACAAAAGATACAGCAGCAATCAAAAGTCTGTCGAATACCTTTTCACCAAAATATCTTCGGTTGTATTTGAAACAAAACTCGTTCAAATAATTTTGTAAATAGT
>CANHQP010000041.1 GCA_947462925.1 Flavobacteriia bacterium | reverse complement strand
TTCACTAAACTGCAATTGTTGCTGTAATACAAGCATTTCTATGATAATTTACGTAAATAAAGATAACAAAAAATGGGTGAAAAACCAAAGTCTTTCACCCATATTTACTCACATTTTAATCTTAATTATAGTTTTTCAGTGCCCTCAATCAAATTTGAAGTCCTTCTCTACTCTATTATTTTAATTGTTATTCAGTAATCATCGTCAAATCTTCTTCTTCATCTGCTTTCTTTTTTGAACGAAATGAAGCGATTTTATCCTTTACTCTGTCAACAGAATAATACATGATTGGCACGACGATGATGGTCAAGAACATGGAACTTGTCAATCCTCCGATCAATACCCAAGCCAAACCGTTTTTCCATTCTGCTCCAGATCCTGTTGCGGTTGCAATTGGAATCATCCCCACAACCATCGCGATCGTTGTCATCAAGATTGGACGCATACGTTCGCTCACTGATTCCAATAAAGCGTTGTAAGTCGTATATCCTTTCTCTTTCAGGTGATTCGTAAAATCGACAATCAAAATCGCGTTCTTGGCGACGAGTCCGAGCAACATCAACATTCCCAACATGGTGAAAATACCCATGCTTGAAGAAGTCAAATTCAATGCTAGAATTGCTCCAATCAACGAAACCAAAATCGAGAACAAAACGACAAATGGATAAACGAAGTTGTCATACAAGGCAACCATGATTAAGTAAACCAAAATCAAACCGATTCCCATCGCAGTTCCTAGAGCTCCAAATGATTCATTTTGTCTCTTCACTTCTCCACCCCACAACATTCGGATGTTTTTATCCAGTGGATTTTTCTCCAAATATTTATTGATTTCTGCAGATACAGTTCCTGATGCAGTTCCCAAAACATAGGCGCGAATGGTAGTGTTTGAAATTCTATTTTTACGCTCCAATGAACCATTTCCGTTTTCAACAGTCACATCGGCAAACTCGCTCAAACGAACTTGTTTTCCGTCGTTTGCTGTAAAGGTCATGTTTTTAACATCGTCCACATTTTTACGGTCAAATTTGTCCATCATGATTCTGATGTCGTATTCTTGACCTTTGTCGTCGAACTGTGAATCGTCGTTTCCTGTCAATCCATTTTGCAATTGCATACCAACAATAGCAATTGGTAAACCAAGTTGTCCCATTTTTTCACGATCCAATTCGATGCGCACTTCAGGAGTAACATCATCTGTTGAAATCGTTGGATCTTTCGCTCCTTTGATTGCCATGATGGCTGTTTTCAATCTTCTTGCTTCTTTCATCAATAATTCAGAATCATCTGACGACAAGAAAATTTCGATTGGTGCTTCTTCAGATTCAACCATTCCGATATTCAACGCTTTTACTTCCACACCTGAATATTTCGATTCTATTTTGTTTCGAATCTCATTCATGTATTTCATCGTTGGATAATCTTTTTGCTTGCCTTCCTTCATTTTTACAGTCAACTCAGATCTATTTTCTGCTCCAAAAGAAGCAGCTCCCATTCCGGAACTTGGTCCACCAACATTGGCAAAAACGATGTCAACAATGTCTTTTTGAGCCAAAATCATTTGTTCAATTTCCAAGGTTGTTGCATTGTTTTCTTCGAAAGTGGTGCTTTTGTCGTATTTCAATTTGATCATAAATTTACCTTGATCTCCTTGAGCAACGAATTCTTGTCCCACAATTCCTAATCCCATCGTGGCCATACTCGCAAAGAAAATAGCGATAACAGCCAAACCTGCGATGATTTTGTGGCGCAATGACCAACCAACCAATTTTACATATTGTTGCGTAAAAATGGATACTCTTCGCTCAAACCAAAGCAAAAATGCTTGGAATGGATTTTTTGGATTCAAGTGAATTTCTTTTGCAAAACGCGATGCCAACCAAGGTGTCAAGGTAAAACATACAAACAATGACATCAATGTTGAAACAACGACGACAATAGAGAATTGGTGCAAAATATCTGAAATTGTTCCTTCAATAAAAACTACTGGAGAGAACACCACGACATCCACCAAGGTGATTGCCAAGGCTGTAAATCCGATTTCATTTCGACCATCCAAGGCAGCTTGACGGCGATTTTTACCCATTTGCAGGTGGCGATAAATATTTTCTAAGACCACAATCGAGTCATCCACTAAGATTCCGATAACCAACGACATCGCTAGTAAAGTCATCAAGTTTAAGGTATAACCCAATAAATACATCGCAACGAAGGTTGAAATCAACGAAGCTGGAATAGAAATCAATACAATAAAGGCATTTCTTAAACTGTGTAAGAAAAGCAACATTACAGCAGCAACTAATAATACAGCTAATTCCAAATCGTGAATAACCGCATCTACAGAATCAATTGTAGGAATAGAAGTATCTGTCGCAACTGTGAATTTCACACCTTCTTTGCTGTATTTCTTCTCGATGTCTTTGAATTTATCTTTAGTTGCACGTGCCATATCCACGGCATTCGCATCGCTTTGCTTTTTGATTCTCAAACCGATACCATTCACACCGTTGAAACGAGAAACAGTAACTTGATCTTCTGAACCATCTTCTACATCAGCAACGTCACCCAAACGAACCGTTGAAGTTCCATTTGCAAAAACAATTAAATTGCGTAAATCCTCTACAGTTTTGAATTTTCCCGCCAAACGAACAGTCATTTGTTCTGAATTGTCTTTCAATTTTCCTGTAGGAAATTCAACATTTGATGAACTCACCGCTTGGTTAATTCCACTAAGCGAAAGTCCGTACAATTTCATTTTGTCTTTGTCCACATTGACTCTAAACTCCCGTTTTTCGCCTCCAATCACTACTACTTCAGCAACGCCTTTCGTTTGTTTGATTTGCGGCAAAATTTGATCGTCCATCAACTCCATGAAATCTCTTTCAGGCATGTTGTTGGCAATGGCACTTACTTGCAACACTGGAGATGCGTTCGGTTCAATTTTCGCAATAACAGGAGTTTGTGCTCCTTCAGGTAAATTATTGAGAATGTTGTTGATTTTTCGTTGCGCGTCTTCCAAAGATTGATCGATGTCGGCCGAAGCTTTGAATTCAAGCATCATTACAGATGCATTGTCTAATGAAAAAGCGGTTACTTCCGAGATATTTTCCAATCCGCTCAAGGCATCTTCCATCGGTTTTGAAACCTGACTTTCAACAGTTGCTGGAGAAGCTCCTGGATAAACGGTTGTTACAGTTAAGATTGGCGGAGAAAAATCAGGGAGTAATTCATAACTCAGCTGATTGTAGCTCAGCAATCCACCTCCAATCAAAATCGTAAAAATTACGATAATAAATGAAGGTCGTTTGATTGATAATTCTGTTAATGTCATGATTTAAATTATTTTGAAGTCGTTTTAACGTTCGAATTGTTTTGTAAATTCACTTGTCCTTTGGTGATAATTTGGTCTGATTTTGATAAGCCATCTACTACTTCAATGAATTCACCATCAGAAGTTCCTGCGTTGAAAGATGTTAAGATTGATTTTCCGTTTTTGATCACATATACTTGTGGATTTTTTGAAGAACCAACCAATGCTTTTCTTGGAACAGACAATGCTGTGATGCTTTTACTATTGTTCAAGGAAACTGATCCGTACATTCCAGCCATCAATTCTTGTTGTGCGTTTTTAACTGTAATTTGTACTTTGAAATTGTGCGATTTGTCAGCTTGAACACTCACATTTGTCACTTTTCCGTCAAACATTCTTTTTCCGTAAATATCTGCACTTACAGAAACTGCTTGATTCAATTTGAATTTCAAAATGTCTCTTTCTGGAACACTTACAGTCAATTTCAATGAAGAAATATCTGTGATTTCAACCAATGGTGAACCTGCTCCAATTACAGAACCTAAATCAACCATTTTCTTGGTGATAACTCCTGAAAAAGGCGCTGTGATATTGGTGCTTTTCAATTGTTTTTGGATTTGTCTTTTTTGAATTTCAGCAGAACGCAATCCCAATTTTGTTTTTTCAACTTGTACGCCTGGTACTGCATTGTCTTTCGCTAAGTTGCTGTAACGACTGTCGTCATTTTTTTGACCTTCGATAGAAACTTCTGCATTTTGCAATTGCAATTGTAGCATTTCGTCGTCCACTTTCGCGATGATTTGTCCTTGAGAAACTTTGTCGCCTTCTTCGACATTCAATTTGATGATTTTTCCATTTGCATCAGATCCAATCGTGTTTTGATGCACCGCTTCAAATGTTCCCAAGAATGAAAATGAACTTTCAAAAGTATGCATCGACGGTAAAGTTGCTTCCACCAAAACGGCTGCCTCCATGTCGTGGATATAAATTTTCTTTTCTACCTCTTGCTTGTTTGACATCAATTTCATCACAGTCAATCCAACTAAAGCAACTGCTGAGATTCCGATTATAATTATACGCTTGTTCATTTTTTAGTATTTGTTTAAATTTTTAAATTTCTAGTAACTTACTTTATGTTTCCGATTGATTTCAAATAGGTTAATTCAGCTTGACGCAATTGAACATACGCTGAAACCACATTTGTTTGTGCTTGTTGCAAATTATTTTCTGCGGTGATTAAATCATTTGAACTGACTGTTCCCTGTTTGAATTGCGCTTCTGTCATTTTGTATACGCGATCCGCCAAAGTCAACTGCTCTTGCGAAATTTGCAATGAATTCGCTTGAATGTCAATTTGTTTTCTGGCATTTTCAGTTACCATATTCATTTGCTTTTCAACCAATTCTTTTTGATTTTCCAATTTAGTCTTAGTCAAAGCATTGACTTTTTGTTTGTTGTATTTTTCCATACCATCAAACAATGTCCAATCTAAACGGAAACCCAAAAAAGCAGATTCGATTCCAGTTCTAAAATCATCTTCTGGTTTCAAATTGTAAGTATAATTGTATGCAGCATAAAAAGATAAACTTGGCAAATATGCCATATTGGTTCCTTTTCTCTCTTCTTTGTTCAATTCCATTTGAATTCCCAACAATTCAATTTCTGGACGATTGATTGCTGTTCCATCCACCAAAATTGATTTTTGAACCAAATCATCAGAAGCCAACTCAATTTTTTGTGATGGGTCGTATCCAATCAAGATTTTCAACAAAGCTTCCAATTGCTCTTGCGTAGCCTTCAAAGTTTGCAAAGAATTAACCAAACTCAAGCGAGAAATATTCAATTTGTCCACTTCAGTTCTGATAATCATTTCTTGACGATACATGCTTTCCATGTTGGCAATCAATTTGTTTACATTTTCGATGTTCTCATTCAAAAAAGAAACTTGCTTTGAAATCGCTTGCAAATTGAAATACGTACTTGCCACTTGTTGTTTGATTTCTTGTTCAGTCATTCGCTGCTGAATTTCAAACACTTTTTGGTTCAACGCCAATGCCGTCAAACCATAATTTACTTGCGGATTGTAAACAATTTGTTGCAATTGAACGGTATTACTCAAATTGTAAGGTACACCAAATTGAACAGTTGAATAAGTCCCAGGCTGTCCACCAAAAAAAGCAGAAGGTACAACTTGTCCAGGAATGATTGCATTGTATTTATAATCACCCGTGAAGGTCAATTTTGGCAATCTTGCTGCCATGTAAGCGTCAATTTGCTTGTCGTTGATTGCCACATCCAATCTCGCATTTCTGAGCGATAAATTGGCAGTATCAGCCATGCGCAAGCACGTTTCTAAATCCAACGTTTGAGCCGACAAGGTAAAAGTACCGAGTACAAACATCAAACCGAGCCATTGTTTTTTCATATATTCTAGTCTAATTTTAATTCTTTGTTTAACATTTACTTTTTGGCTGGAAATAAATAACCAATCATCATTTCAATTACATATTGCTTGTGTAAAACCAATTGTTGAGCATATTTCTCATCGTCGATGTGGTGAATTTCTTGCATCAATCCTTTAGCAATGAAAGGAAAATGACAATTACTCATCAAAATAAGCGTTGCACTACACAAATCAATTTTTCTCATTTCTCCAGTGATTTGCGCTTGGTGCATTTCTTCAAAAATCCCCGTTTCAGCGATTTCGTCCATGATGAATTGCTTGTTGGAATCACCCACCTCACAACGATTCATTTCTGAAACAATAAATCCAGGGATTTCGGGATGTTTGGTGATAAATTCATATTCTCTTTCGATGAACAATCGAACTTTCGTTTCCAACGGTTGTTTCATCCTAAAGACGTCTTTCATTGACAGCATGAAATCATCCATTACTGTGTGAAAAACAACGTTGAATAATTGTTCTTTGGATCTAAAATAATAATTCACTAAAGCGACATTCATGCCGGCTTCTTTGGCGATTTCTCTTGAAGAACAACCAGAAAAACCTTTATTCGTAAACACCCGCTTAGCCGCTTCTTTGATTTTCGCTTCTGTTGTTGTGTCTTTACTCATTGTTTCTTTAATTTGGTCACAAAATTAAACAACTAATTTAAACAAGTGTTTAAAAATGATTGAGATTTAATTAAAAAAAGTTAAAATTTGAGGGAAATATGTGAAAAGAAAAATGTAATTTAAATTTTAAAATATTAATAAACAGATATTTAAAATCAAATCAATTTTATTTCAAAAATTAACAAAACTGCAATAAATTAATTGTTCAATTAACGAAGGAATCGGTGCTGTTTAACATTTAAAGGCAAAACTTAAACCTTTGAATCATATTGCTCAATTCTTTTTTAACTTTACATCATCAAATTACCAAACAAAGATGTCAAATTCACAGACCATCATATCAAGCGCCAAAAAAGGAGTACAAATCTTACTTTCTCAATGCATCGAACTCGGATTGAAACATGTAGTGATTTCTCCCGGATCTAGAAATGCGCCTTTGATTATTGCTTTCAATCAACATCCTGACATACAAACACATGTTGTTCCAGACGAAAGATCTGCCGCGTTTTACGCACTCGGAATGGCGCAACAATTGAATCAACCAGTCGGCATTTTGTGTACTTCTGGCTCTGCCCCACTCAACTATTACCCAGCGATTGCTGAAGCATATTACCAACAAATTCCGATGATTGTTTTTACCGCCGACAGACCGCAAGCGTGGGTAAATCAAGGCGATGGACAAACAATCGTGCAACACGAAGTTTTCAAAAGTCACATCAGATATTCGGTGACGATTCCTGAAAACGAAGGAAGCAAAGATTTAAATTGGTTTTTATCGCGCGAACTTTCTGCGGCTTTTCATGCGGCGACTGGCAAGGTGAAAGGTCCTGTGCACATCAATTTGCCATTTTCAGAACCTTTGTACAACCAATCAGAATTGGCAATTTCAAACAGCGATTTCAAAAACATTTTCGCGTTGGAACCTGACACGAAATTGAACCACAGACAAAGAGAAACCATCAAAGAAATTTGGTCTAGTTCTTCCAAAAAAATGATTGTTTGCGGGCAAATGGCGCCCAACGAAAATCTAGAACGTTTGTTGTCGGAATTGGCGAAAGATCCTTCTGTGGCTGTATTGGTTGAAAATACTTCGAATTTGGTCAATACTGCTTTCAATCATTGCATTGACCGCTCGCTGAATTCGATTTCAGAATCAGAAAAAGCAGATTTTGCGCCCGATTTATTGATTACGATTGGAGGCGCGGTGGTTTCAAAACGCATCAAAACGTATTTGAGAACTTTTCAGCCGAAAGCCCATTTCAAAATTGGCTATGACTTTTTGTTTATGGATACTTATCAATCTTTGACCCACACAATTCCGATGGACGAAAACCGATTTTTTAAAGAAATTTTGGATTTCGAAATCGCGGGAAATTCACGCTATGGCTTGATGTGGAAACAGAAAGACTATTTAATTCAAGATAAATCGCAGGCATTTTTTGCTGAAAATTCCGTTTTTAGCGACATTTCCGTTTTCAACACCGTGCTTGATTTCATTCCAGAAAGTTCGGAATTACACATGGCGAACAGTTCGGTGATTCGCTATTGTCAACTTTTTGACCCTGTGAAAAGCATCCATTACAGATGCAACCGCGGGACGAGTGGCATAGACGGAAGCACGAGTACTGCATGTGGCGCTGCCATTGTGAAACCTGAAACTTGGCACACGCTCATCACTGGCGACATGTCGTTTTTCTACGACAGCAATGCGCTTTGGAACCATCTGTTGACGCCCAATTTGCGCATTTTCATGATCAACAACGCAGGAGGTGGTATTTTTAAAATCATACCAGGGCCCAAAAGCACCGCAGAATTGGACGATTTTTTCGTTTTCAACCACCAATTTTCTGCCGAAAACATTTGCAAAGCATTTCAAGTGGAATATTCTTCCGCTAAAAGCATTGAAGAAATCGAAAACCAAATGCCAGATTTTTATGCATACGCAGAAGATGGACGTCCGAAATTGATGGAGATTTTCACTTCATCGGCAATCAATGACCAAGAATTGGATGCGTTTTTTGAAAAAGTGAGGTTGTAATTGTGCCTTGAAAAAAGTCTTTTGTTCCTTTTGCTTGATCAAAACGAACCCAAAAATCAAGGCTGAGTCATCAAGTTAAAGCGCAAATTTTTTCACGTAAGAAAATTGTTACGTCTAGCGCTTTATTTTAAAAGCTTCTGAAAACGTGATTTTGTCGGTGATCTACTTCACTAGCGTTCCGTAGCTTCCTCCAAAAGTCTACATTTTCAGTGCACATTTAAAAACCTTTCTTCCAAGGCCGAAAATTGTACAACTTCAATTTCTTTCTTCGCAGTTACAAAGCACAATTCAAACATTTTTTCTACAATTGAAAATCAACTTCTTTTTTGAATGATATTCAATTGAATTTTATACCTTTACGTTTGAAATTGAATTCCTGCATTGAATTTAGCTGTATTGATGCGCCATTCTACTATTATTACTTATGCAATCAGTGACTCATAATTTTACTTCCAAAATAAAACTTGACCCTTTCAATGGATGGGTGAAAATTTCTAGTTTGGTTGTTTTGCTTGTTTTGTGTTTTGGTGGTAAGGCGCAGAATTTGGTATTAAATTCGGACTTTGAATTTTATACGGGTTGCCCGGATTCAAACCATCCTAATGAAGGAATAGAACTTGCTTCTCCCTGGAGCAGTATTACAAACGGAAGTGTTGACTATTTTAATGCTTGCTCGGATTTATCATCTGTTCCGTGGAGAGGGCATGATTATCAATTAGCATTGTCGGGTGTAGGATACGCTGCGCTTTGGATGTTGTCACCAAATGTACCAAATGTAAGGGAATACCTGCAAGCTCCTTTAGTTTCTCCTTTACAAGTGGGTAAATATTACAATGTATCACTTTTTGTTAATGCTTGCAACATTTCACAACTATTTGTAAATAATTTTGGTGTTCATTTTTCGGGAGAAGCGCTAACTATTCCAGGTCCTCTGTATTCTCAGTATTTACTTGAAGCTGAAATGCAAATTTACAACTTTGGAAATCCAGTAATCAGTGACACATTGAACTGGACTAAAATTTCAGGAATTTACTTAGCTTCGGGTGGTGAATCTTTTATTACAATGGGTAATTTCAAAGATGATGCTAGTACTCAAACCCAAGGCAATGAGGACACATTAGCCATGCCATTTTCTTATTATTTCATAGAAGACGTCTCCGTAGAAGAAATCACCCAACCCTTCTGGCAATACCACGACACCACGGTATATTATGGCGATAGCGTGCTCATCGGTCCTGCGCTTACTGGTTTAGATATCGATTGGTACACCGATAATTTAGATTTCATTTCCAACGCGCCGGGCATTTACGTCACACCGCCAACGAGTAGAGATTACATTGCGAAAGAAACGTTCAACGGCGTAGAAACTGACCATGTGGTGCACGTCACCGTCATAGGTGGCGCAGGTTTGGAAGAGAATGAATTGCAGAATGTGCGCGTTTTTCCAAATCCAAGCAAAGGGAGTTTCTCCATTTCAGGCATCACGAGCGATAAACCGCTTCAACTCGAAGTGCGCGATGTGCATGGGAAGTTGGTTTTTGAGGAGAAAGAGTTTTCTAAAGAGTTGAATTCGTTTGCGTTGGATGTGGAGAATGGGATTTATTTTGTGACTGTTTTGGATTTGGAGAGTAAGGGGTTTGTGGTGGAGAAGTTGGTGGTGAGTCGCTAAATGCTAGATTTTCTTAGGGCTGTGAAATTGTTGTCCATCTAAAGATTTATTCTTTTTTTTTGCCTTGATGCAAAAAGAAAGAATCAAAAAAAAAGATCAAGGCTACGCAATTAAAGCTAAAAAATTACAATTTATGACTAAACAAAAGTAAACTCGCAACAAAGTCCGATTTAGTTTTGAAGTTCATCTATGCTCAAACAGTACTTTTGTTTGGTCGTCAAAAATTCCAATTTTTCTTAACGCTTTTATTGCTGAGGCCGGAAAATGTCGTAAAACTTGGGATTTTCGTTTTTTTTTCTCCCCCTTTACCGCCAAAGGCAGCAACGCAGTTAATCCCCCTCCGAAGGGGGAAAACTAAATCTTCTACAAATTTAGAGCTTTATAAGTGAAGGATAAATTTTACGTTGTTAAGAAAATTGGCGTTGGGCACACTTCCCCCTTCGGAGGGGGACCGAGGGGGAGGACCTTTCGTTCCAAACTTAAATCAATCAGACTAAAAGATATTTAGACCGTCTAATGTCTTCAGTCTAATGTCTTCAGTCTAATGTCTTGAGTCTAATGTCTTGAGTCTAATGTCTTCGGTCTAATGTCTCAAGTCTCCCCTACTGCATTTGTAGTATTTTGACCCTCAAGTGACAAAAATCAGCTCGTAATATTAGGATAAGAGCGGAAACTATTTTAAGTTTGATACCAACAATATAAATGATGAAACGATGAAAAGAACAAACGCATTTTTGGTAATATTATTGGTGGTTTTAACTTCTTTTGCGAGCAATGCGCAAAGTTTGAATCCGAAGGCTTTTACGGTGCAAACTTATTTGGGAATGTACATGGAAGGCGATGAATTGATGTCTTATGATGTCAATGAAGTGTACAATGTTTCTCTAGCCGATGGATATTTGATTCACAATATTTTCACGGATGGATTGGTAACTGATTCGCAAGTGTATAAACTTAGCAATATTAAAAATACAAGTACGGAAGGTGAAACGACTTACACTTTCAATGCAACCTCTGGCGTATCAGGAAAAATTTATCAATACGAAGTTTCTACCGATGCCGAAGACGCTACGACATTGACCCTGACTCAGCCAGAAGGTGACAAAACGATTTACATGGCGACCGTTGTTCTTTTAAAAGCATACAAGCAATAAAATTCGAATTTTACATTTTTTATTAAGTCTAAATCCCGTCAAAATCTTGGCGGGATTTTTTTTTGTCAAAATAAACTCATTTTAATCCACTGAAATAACAGAACTAAATTCTATTTTTGTGGAATAACAAAACAAAACATGGATTATTTTTCAATTTTATTCTCGGGAGAAGGTATTTTTTATTTGGTCGTTTTAACACTGCTTGAAATTGTGTTGGGAATTGACAACATCATTTTTATTTCGATTGTCACAGATAAACTTCCAAAAGAAA
This sequence comes from Flavobacteriia bacterium, assembly GCA_947462925.1. Classification (GTDB taxonomy): domain Bacteria; phylum Bacteroidota; class Bacteroidia; order Flavobacteriales_D; family Crocinitomicaceae; genus JAQVCM01. The sequence continues at coordinate 22,267 of CANHQP010000041.1, read as the reverse complement.
AAAAGCGTTTTGCAAGAAATATTGGTTTAACCTTGGCTTTGGTTGTCAGATTGTTGCTTTTAAGTGTCGTTTCTTACATCATGGGAATGACTAAACCGCTTTTTGAAATTTTCAATCAAGAATTTACTGGTCAAAGTTTGGTGTTGCTCGCTGGAGGTTTGTTTTTGATTTACAAAAGTACCATCGAAATGCACAGCAGCGTGAAAGGTTCTGAGCACGGAACTGCGAAAACCAAGCAAAAAATGAGCGCCATCATTCTACAAATTGTTTTGATTGACATCGTTTTTAGTTTTGATTCTATTATCACAGCCATTGGAATGACGAATGAAATTGGTCACAACGATCCTAAAAACCATCCGATGGTGATTATTTTTGGTGCGGTGATTATTTCCATGTTAATCATGCTTTTATTTGCGAAACCAATTTCTGAATTCATCAATAACAGACCGACAATCAAAATGTTGGCTTTGGCTTTCTTGGTAACGATTGGTGTATTGTTAGTCGCTGAATCTTTCGGACAACACATTCCAAAAGGATATATTTACTTTGCAATGGTTTTTGCTTTGTTGGTGGAATTTTTAAACATCAAAATGCGCCGAAATAAAGGTGAAGGTGAATGACAAAAACCGAAGCACTGCACGAATTTCAATTGGATGATGCTTTCGATGAAGATCATTTGATTGATCTTTATGAAGAGAAAATTTTTGAATTCAAGCAATATTTTCTTTCCAAAACACCGATTTTCAAGTTGTTTGAAAGCAAACTTTCCAAGTTGAAAAAGATTGGGAATGCTTATAGCCTATTGACCAACATCAATATCGAATTCACCGAAACGAAACTGGAATTCAACGGTTCGCAAATTGAAATTTTAGCAAATTACTTGCATTTTCAGGAGGAAAAAAACCGCATGAAGACCAAAATATCCAATTCAGAGAACGCATTTGAACTCGTTTCTTGGGTGAAAAATCTCCTTGAATTAGAAAAAATCAATGCCCAACATTGGTTTTCGGAAATCGAAATCGATGCTAACATTCTTGTTTCCAAAGAACCAAATCCGATGGAAATCTTGGAAGGAATTAAAATCTACCAACAAAACGGCGGATTCAATTTAGACCAATTAAAAAAACTTGAAAACAATCCGCCAGAGATTCTCATTCAAGAAATGAAACGATTATCTTTGTTGTTCAAAAAGTACTAATGGAAGACATGTTTGGTAAATTAAGGGCGCAATTGGAACTATTAGAGTGGCCAAATGTTTACCTTTTTAAATTCATTGTTCCAAACCATCCTGATAAAATCGCTTTGGCAAATGCTTTGTTTGATGATACCGCACAAATTGTGATGCATCCGTCAAGTCAAGGAACTTACATTAGTATCAGCGCGAAAGAATTGATGCTCGACGTTGATTCAATCATCGCAAAATACGAAAAAGCCAGTTTAATCGAAGGTATTATTTCTCTCTAAAAATAAAATTATGCTCGTTCTCCTCGGATTAAGTTTTGTCAAAATCGCCTTGGGTGTTTTGTACACTTCAATCACCGTTATTGTTGGTTATATCCTTTACAAAAGATTGCTTCGTTACATGAACAAAGGCGTTCCAAACAAAGCATTGTATTGTGAATTGAATTCGCTAGAACAAGATCCTGCCAAAGGAATGTTGGAATTTTACTTCACTTCGTTGGATGCTAAAAAAGTGCGTTTTGAAATTTTAGACGAAAGCTATAACAGCGTGGAAGTGATTGTTGACAAAGATTTTGATCCAGGACAACACATCGTGCGTTTTGATTCTACGAAAGTTTCGAATGGTGTTTATTATTACCAGCTGAAAACTGACAATCAACAAACAATGAAAATGATGCACATCGCGAATTAGATTCTGTCTAAAACGTATTGCACCAATTCTTTCATTTCACTTTCATATCCTTTAGAAAACTGTTGATTCGGACGATTAGCCACGCCCAAACAAATCGTTGCACAAGCGTGTCCGAGGTTTTTCCCAAGCACAAAAAGCGCTGAACTTTCCATTTCAAAATTGGTTACCTTCAACTCGCTTGCGTTTTCACTACGCCCGCTGAGCCTGCCGAAGCGGAAGTCTGTTAAATTTTCATTCAAATTCTGTGTCGCCAAAGGCAAACGCAATTTCCTTCCTTGCGGCGCATAAAATCCACTGCTCGTAACAGTGATTCCTTCATGCGTCAATTCAGAACGCAGGGCATTCACCAAATTTTCATCCGCGGAAATCGTATAAGGTTGAATTTTGGGAGGTAAACTCAAGTGATTCATCAAGGAATCATTGATTTTCAATTCTTCGTCTGTGAAAGAAACATCGTAGAAATGCGCAATGTTATCCAAGCCAAAAGCGTGTGTCGAAAGAATGTAAGCATGGACAGGAATTTCTGGTTGCAAAATCCCACAAGTGCCGATTCTCACCAAAGTCAAGGCAGTTTTGGTTGGTAAATCTATTCTTTTTTCCAAGTCGATATTCACCAACGCATCCAATTCATTGACGACAATATCAATGTTATCCGTTCCGATTCCAGTTGACAAAACTGAGATTCGTTTGCCTTGATACATTCCTGTGTGACAAATAAATTCCCTATGATGCGATTGATGTTCGATGGAATCAAAATACGTAGAAATCAAAGCTACGCGGTCTTGATCTCCGACTAAAATAACTTTTTCAGCTAAATTCTCAGGAGACAATCCCAAATGATACACTTGACCATTTTTGTTTAATACCAACTCAGAACTTGGATACATATTGTTCGATTTTATTTGCCTGTGATACTTCCAAAAACTTTCACCAAAATATCAGTTACGCGCGCCATTGGGTCTTTGCGAATTTTATTTTCTTCTTGCTCAACCAATTTAAACAATCCAATAATTGCTCTTTCCGTCACGTATGCGTTCAAATCTGGATTCATTTTTTGTCCGCCAGTTATCGCCATCACACTGTTGTATTTGGTGATAATCGGATTCCAATATTCCGTCAATTTCACTTTGTTGATTGATTCAGCAACCTTCGGAGCGAATGCAGCCGTTAATTTCGCGGTTGTATTGTCTCTCAAATATTTAGTTGCAGCGCCATCTCCCCCGTTCAAGATTTTGAAACCGTCTTGAATCGTCATGTTGGTAATCGCATCCGCAAAAATCGGCAATGCAGCTTTGGTTGCATCTTCCGCAGCGCGATTCAAAGTCAATTCAAATTTTTCAACTTGACTTGACATTCCCAAATCGATTGCTTTTTGCTTCACTTTGATTGCATCTTCAGGAAAAGGCAATTTAATCGCACTATTTTTAAAAAATCCGTCTGAAACTGAAGTCAAATTGACCGAATTTTTGATTCCAATTTGCAACGCTTCTTTCAAACCAGAAATCACTTCTCCGTTAGACAAAGCGGGCGTTGTAGTGGAAGTTGGAAATTTATTGGCAGCATCTTCCAAAACCTCACAAGCTGCAATCAAGCATACTGATGAAATTATTAAAACATTTTTTGCTAATTTTCTCATTTTACTAAAGATTTTCGTCAAACTTACAATATTTTTGCACTCTATAACAAATACAATACCAATGCAAGCAGAAATAATTTCAATCGGTGATGAATTATTGATTGGTCAAACGATCAACACCAACGCATCTTGGATTGGTGCAGAACTTTCACTGATTGGAATTCCCGTCAAATGGGGAATTGCTGTGGCGGATGATCAGGAAGCTATTTTGCAAGCGGTCGACCAAGCGATGAACCGAAGTGAATTGGTTATTGTAACTGGTGGTTTGGGTCCAACGAAAGACGATATCACCAAACACACACTTTGTCAGTATTTCGATACAACATTGGAAATCAACGCAGAAGTTCTTCAAAGAATCGAAGCGATTTTCAAAAACAAGAATCGTCCGATGTTGGATGTCAATACTCAACAGGCAGCTTTACCAAAATCTTGCGAAGTCATTCATAATTTTCACGGCACGGCTTCAGGCATGTGGTTTGAAAAAAACGGATCTATTTTAGTGAGTTTACCGGGAGTTCCTTATGAAATGAAAGGCATGATGAAAGACTTTTTGTTGGAAAAATTTCAGCAAAAATTTCAAGTTTCCGCTTTGTTTCACCGCACGATTTTAACCACCGGTTTGGGCGAATCGTACTTGGCTGATAAAATGGCAGATTGGGAAAATCGCATTCGAGAAGCAGGTTTTGGATTGGCTTATTTGCCTTCACCAGGAATGGTGAAATTGAGAATTACCTCATCAAAAGGAGAAATCGACGCACCTCAAATTGATGTATTTTTCGAAGAATTGAAAGAAAGAATGCCGATGCATGTTTTTGGTGAAGAAAATGAAACTTTAAATGGCGTTGTCGGAAAATTATTAAAATCACAACAAAAAACCTTGGGAACTGTCGAAAGTTGCACTTCTGGAGGTTTGGCGAAATACATCACAGAAATCCCTGGCGCATCCGATTATTTTCAAGGTAGTTTGGTGACATACAGCAACAGATTAAAAGAATTAATCGCTAACGTTCAATTAGATACGCTTGAAAATTTCGGAGCTGTGAGCGAGCAAACAGTAAGCGAAATGGCGCTTGGTGGATTGAAAAAGTTGGGAGTCGACTATTGCATTTCAACATCTGGCACCGCTGGACCCGACGGTGGAACAGAAGAAATTCCAGTTGGAACTATTTGGATTTCAGTTGCAAGCAAAGAAAAAGTGATTTCTAAGAAATTAAATTTAGGAGATAATAGAGAACGTAACGTACAAATGACTATTTTTGCATCTCTAAATTTACTCCGATGTGTACTTTTAAACATTTACACAGAAAAAAAGTAAATTATTCTTGTGTATTAAGGAAATAATGATTTCCTTTGCACCCGCTTTTAGAATTAGGATAAATAAAAAAATAAGATGTCACGAGTTTGTCAATTAACGGGTAAGTCAGTAATGGTTGGGAACAATGTTTCTCACTCAAACAGAAAAACAAAACGTAAGTTTTACCCGAACTTAGTTACTAAGAAGTTTTTCATCCCAGAAGATGAGAGCTTTATCACGTTGAAAATTTCAACTTCAGCGTTGAGAAATATTAACAAGAAAGGAATTTCTGCTTGCTTGAAAGAAGCGCGCGAGAAAGGATATCTTAAGTAAAATTCTGATTCTTCCCATTGCGAAATGGTAAAATCTAAAGTTAAAGAAAATGGCAAAGAAAAGTAAAGGAAATAGAATCCAGGTTATTTTAGAGTGTACAGAGCACAAACAAACAGGAATGCCTGGTACATCTCGTTACATTACGACAAAAAATCGTAAAAACACACCTGAGAGAATGGAGATTAAAAAATTTAATCCAATTCTTAAAAGATATACAGTTCATAAAGAAATTAAATAACCATCTGTTATGGCAAAGAAAGTAGTAGCATCCTTACAAAAAGGAGGAGGAAAAGAGCACACAAAGGTAATTAAAATGTCGAAGTCAGCTAAGACTGGTAACTTTACCTTCAAAGAAGAAATCGTTCACAACGACAAAGTGAAAGAGTGGTTTGATAAAAACTAATTCTTTATAAGATTGATATTGATATAAAGCTTCCTTTTAATTTGGGAAGCTTTTTTCAATTATAGAAGATTTTTTAATCCGCATTAAATCAATTACCTTTACAATCAACTACAAACAAATTAGCATAAAAAACATGGCATTTTTCGGTCTATTTTCAAAGGAAAAAAAAGAAACGCTTGACAAAGGTTTAGAGAAAACAAAACAAAGCTTTCTAACTAAATTAACGCGTTCTATCGTTGGGAAATCGAAAGTTGATGCTGATGTTTTGGATGAATTGGAAGAAATTTTGATTTCATCGGATGTTGGAGTTGAAACCACCTTAAAAATCATTGACAGAATTGAAGCACGCGTTGCCAAGGACAAAGTTTTGGGAACAAATGAATTGAATAATGTACTTAAAGAAGAAATTGCAGCTTTGCTTTCAGAAAATGAAGACAGCAGTGTCAACGATTATTCACTTCCTGACCACAACGGCGAACCTCATGTAATTATGGTTGTCGGTGTAAACGGCGTTGGAAAAACGACTACCATCGGAAAACTGGCGAATCAATTCAAGCAACAAAACAAAAAAGTAGTTTTAGGAGCAGCGGATACATTTAGAGCAGCAGCTGTTGATCAATTGATTATTTGGTCGCAACGCGTTGGCGTTCCAATCGTACAACAAGGAATGGGTGCAGATCCTGCATCTGTGGCGTTTGACACTTTACAATCAGCGAAATCTCAAGGAGCAGATGTGGTGATTATCGATACCGCAGGAAGATTGCACAACAAAGTGAACCTGATGAACGAGTTGAGTAAAGTTAGACGCGTGATGGAAAAAGTAATTCCTGGCGCTCCTCATGAAGTTTTATTAGTGTTGGATGGTTCTACAGGACAAAATGCATTTGAACAAGCCAAACAATTCATGCTTGCAACTGAAATCAATGCGTTGGCTATAACCAAACTTGACGGAACTGCCAAAGGTGGCGTTGTAATCGGAATTTCCGACCAAATGAAAATCCCAGTAAAATACATTGGTGTTGGCGAAGGTATAAATGACTTACAACTTTTCAACAAGGAAGAATTTGTTGATTCTCTTTTTTCAAACTAATAAAATAAAGCCATTGATTTCACTAAACTGAATTGTGAAATTTTTGTTAATATCATTTTTGATAATCTTTTGAAATTTTAATAAAAAAAGTTAATTTTAGTTCCAGAAAAATTAACTATTACTATGTGAGTCGCTAAAACCTCACAGATCTTAAAATTTCAAACTATGATAAAATGTTTTATAAACCTTAAAACAATCGCTGTTGTATTTTCATTTTTTACACTCTCCCAAAGTATAAATGCTCAAACAGCTAATCCATTAAATTTAAATCAGAATATTCCTGAAAAATGTGGTTCTGCCGCCATTCACAATCAAATGATGAATGACCCAGCGTATGCCACAAGGATGCAAGAATTTGAGCAATATGTGCAAAATATTATCAATTCTCCAACTCCAAAAGTCGCAGCACAATATAGAATTCCTGTGGTTGTTCATGTACTTCACAAAGGAGAAGCTGTTGGCTTAGGAACAAACGTCAGTGATCAAAAAATTCGTGATGCCATCAAAGACTTAAACGATCGATACCGCAAAACTCCTGGAACTGGTGGATTTGGAAATGGTGTTGATGTAGAAATAGAATTTGCATTGGCCGTTAGAGATCCAAATGGAAACTGCACGAACGGAATTACGCGCGTAGATATGACCAGCAATGCAACCTACATGAGTTCAGGTGTGCAAAGCTCAACTTCTAATGGAATTACAGATGCGCAAGTAAAAGCAACAGCCTCTTGGAATAAGCAAAAATACTACAACATTTATTTAGTTTCAGAAATGGACAATAACAATGGAGGTGCAGGTGTACAAGGTTATGCATATTTCGCAAGTTCACATGGAACATCGAGCGATGGCGCAGTCATTTTGGCAAGTAACTTTACTTCTGGTGTTTCTATGACCGCCACGCACGAATTAGGTCACGCATTAAATCTATATCATACTTTTGAAGGTGATGGAACTGGAACTAGTTGTCCATCTGCAACAAATGGCTGTGGTTCTGGAGCAGGAGATTGCTGTGGAGATATTCCAAGACACAAAAGAAGTCAAAGCGATTGTAATGTAACAGGAACAAATAGCTGTGATGGAAACTCTTCTAATGCACTTTTTGCAAGAAATTACATGGATTACGCTTCGGATGATTGTGTGAATATGTTTACAGCAAATCAAAAAACAAGAGCTTTGGCTGCATGTTCAGGACCAAGAGCTTCTTTTTTCGCTGCAAGCAATTTAGCTTTAACTCCAGTGGCTGCTCCAATTGTTGCTTTCCAAACAAGTAATTCAATTATTTGCTCTGGACAAACCGTTACTTTTACCGATATTTCAGCATGTGTGCCAAACACATTTTTACCAGAAACAAACTGGTCAGGAATGACTTTCAATTGGACTTTTACAAATGGAGCAACTGTTTTGACTTCAACTGTACAAAATCCTACAATGACTTTTACGGTTCCTGGTTCATATGATGTTACTTTGACAGTGACAACTGCAGCTGGCACTGATACGCACACTGAAAATGATTTCGTTGTATTAAGCGGTGGAACAACTACTGCTTGTACCCCAACTACAAGCAATTCGGGGAATTTTGCTCAAACTATCAGTAGAGTGGTTTTTAACACGATTGACAATTCAACAGATCAATACACAAATACAGCTTACACAAATTTTACTTGTTCAAACAATACTATTGTGCAAGCAGGAAACACTTACAACCTATCAATCACTGGAAATGCTGGTCCTAGTGGTGCACAAAGATTTGAAGTTTACATTGATTACAACAATGATGGAGTATTCACTAATCCAGGTGAAATGGTCCACTCTGGAACGGTTGCCGTTGGCACTTCAACAACTGTTACGACTACCACACTTTCTGCAAATGTTACCATTCCTGCCACAGCAGTAACAAATGCACTTTTGAGAATGCGGGTTTTGAGTGATGCAGCAAACATTACAGCTGGAAAACGAACTTGTGGTACAGCATTTTTTATTGGTGACGTAGAAGATTACGGTGTTTACATTTCGTCAGGATGTTCTTCAGCACCTGCTATTTCAACGCAACCAACTGCTTCTACAATTTGTGCGAGTGCAAACACATCTTTTACCCTTGCTTCGACTGATGCAACTTCATACCAATGGCAAGTGAGTACAAATGGAGGTACCAGTTGGACAAATTTGACAAATACAGCACCATACTCAACAACAACAACTGCTTCATTAACAATTACAGGAGCAACAACAGCCATCTCAACTTACAGATACAGATGTATTACGACCAATGATTGTGGAACAACAAATTCTGCCGGCGTTGTATTGACAGTAAATCCTTCTCCAACAGTCGTGAGCACGACACCCGGAAATAGATGTGGCACAGGAACTGTAAATTTAGCGGCAACAGCCTCTGCTGGAACATTGAATTGGTTTACTGCTTCAACAGGTGGAGCATCCATTGGAACTGGCGCAACATTTACGACTCCTTCAATTTCGGCTACGACAACTTACTATGTTTCTGCAACGAATTCTGGTTGTACATCTGCCAGAACTGCTGTAGTTGCAACAGTAAATCAAAATGTTACTTTGACTTCCAATCCAGCGAATGCAACAATTTGTGCAGGATCAAGTGCAACATTGACAGCAGCTGGTGGATCAAGCTACACTTGGACAGGTGGACAAACTACCAGTTCAATTACGGTTTCGCCAACAACGACAACTACTTATTCTGTAACGGGAGTAACCAACTGTACTGCATCTGCAAGTGTGACAATAACTGTGAATCCTTTGCCAAATACAGCACTTTCTGCTTTTCCAACAGTTTGTAACTACAATCCAGCATTTGCTTTGACGCAAGGAACACCAGCTGGAGGAACTTATTCTGGAACAGGCGTATCAGGTTCAAACTTCAACCCTGCTACTGCAGGAATTGGTACCACAACGATTACTTACTCAGTAACTCAAAATGGTTGTACAAAATCTGTCACAGGACAAATCATCGTAAGTGGTTGCGCAGGACTTGAAGATCAACAAAATGACGATTTATTGATTTTGTATCCAAATCCAGTTGAAGGTTGGATGACGATTGAAGGCGAAAATCTTTCGAAATACCAAAATATCGAATTGAGAGACGAAGCTGGAAGATTGGTTGGAAGCTGGAAAGTTGAAAATGTTAAAACAAATTTCAATTTATCAGCTTATGCTGCTGGAAATTATACAGTAAGAATTTCTAATGCAAGCAATCAAGTTGTGAAGAAAATTCAGATTTTGAAATAAGAATCATACAAACGAAAAAACGGCTTTAGATTTTCTAAAGCCGTTTTTTTATGTCAAATATTTTAAAATTCAAACTAAACTGGATAACACAAGCAATACTTCGTCACCGGTTGTGCCAATGCGGAAATATTCAAATTATCTGAAGCTTTGGAAGCATCGATAATTTCTCCGTTTTTCATCAATAAATTGATTGTTTGCTTGTTTTGGTTATAGGCATTGTTTGTCAAGATTTCTGAATACACAAAGAAATCTACTTCGTCGTCATTTAAACCAAATTTATCTTTGACCATTTCCTTCTCCAATAAAATTCTATCAGGTCCAAAAGGCTCTTTCGATACTTCAATTTTGAATAAATCTCTATTGACCAATTTTTGCGATAAAAGTGAAAGCACTTTGTCAGAATGATTTTGCCAAACTTTTACTGCACACATGATGTCGAAATCATCCAATTGTGCGAAAGTTTCTAAAGTTATAGGATTATCTATAAAATCTGCGTGTTCAATGTTATTCGTCAAAAAATACATCAAAGCTGGACTCGCAAATAAAGTCTCGCCTTTAATGATCAATTCTTTGGCTCTTCGCAAAATATGAATCAACATAAATTCCGCAGAAACAACTGTTTTGTGCAAATACACTTGCCAATACATAAATCGACGCGCTACCAAAAACTTCTCCACCGAATAAATCGCTTTTTCTTCTAGCACCAAATTTCCATCGTGTACATTCAGCATTTCAATGATGCGATCTGAACCAATTTGACCTTCTGTTACGCCAGTATAAAAACTATCGCGGTTTAAATAATCCATTCGATCCATATCCAACTGACTAGAAACCAATTGATATAAAAAAGGTTTTTTAGAATACTTATTTTGGAAAACCAATAGCGCCAAATCCAATTTTCCATCAAATTCTTGACTCAATCGTTGAATGAAAAATCCAGAAATGTCTTCGTGACTGACTTTGTTCACGATGTCATACTCTAACGCATGACTAAATGGTCCGTGACCGATATCGTGCAGTAAAATCGCAATCAAAACCGCCCTTTCCTCCTCTTCGGTGATTTCATGTCCTTTGCGGCGAATTGTAGCCACTGCCAGCGACATTAAATGCATGGCGCCCAAGACGTGATGAAACCTTGTGTGCAATGCGCCAGGGTAAACCAAATGCGTCAATCCAAGTTGATTGATTCTTCTTAAACGCTGAAAAAACGGATGTTCAATCAAATCGAAAATAAACTCGTCAGGAACTGTAATAAATCCGTACACTGGGTCGTTAAAGATTTTCTTCTTGTTATTTCTGTTGAGAATTGGTCGCAATTGAATATATTTAGAGTCAATAATTTATCAAAATTAAAAAATTACAAGCAATGCAAGCGAAAATTCTTTGGGCAGACGACGAAATTGATTTACTAAAACCACACATTCTATTTTTAGAATCTAAAGGATATTCAGTTGAAACTGTAAATAACGGCGCGGAAGCAGTCGAAAAAAGTAGAGATAAACATTTTGATATCATCTTCTTAGATGAAAATATGCCGGGAATTTCTGGTCTTGAGGCCTTGACAAGAATCAAGGAAGAAAAACCGCTTGTTCCTATTGTGATGATTACCAAAAGCGAGGAAGAATCCATCATGGAAGAAGCGATTGGTGGAAAAATCGCTGATTACCTCATCAAGCCAGTCAATCCAAATCAGATTTTGCTTTGTTTGAAGAAAAACTTGGACCACAGCAAATTGGTGTCACAAAAAACGAATTCCAACTATCAACAAGAATTCCGTCAATTGGGAATGCAGTTGAACGGCAGACTCGACACTGATGAATGGATTGAATTGTACAAAAAATTGGTTTATTGGGAATTGGAATTAGACAAAATCGAAGACCAAGGAATGACCGAGATTTTGGCCATGCAGAAAAAAGAAGCGAACACTTTATTTGCCAAATACATCGAGAAAAACTATTTGTCATGGGTAAATGGCGATGAAGACGCACCGCAAATGATTCACACGGTCATCAAAGACAAAGTTGCACCCTTAATGAATGAAGGCAAAGTGTACATGGTTGTCATCGACAATTTGAGATACGACCAATGGCAAATTTTAAAACCAATCGTTTCCAAATACTTCAATATCGATCAAGAAGAAATGATTTTAAGCATTTTGCCAACTGCAACGCACTATGCAAGAAACGCGTTGTTTGCTGGATTAATGCCCTCAGAAATTCAGAAAAAATTCCCGAAACTTTGGCTCAGCGAAGACGAAGAAGGTGGAAAAAATATGCATGAAAAAGAGTTTTTGGATGCAAACTTGACCAGATTGGGTAAAACCGGAAAATGGTCTTACAATAAAATCACCAACAACGAAGCAGGAAAAAAATTACTCGATCAATTCAATCAATTGAAAGAAAATGATTTAAATGTAATTGTTTACAATTTTGTTGACATGCTTTCTCACGCCCGCACAGAAATGGAAATGATTCGCGAATTGGCGGACGATGAAGCTGCTTACAGATCGTTGACCGTTTCTTGGTTTGAGCATTCGCCACTACAAGAAATTTTCAAAAAGATTGCGGATACTGGCGCCAAAGTGGTCATTACAACAGACCACGGAACGGTGAGAGTAAACAATCCAGTGAAAATTGTGGGCGATAGAAATACCAATTCAAACTTGAGATACAAAGTTGGCCGAAATTTGAGCTACAAGGAAAAAGATGTTTTCCAAGTGAAACATCCGCAAGAAGCGTTTTTGCCAAAAACTTCGCTTTCAGATGAATTTGTATTTGCCAAAGAGAATGACTTTTTCGTTTATCCGAATAATTACAATCATTTTGTGAATTATTACGGCAATACTTTTCAGCATGGTGGAATTTCTTTGGAAGAATTATGCATTCCTTTTGTAGTTTTGCACGCAAAATAAAGAAGGTTTTCATTCATGGAGTTTGTGGTAGAAAATATGTACGATTTGCCAGCAGTTGCCAAATCGCTTTTGGACAATTTAGGCGAAACAACAGTTGTTGCTTTTGACGGTCAAATGGGCGCTGGCAAAACAACTTTCATCCAAAATATTTTGCGCGCCATGGGAATCGAAAACACCCATGGTTCGCCAACTTATTCGCTTGTGAATGAATATAAAAGTCCATTTTACGGCTCCGTTTTTCACTTCGATTTATACAGACTAAATTCTGAGGAAGAAGCTTTTGACATCGGCATTGAAGAAATGATTTATGGTGGCGGAATTTGCTTCATTGAATGGCCAGACAAGGTTTTGCATTTACTTCCTGAAAACACGCTTTACGTAAAAATCCGATTGAATGAAGATTTGAATCGCGTTTTCACGTGGGAAGCAGATCCACAAGGTTAAAAAACCTTTTGAATCTTATTATTTACATAAATCTTTTGTTCCTTTTGCTTGATCAAAACGAACCCAAAAATCAAGGCTGAGTCATCAAGTTAAAGCGCAAATTCTCGCACGAAATAAAATTCATTCCTCAAGCGCTTTATTTTATAAGCTTCTGAAAACGTGATTTTGTCGGTGATCTACTACGCTGACACTTCGTAGCTTCCTCCAAAAGTCTACATTTTCAGCGCACTTATAAAAACCTTTCTTCCAAGGCCGATTATCTAAAACCACTAATCTAAGACCCGCAATTTTTAAATAATCTTAAACAATTTGACTTATTGCTAATAATCAGCAAAAATATTTTTTTAGTAGCCAACAGTGTTTGCGATTAAAAAATTACGCAAACGGTATTGAATAAACGGATTTTTGCATGTATATTCGTAATACTCAAACAAACGTCGAACAATAACTTGTGAAATAACATGATTACAGATCCGAATATTCTGAAACAGCTTATCAGCGAAGGCAGTTTACTTCCTAAAGAAGAAATGCTTGAAATCGCTAGGAAAAAAGGAAATTTGAATATTGGGATTCCAAAGGAAACGTCCTTTCAAGAAAAAAGAGTGGCGCTTGTTCCTGAGGCTGTATCGTTGTTAGTTGCCAATGGTCACCGCGTTTTGATTGAAACCAAAAGTGGCGAATTGTCGAATTTTTCGGATTCTGAATACAGCGAAGCAGGTGCTGAAATTTGTTACGACATCAAGGAAATTTTCAAATGTGACATTATTTTCAAAGTGGCGCCTCCTTCTGAGGAAGAAGTGGAATTGATGTCAGGAAATCAAACCTTAATTTCGGCTTTGCAAATCTCTGTGCAACCAAAAGAAATTTTGCAAAAATTGATGCAAAAGAAAATCACCGCAGTTGCTTGGGATTACATCCAAGACGAAGAAGGCGTTTATCCAGTCGTGAGAACGATGGGTGAAATTGCTGGAACAACGTCGATTTTAATTGCGGCTGAATTACTTTCTGCCTTTGAAAGCGGAAAAGGAATTATGCTCGGCGGCGTTGCTGGTGTTCAACCGACAGAAGTTGTCGTAATTGGCGCTGGAACCGTTGGTGAATTTGCGGTTAGAGCAGCGCTAGGTTTAGGCGCTTCTGTGAAGGTTTTTGACAGTTCATTGTCCAAATTGAGACGTTTGCAAAACAACATTGGAACAAGAATTTTCACTTCCGTATTGCAACCTAAAGTATTGGCAAAATCAATCAAAAGAGCGGACGTTGTCATCGGTGCGATTCGTGCTCCTTTGGGAAGAACGCCTTGCATCGTAACGGAAGAAATGGTGATGGACATGAAAGCTGGATCTGTGATTGTGGACGTGAGCATCGACCAAGGCGGTTGTTTTGAAACTTCGGAAGTTACCAATCACAACAATCCTACATTTACCAAACACGAAGTCATTCACTATTGTGTTCCAAATATTGCTTCAAGGGTTTCTAGAACGGCTTCGTTTGCACTTTCTAACATCTTCTCTCCTATTCTATTGGAAATGGGAAATCAAGGTGGTTGCAAAGAATTAATCAAAAATGACATCGGATTTAGAACTGGCGTTTACATGTACAAAGGCACGCTCACTAGCGAAGTTTTAGGCAAAGTTTTTAATCTGAAATATAAAAATATTGAATTACTCGTTTTAGGAATGTAATCCTAAAATTGTTTCATACTACTCAAATTGATGCTATGATTGAAGTTAAAAATCTTCGAAAAGAATTTGAATTGTCCAAGCAGCAACGCAAAGAATTGGCAACAGATTCTAAAATCGCAGTGGCTGTGGATGACGTCAGCTTTACTTGTGAACCTGGTAGAATATTTTCGCTCCTTGGTCCAAATGGCGCGGGGAAAACCACAACCATGCGCATGCTTTCAACGCTTTTCAAACCAACAAGTGGTTCAATTACCATTGCTGGAATCGACGCCATCGCAAATCCGCAAGAAGCACGCAAAAAAATTGGATTTTTGACTGGTTCAACTGGCTTGTACGCAAGATTGACGCCGAATGAAATCATTGAATATTATGCTAATTTGTACGGCGTTTCAAAAGCGGATTTCACTGAGCGAAAAAATAGATTGTACGATTTATTGGACATGAATCACTTTCAAAACAAACGCATTGGAAAGTTGAGTACTGGAATGAAACAAAAAGTTTCCATTTGCAGAACGATGATTCACGACCCAGAAATTGTGATTTTCGATGAGCCAACAAGTGGTTTGGATGTCATCACGGCAGAAAATATTATTAAATTGATTCGCGATTGCAAAGACAAAGGAAAAACGGTCATTTTTTCAAGCCACATCATGAGTGAAGTGGATTTGTTGTGCGACGATTTAGCGATTGTACACCAAGGAAAAATAGTGCACCAAGGAACGATGGAAAATTTCAGAAGTGAAATGCAAACGCCCAATTTGACCGCAGAATTTATTAAAATAATCAACGAAAATAAAACGGTATGATTTCAACTATTTTTAAGAAAGAACTCAAAGATACACTGAGAGATAGAAGAACATTGATGACCATGATTGTCATTCCTATTTTTATCTTTCCTGTGATTATGACAATATTTTTGAAAGTCTCAGAAGGATTCGCCAAAGATGTTGCCAACAAAACGGTGAATATCGGAATTGTCGTGACGCCAGAAAACATGAATTTTGTAAAAACAATCGAAAACATGCCGAAAGTACTCGGTAAGAAAAAGGTTTTTGTTTACCACGATTCAGCAACTGTTCAAAAACACATTCAAGAAAACAGATTGCAATTTGGCGTTTTTGTGCCTGAAGATTTTGCCAAAAATTCCATCGAAAATAAAACTTCTAAATTCAAAGTTTTCTTCAACGCTACTGAACTCGGTATGAAAGAGCGCGCTGAAACATTTTTAAACGCTTTTGAGGAAATGGAAAAGGCGAAGCGATATGTTGCGTTGAAAGTAGATCCTGCTTCCTTGTCTCCGATTGCTTTTGACTATAGAAATGTCGCTTCAGACAAAGAAACAGTCGGAAAATTAATCGGTGGATTTTTGCCTTACTTGTTCATCGTTTTTGGATTTATCGGTTGCATGTATCCTGCGATTGACCTTTTCACAGGAGAAAAAGAACGCGGAACATTGGAAACTTTGCTTACAACTCCCGTTTCAAGATTGCAAATTTTACTAGGAAAAATGGGCGTTGTGGTGCTATCAGGTGTCATGGCGGCAACTTTCACTCTATTGGGAATTTTTCTCTCCATCGAAGTTTTCCAAATTGTGAAGGATCCGAAATTATTGGAGATTATCCACCAAATTTTGACCGTGAAATTTATATTGTTGATGTACTTGCTTTTGATACCGTTGATCGTATTTTTTGCTGGTGTGATGATTCCAATTACGGTTTACGCGAAAAGTTTCAAAGAAGCGCAAAGCATTATTACGCCGTTGAATATGGTGATGATTTTACCTGCGATGGTCGGATTTTTCCCAGGAATTGAATTGAATGCAATTACAGCTTGTATTCCAGTCGTAAACGTCGTTTTGGCGACCAAAGAATTAATTGCAGGAACACTTGATATTGGACTTTTATTGTTGAGTTTCGGCGTAATGACCAGTTTGGCTTTGATGGCTATTTTGTTTTCTTACAAACGATTTGACAGAGAATCTAATTTGGTTTCGTAATCAATTTCTTTTGGAACGTACTGGGAAGAAAAACAAGATCGGGTGCGCTTTGAAATAAATCCAAACGGCTTTGAATAAAAATCTCAGGTCGCTTGTTGGGATATTTCGCGAACGAAAAGCGAGGAAAAGCGACAGTAAAAAGCTGACGATAAAATTGACAAAGCCGATAATTCCAATGCCAAAAATGCCCCAAAAAAGCATGGAATTTGAAATTTGAAAACCATTTCCGTACAATCCCAAAGCGAGATTTCCGCTGGCAAAAGTGATGTGGCGAATGTCTAAATTCAGTCCCAAAAAGATGCCGATGGAAGCAGTTGTGCCCATGAAAAATCCAAACCAAATGTTGGAAGCAACGCCCGCCCATCTTCGTTCAAACCATTGGGCAATTTCCGCCGTTTTTCGTTTTCCAAAACTCATTTTCAAGGTCGGATTTTCTTGAATTCTGAAATACAATTTGTTGTGCTTGTTTGAATTGGAAACGCTTCCAGAAATAATTCCCGACAGGAACAAGAACAATCCTGCAATCGCTGCATGGAAAATCGCCGCGGAATGAATCGGACTTAAATCAGTTAATAAATGATCCCATTTTTCATCGGGAATCGACAATCCAAAAGCGTAATCAACGCCATAAATAATCAAAAGTGCCACCGGAAAAGCGAAAATCACATTGCCGACAAACGCAATAAACTGTGATCGAAAAAGCCTTGCAAACAAATTCGCGAAGGATTTATATTTTTGGTCTTTGGTATTGAATTGGTCTTTTTCAATGGACTGAATCAAGGCCGCAGCTGTCATTGCTGGTTGTTTCGTTGCCAAGGTGTAACCCAACAAATAAATCGCTGTAAATCCAATCGCATAGTTTAAACTGTACAACATCGCATGACCAAAATCGCTCGTTTCCACTTTGGAAAGCAACAATTTTATCACGCACAAAATCCCGACAATCACGCCGCCGCCAATCGCGCTGTACAACATTTTGAAATATTCCTTGCTTCCTTTGGTGATGTAATGTTCACCCGTTTTTGCCGTGTGTTGCGTGATTTCGTAGGCAATCAACTGCGTACTTTCATTGATCAATTTGCGCACGTTGTTTTTCATGCAATTGTATTTCACCAAACGCAGGAAAAAAGAAATGCTTTTGAGCTTTTTATCTTCTTCTAAATCAAGTACCAAATACGGAAAAATGGATTTCAGTCTTTTAATCTGTTGTCTAATTCTCAATAAACTTTGATTGACATTCAATGAAATTCCGAAACGCGAACTGTTTTTATATGCTTGATTGACAAAATCTTCGCATTGAACCAAAATGATATTAATCTGCTTGTAATCAATGTCCTCGGAATTCAAAAAATACGTTTCATCGGAAATCAAAGTGGCTTCGATCAGATCAAATTCTTTCTCCAAGACTTCAAACGGACTGTCGTAATTTTCGTATTCTGGAATCATTTTGATAACATCCGTTTCCAAGGCCCTGCCGCTCATTCTTTGCATGATTAATCGCATGGATTGCAGCAACTCATTGAGCATCGATTGCTCCGATTTGCGGTCGTACATCGAACCCAACTGCAACAATTCATACAGTGCGAGCATTTCATCTGTCGGAATCTTAGACAACCAATCGTAATCTTTCCGCGAATAAAAAATTTGATTCAATACAAATTCAAGCGTATTTCTATCTGGTTGAAACGGTAAAATCTTGGCAATCGACCTCTTCTTGATTTCTTGAAAAAAGTGCGTGTTTTGCAAAATTCCTGCGTCTGAAAGCAGATTTCTGAATGTTTTTCCTTCAAAAACTTCGTACAAATAAGCCCGAAAAGGTGCAATGAACGTTGGATTTTCATTCAAAAAATCGATCAATGCTCGAATTGAAAAATACTGATTCTGACTTTTTCCTTTCGGTCGGAAGTAATTCACCAAATCAATCAAAAAACGCAGTTCGTCTTGATTTGAATCGCGTTTTAATTTTTGAAAAATGGAATGAAGCGCTGAATTATTTTGATTGTGATTGTACAAATTGCCAGATATTTTAGTCTACAGTATCCTCAAAAATACGATTCTAAAGCTGGAATCTATCATTTCAAGCGCATATTTAGATTTTATTGGCAAAGACTTCAAAAATTCTGCGAAATTTGCGTCAAATTCATTCCATGCAAGCCAAAGATCCGCACATTCAGTTTTTACTAGACAATTTAATACTTGAAGAAAAAGCACAAGTTGAACGATTTTCTGTCAAAGATGCTGGCGGAATCAAAAGTTTGAAAAGAGATGGATTGGCCTTGCACCCGATTAAAATTACGCGAAAATCATACGGTTTTGCAGAATATCCCGAATTTTCGTTCAAGATTCCACAAAGTCAGCAGACCGACAATTTCAGAGACGGAACTGCCATCGAATTGTTTTTTGAAAATGAAACTTCCATCAAGGGAATTTTACTCGGAATCAACGGTGGCAATGGCGAAGCACGCATTTTTGCGCCCGATTTTCCAGATTGGATCGAAGACCACGGTGTAGGAATCAAATTGACACCAGACACCAAAACGCAGGAAATCATCACTTCCGTTTTGCAATCTTTGGACAATGGAAAATCTGCTGATGCATTTCCATTTTTCACTTATGTGCACCAAAATAACGCCGATTATTTGCCTGAGCCGAAAAAATATGTGGTTGAAATCAACGAAAAACTAAATGAAAGTCAGCAAGAAGCGCTTTCAAAAATCAATGGAAATGAACCGATTGTAATTGTACACGGTCCTCCGGGAACTGGAAAAACAACGACTTTGGTAGCGTCGATTGCGGAATTGGTGAAAAATGGCGAAAAAGTATTGGTTTGCGCGCCGAGCAATGCTGCCACAGATCACATCGCTTTGCAACTCATCAAACAAGGAATTTCGACGCTGAGAATTGGCAATCAAACCAAAATGTCGCCTGAACTTTTACCTTACACCTTGGAAGGGAAAATGGCGCTTGGAAACGAGCAAAAGCAAATCAAAAAAATGCGCATCCAAGCGGAAGAATACCGCAAAATGTCGCACCAATACAAACGTCATTTTGGCAAAGACGACCGCGATCAACGCAAATTGTTGATTCAAGAAGTGAAAAACATCCGCAAAGAAATTCGCGCTTTGCAAGATTTTTACGCTGAAAAATGGATTTCTGAAACCAAAGTAATCTGCGGAACGCCTGTTGGTTTGAACGACAAATCGCTGCAAAAAATGGAATTCAACACCTTGGTGATTGACGAAGCAGGACAATGTTTGGAAAGTTTGGCTTGGGTGGCGATCAAAAATGTGCAACGTTTGGTGTTGGCTGGAGATCATTTGCAATTGCCGCCGACTGTGATTTCAGAGCAAGCGATGAAAAATGGCTACAACAAATCCTTTTTGGAAGTGATGCTCGAAAAACATCCGCAAAAATACTTACTGCGAACGCAATACCGCATGCGACAAGCGATTGTAGATTTTCCGAATCAATATTTCTACGAAGGAAAATTGGAAACACCGCCGTTTCTGCAAAACACGGGCATTCACTTTCAATATTTCGACACCGCAGGAACTGGTTTTCAGGAAGAACAAGCGTCTGCAAGTGGCAGTTTATCGAACGTGGGCGAACTGGAAATTATCGAGAAAATCATGGAGCAAAACCAATTCAACCTCGACCATTGTGCCTTGATTACGCCCTATTCTGGTCAAGTGGCGCTCGCAAAAGAACGTTTCCCCAAAAACCTGCGCATCTCCACCGTGGACAGCTTTCAAGGACAAGAATGCGAAATTGTCTTCATTTCCCTGGTGCGCTCCAACGACGAATGCAATTTGGGATTCCTGAAAGATTACCGCCGAATGAACGTAGCCATGACCCGCGCCAAAACGCAATTGATTGTGGTGGGCGACAGTGTCACTTTTGGCAACGATCCGTTTTTTGGAGCGTTTTTGTTGCACAGTGAAAGTGTGGGGAGTTATGGGAGTGCTTGGGAGTTTATGGGGTAGGTTTTAATTGGTTTTATTTTTTGTAAATAATTGGTATATTTGGGGATATAAACTTGCAACGTAGGAATTATTGGTTCTTTTTTTAGGTGCATTTGCTTCTGTTTATAAGTCGCACATTTAAGCTATAAACCACTTAAAAACCACGAAAAAATATAAAAAGATGAACTTAAAATCAAAAAAAATTATTGCAAAAGAAATAATATATTTTTTCTCCTTTATTGCCTTATTACTAACAACTTGGATAACATTAGAATTAAGAAATTCTTATTTAGAAACTAAAATTGAAAATAATAATCCAAAAGAATATTCAATTAAATGCATATCGTAAACTTTACCAGTAATTAATACCAAACAAAAGATACAGCAGCAATCAAAAGTCTGTCGAATACCTTTTCACCAAAATATCTTCGGTTGTATTTGAAACAAAACTCGTTCAAATAATTTTGTAAATAGTTGGCTTCGATTGCATGGTGTATAGCTTTTAATAAGTTTTTTGAATTTGTAATTGCTTTGCTACTCCATGGTAGAATTTTTCCAGACTCGTGTTTTGACATATCATATAATTCCACTTTTTCATATTTTCTGAAAGCTTTTGGATATGATTTTGCCTTATCCGCTTTAATTGAACTATTGTCATCAAGTGATTTTTCGGTTGTAGTTTTTATTTCTTCAATTGTTCCGTTTTCTACAACTTTCATTTTTAAAAACTTAGGTAAATTATAACTTGGATCTTGATCCCTTTTCAATTCCTTTCGTGTTATTTTTTTTTGACTCGCCATTACTAAAACACTGGTCTTTTTCTGTGATCCTTTTCCTCTTTTGAGCTTTTCCTGTTGACCAGTAAATTCATCTGATTCAAAAATATATTTCGTTGAAAAATAGGATTCATCAATTTCAGACTCATCGCTCAGCTTGTATAAATCATCTCTTTTACCCATTACTAGTCTAATTTTATGCATCATAGCCCAAATACATTCGTAGTAATCATGTCCCAATTGTCGTTGCATTTCCAACGCGGAAATAGTTTTTTTTGTTGAAGTCATCAAATGAAATGCTATGAACCAGTATTGATAAGGAAGTTTGGAGTTCTCCATAACAGTGCCGGACTTTAGGCTCATTCGGAAACCACATTTTTTACATTCATACTGCTCTTTGCTTTTCAACCACCAATATTCATCTTTAGCTTTGCAACTTTTGCAAACAACCCCTTGTTTCTCCCGTATTTCCTTGAATTTAGATTTACATTCAGCTTCATTCGGATAATTATTGAAAAATTCTACTAACTTCATATTACTAATTTTGTACAAAGTTCGTGTTGGTGGACGTAATCTAATTATGTTCTACTGGTATAGTTTACGATATGCATT
>CANHQP010000040.1 GCA_947462925.1 Flavobacteriia bacterium | reverse complement strand
TTTACAAGACCCCTTGTCAAATGCACAACCAAAATAAAATCAAAATAAAAACCTATAAAAACAAATATCCCAGTAAACACGTGTTTACTGGGATATAATTTATTAATTTAGTCTTTAATAATCTGTATCGCTTATTTAGGACTAGTCAATATTTTAAATTTTTAAAGTCTATTCAACCCAAATTTCCAATTAAAACCTAATGTTTTCAGTTCCCACAGTAAAATTTCTGACGTTTTCCATTTTGGTCTGAAAGCATGTAAATCCCTGCAGGAAAATTCATTTGTACCACAGTTTCACCTTGCTCGATTGTTTTTTCCATCAAAACCTTTCCTGTTACATCTAAAATTTGGATATCCATTTCACTTTCAACAAAAAGGTGTAGTTCATTATTTACTTGCCAAATTTTGATACTTGAACTTTCTTCAGCAAGTCCAGCAGAACCAGTAAGTACTACTTTCGTAACAAAACTAACAATCGAAGAACAAGAATCATCATAAATTGCATAGTTGACTAAACCGCGGGTGATGTCATCGTACCCATCATAGATTCCATTTTCAATCGTCGTTGAGTCCGAAGAACAAAAACAATTCGTATTTACTTGAAAGTTTTTGTCAGTCAAATTTTCAAGGTTGTAATTTAAATTGTTGCACAGTTGATTGTCAACTATTTGTGATGAATTTGGATTCATACCTCGCACTTGTACACCTACACTATTTTCTGTAATTGAATTGTTTGTCAAGATTGAATTTTCCCCAAGTTTAATTGCTACGGCATTGTTGGTGAATATAGAATTCGAGATATTTGACGAGCCACTTTCGTCGATGGCTACATTATTTCCATCAAATAAACAATTGGAAATTTGCAAAGCTGATGATTCCGTAAACCCAAAGTCATTGTTGATAAAACTACAGTTTTGAATAGTTCCCGGACAACCGATAAGGTTATTCGTATTTCCTATGAATACACAATTGTTAAGGTTGATGCCACTTGACCAAGTCATGGAACAGATATTCTGAGTGAATTGACAGTTGGTTGCTGTCACAGAACCATAAGAAACTTGCGCTGCTTTCGCAACTCCGTTTTTTTCAAAAGTGCAATTGGTAAAGTTTAAGTCTGCATTTAACTGCAACGCATAGTTGTTATTTTTGAAGCGACAATTGGTAAAGTTAAATGTCACTCCTGGTTCTGAAATGTCATTGTAAATTCCATACCAAGCATTGTGTAATTCGATTCGATCAAGTTGACAATTTCCACCTTGGCTTCCTTTAATATTGATACCTTGCCAGTTGTAAAATGCGTCGGTTGTATCGCTGCTCGTAAATTTAATTCTATTGGCATCAGTACCAAGTGCAATCAATGTACCTCTGATTTCCAAATATTGAAAATTTCCAGTATTAAAAGAATAATCAGCCGTAAAGCGTACTTCACAACCAGGCTCAATGGTCAAGGTTTTTCCAGGAAATACTACTATCGAACCAGTTACTAAATACGGACTTCCTGCGGCCGTCCAAGTGGTGTTTTGAAAAATTCCTCCAGAAACGGATGTTTGTGAAAATGAATTCGCTGCGGAGAATAAAATGAAAAGTGCGATTAATTTTTTCATTGTTTTACTACTTTAAAAATTTGTGTTTTTTCGTTTTCTTTGATTCCCTGAACAAAATATATTCCTGCATTTAAAAATCTCAGATCAAATACATTTGCATTTTCTGCTTTCACCAAAAAAGTCTGGCCATTTACGTTTGAAATCTGCAATTGGTCTAAGTCTTTTTCTTGGAAAAACACCAAGAAATCTGTTACTGGATTGGTATAAGAAATTTCAGAAATGATTGTTTTTGTGATTCCCGCTGTTTGATCTCCAAACTTTAAAACAAGTCCTAAAATTGAATTGCAAGTAGTATCATAAAGTGTGTAATTGATTAATCCTTTGGTGATATCATCATAACCGTCAATTAAATAATCTTCGATGGCTGCAGAATCCAATCCACAGAAGCAATTACTCAGCAGCGAATAATTCATATTGGTATTATTATTCACATTGTAATTGATATTGCTGCAGATTTCATTGTCATAAATCAGCGGGCTATCTTGAACAGCAGAAACATTTGAAATGAGCAATCCGCCCATATTGTTGTTGATTTGGTTGTTGTGGATATCTGTATTGACAGACGCTTCCAAAGCCAGTTCGTTGTAAAGAAACTCATTATTCAAAATTTCACATTTATAGGCTGCTTGAATGGCTGTGGTATTATCACTGAAGTAACAGTTTTGAACTTTTCCATTGTTGGGATAATTGATTGCTACGCCATTGTTTTGAAATTGACAATCGGAAATATAAATAGAATCATAAACATTGGCCGCAAAAGTTAATCCAATCTGATTGTCAATAAAACTACAGTTAGTCATTTGCAAGGCAGTACTATAGGCATAAATAGATGTTGTATTGTCTTTAAATAAACAATTTTCTATCGTAAAGTAAGACCAGCCATACACACCAACTTCATTATCGATCAATTGACAATTTACCAAGTTCACTGAATTTGCAACAGTAACTGCTTGAAAACAATGACTGAATTTACAATTGGTGTATTGGTAATTATCCAAAGCAGTTTCATAACCAAAAGGTGTATGGGCATTGGAGATATGGAAGCGGTCTGCGTTCAAAACACCTCCTTGAGAACTCGTACAAACAAATCCTCGCCATCCTACATTATTTAATGTATCATACAAAGCGTGGATTTTAATTGGAAGTGCATCTGTACCAACACAATTAATTGTTCCGCGGGTTTCGATGTAAATATCGCTATTCGTTTGATTGTCGATTTGAATTTCAACACCAGGTTCAATATTGAGCGTTTTTCCGGGGAAAACTACAATAGATCCAGTAACTATATATGGACTACCAGCTAGCGACCATGTGGTATTTTGGTAAATTCCTCCAGAAACAGAAGTTTGAGCATACATCGAAAAAGAAAACAAACCAATCAATGCAAGAAGTGTTAGTTTTTTCATAATAATAATTTTTAGTGCACACTATAAAGAATACAAAACAAAATGCGGACAATTTTCAAGCGGAAATGTTCATTTACTAATTGCTATTTTGACTAAAGTGTCCTTTTGATTGATTAATCGGAGAATTTCTAAAAGCAATTCACATTTTGGGCAAAGTATTTAGTAACCAATACAATAGATCGCTATAATCTTTTGCTTGGAGCTTTAAAAACTTGGTCATTCTTCCAACCACAACCTCCTATATTCCATTTTCCCATCATAATCTTTTGCTTGCTTTTTTGTATCAAACACACGCTTTCCTCGCGGGTCGTTGCCCACTCCAGCTTGATATGCCCAATTTCCCCAATTACTTGAAACATCATAGTCTATGAGTTGTTGCTCAAAATAACGTGCGCCAATGCGCCAATCTTGTTTGAGTTGGTCGATGAAATAACTAGCAACATTTTGTCTTCCGCGGTTACTCATAAATCCAGTTAATTTTAATTCACGCATGTTGGCATCCACAAAATCATCGCCCGTTTTGCCGTCAATCCAAGCATGAATTACTGTTTCATCGTGTGCTGTGTAAGTAGTTTCGCGTTGATTGAATCCATGCAATTTAAAAAATTTTGCGCCATGTTTTTTAAACATGAATCTGAAAAAATCACGCCATAGCAATTCAAAAATTAACCAATAAGTCGATTCATTTGCTTGATTTTCAGTTTCAAATCTCTTGATTTCGTGGTAAATAAATCTCGGAGATATACTTCCTGTTGCCAACCACGGAGATAACTTTGAAGAATAATCGCCGCCAATTAATCCGTTGCGAGTTTCCTTGTATTTCAACAATAATTTGCTTTCAAAAAGGTAATAATTCAATCTTTTCAAAGCTTCAGTTTCTCCACCTTTAAACTGAAGCGCTGCTCTTTCGTCGATTTTTTTGATAGGAAGTTCAGGCAAATCTAAATGTTGCACTTTTAAAAGTGGAATAACTGGCGAAGGAATTTTATCAGGTGTCGCAACAATTGGTCTAACGGTGGAATCATGTTCGGTGCGTTTGCGAAATTGCGTAAACATGTCTGGGATTTGTGAAATGGCAAAAGGTAAATCAACTGCGTGGTATAAAGTGCTTGTGCTGAATGTTTCCAATACGCATTTGTGTTTCCAAAGTGCTTGTTCCACGTCAACGAGCATTTGTTTTTCTTCTGAAGCGATTTCTTTTTTAGTATACACTTTATGTACCTCATTTAAAGCGGCAAATTTTGGGATTTCGATACTTGGGTTTCCTTTCAAAATCCACAATCCGCTCCCTTTTTCGCGTAGATTGTTATCCAAATCGATCAAGGACTCAATGATAAATTGTTTTCGAAAATTCCCAGTTTTTTGAAATTTCCCAACTTGTTTGTTCCAGTTTTCATCCATGCAGTAAATTGGGATGACTTCGTCGCTGTGGGCAATGGCTTCTACCAAAGTTTCGTTGTCGTGAAGGCGTAAGTCTGTTTTGAACCAAATGATTGAACGTTTCATTTACAAAGAGTTAATGTTGTCTAAATAATATTGTGCTTGTACTAAAATTGCTTCTTTTTTGGAAATTTCCATTTTGTTCCACACATTGTACATCATGCCAATGCGTGGATTTTTGCCTAATTTGTTTTCATGTCGTTCATAAAAATGCCAGTACAAACTATTGAATGGACAGGCTTTTTCACCTACTTTTTCTTTTTTGGAGTAAAAGCAATTTTCGCAATAATTGCTCATTTTATCGATGTATGTCGCGGAAGATACGTACGGTTTGGTGCCAATAATTCCACCATCTGCAAATTGACTCATGCCCCGGGTATTGGTGATTTCGACCCAATCCAAGGCGTCAATGTAAATTCCTAAATACCATTGGTCTAAATCATCTGGATTTACACCTGCCAAAAGCGCAAAATTTCCCGTAACCATCAACCTTTGAATGTGGTGTGCATAAGCGTAATCCAAGGATTGATGAATCGACGATTGCAAACATTTCATTTTTGTTTCACCTGTCCAAAACCAATCGGGCAACGGATTAGAGTGATTTAAGAAATTCAAGGTCGCAAATTCTGGCATTTTTGCCCAATAAATTCCGCGCATGAATTCTCTCCAGCCAACTATTTGTCGCACAAATCCTTCTACTTGATTGTAGGTGATTTCCTCTTTGCGGGATTCCCAAGCTTGGATGACTTTTTCAATGACTTCTTTGGGTGACAAAATTTTCAAATTCATCGAAAATGACAATCGAGAATGATAGACAGACCAAGATTGCGTGGTCATGGCATCTTCAAAAGTTCCGAAAAAAGGCAAATAATTTTCAATAAAAGCGTCCAATAATTCCAGCGCTTGATTTCGATTGATGGGCCAAATGAATCGTTTTGCATCAATATTCCCAATGGTTTTTATTCCAGCAGCTTGAATTTCTTCGTTA
This sequence comes from Flavobacteriia bacterium, assembly GCA_947462925.1. Lineage (GTDB taxonomy): Bacteria > Bacteroidota > Bacteroidia > Flavobacteriales_D > Crocinitomicaceae > JAQVCM01. The sequence continues at coordinate 30,295 of CANHQP010000040.1, read as the reverse complement.
ATTTTAGTAACATCATTCTCAAATAAAAACGGTGCGCTGACAACATGATTTTTGGGTATTTTTTTTCGGTTGTCACCGTCATAGTTCCATTGTCCGGTAACAGGTTTGTCGCCATCCATTAAAATCATTTCCTTCTTGCGAATTTGACGATAGAACGTTTCCATCAAGTACGTTTTTTTTCCTTCGAAGATTTTTTCTAAAGTATCTCTCTCGGTATAAAAATGTTCACTGGAATAAACATCCCAAGGAATGGAAAGCTTTTCAACCAAGGATTTCAGATGCTGATCAACGCGATATTCATCTGGTTCTTGGTATTCAAATTGAGTAAAATTTTCTGCCAAAATCAACTGATTGATTCCTTCTTCAAAAGTGGTTAGAGAATTCGTTTCATCGATTTTAAAGTAACGAACATTATGTCCTTGCGCATTCAAATGAGTTGCAAATGCCCGCATCGCTGCAAAAAATCCGACTACTTTTTGAATATGGTGATTGACATAGTCCGTTTCAGAGCGCACTTCAAACAAAGCATAGATGTGATTTTCATTCACTTCTTGAAACCAAGAATGATTGTAATTAAGTTGATCGCCTAGAATTAGACGGAGCGTTTTTGGTTCTTTCATCATTTTGATTTCTATTTTAAAAACAACGAGATGTCCTATTTTGTTGTAATATTTTTCTACTTTTTAAATCTTTACTTGTAAATTGAGATTGCACAATATTTCATTTTAAACTTTCAGAAAAATTCGATTTTATTCAAGTTATTGCAACTTTGATGAAGAATTTTTATTTCACGAAAACTGAACTAATTTTAGATTTATAATTCTTTCATTTGTACTCATTATTGAGTATCTATTTCGTGGTAAAAAACAATATTATTTTTCAATTTATTATAACTGCATTCATTTGCTTTTTTGCAAATGGATTTCTATTCGCGAAAAGTCCGAATCAACTGGCTATTCGAACTCAAATCCTTCATGTTGAGCAGAATATTGAAAATGCCAATTTAGCAATCGCCGAACAGCAAATTTTTAAACTTCAAAAATCACCACTCACTTTAAAACAAAGGTATGAATGCAACAAGTTGTTGGAAAAGATTTATTTAACACAGCAAAATTATTTTAAATACAGTACGTGTAATACTGAATTAGTTAATATTGCCAAACAACTTCATCCAATTTATTTATCTGAAGCTTATGCCTACAAAGCCTATTATTGGCACTATATGATGTGGGCTGATAGCGCCTTGATTTATTCCAATAAATCACATGATTTAATGATGAAAAACAGGCAATTTTTGGCTAAAATAGAGCCTTCATTTGTTTATGAAGTATATGCCACTACTTATTTGTACAGAAGAACAAACCTAAAGACGAATTGCTACCAAATTGAAGGACTATGGGATTATAAGCCAATTCAATTTCAATATTTCGATTCTACTATATATTACCAACAAAAATATCCGTTAAAATTTAGTTCAGATAAAGCAATGATTTATCGATCTTATGCCAATCGTTGGCTCGATGTAATTGGTTATACAGAAAATTTTTTGGTACCTGACGAAAAAAAGAATAAACCTATTCAGTTGCTAGCATTTAGAAGGGCTAATGAGTTATATGACCATGGTTTATCTTGCCTGAAGGATCGCCATGTTAATGATGTTTTTCAAATAATTTCTCTAAAATGTTTGAACTATATGTCGATTAGAAAATTCAAAGAAGGAGAACGACTTTGTAAATTAACAAAGCAAAAGTTTGATATCGAGCAATTAGTTAGTAATTCTAATTTGGCATACAATCCTTTGATGAATTTTATGACCTATAAAATTCGAAGCGAAATACTTTTGCCTTACGATCGAAAAGAAGTAGATTCTGATTTGCGACTTCTATCACATTTAAAGATAAATTTTTGGCAAAGTTTCTCATACAATACAGATTTACCTTATGATCAATATCGAACATCTCCTTATGTAAATCTGTTTTCCCTATACAGATTTAAAAGTTTGAATGAAACAAACTCTGAGGAATTTTTAGGAAAGGCAGTTTCTAATTTATTAACGATGAAGAGCTATTTCCACTACCTTAAAAAAAATAAGAGATTTGAAAGTCAATCTTTGCCCTATTTTGATGTGTCAGTAATTCAAAAACGCTTGGGAAAGGATGAGTGCTTTTTGTTAGCTCAAAATAGTTATGATTATTTGAGAAATAAAAAAATATTAATTACCAAGAAGAAGCTATATATTATCAATTCTTTGTGGGTTTGTAATTTAACAAAAACAGATGCTAATTCGTTAACATTTGCTGAATTTAAAAAGCTCAGTTTTATCGATTACCAAGAAAATTTCAAAGATGTTTTAAAGATTATGCCTAAGGTAAAAAAGGTTTATATTTCTTACGATGAACCCATACCTTATGAAATTTTGATTAAAGATTCTAGTGGTACCTCATTTGCTAATCTAAAGTATTTAGGAGGTCAGATTAATTTTGTGAGAATTTACGACCCAGTTACTTATTTCTCTGATACCTTAAAATTCAAAATGAGGCAAATTGATGCGCGCTATTTGGTTCAAAAGCAAAAAAACAAACTCCTTTTTACCAATGATTTCTTTTCTAATTTTAATGCATCCGTACCTTATAATAATTCGAAATATGGTGGCAATTTAAAACAGTTAATGCATCAAAAAGGCATATTGCATTTTTATGGTCATGGAGAATTGGTTTTTAATCAAGAAGCAGAAACAAAGGGATTTCAATTTTCTTATTTTAGTAAAGGCAAATTAAGAACGGAAAGCCAACTTACCGGTAAATTTAATGTAAACAGAGATTTGGTAATCTTAAATAATTGCTTTTCAGGATATGCAGGTATATTAACAAATGAATTCAATCGCACAATCCCATTGCGTATCATGAGCAATGGCGCAAAAGCAGTCATTAGTTCGCCTAGCAAAGTAGATGATTTTTCTTCCGCAGCATTTTTTAAGTTATTTTATCAAAATATCGAAAAGGGCATGTTGTATGAAGACGCCTTTTTTGAAGCTAAAAGAAGGTTTTTTAAAGAACATCCTGAATTGCGTCAACCCCAATATTGGAATGCTTTTCAGTTGATTCAAAGTTTCAAATTGAAAAATGAAGCAGCTCCTTCTCAAGATTCAAAATGGCTGATTTTCATTGTTTTTTGTTTGCTAGATATGTTTCTATTTCTTGCCTATTTTTCAAAGCAAAAGCGAGGACTGCTTCGTCATTCAGCCGAGTAACTTTTTCTAATTCAACCAATGCTTTTTCGTATTCTTCTTGATTCAAGTAACACATGGCCAAAAAATAAGTTGATTTGGCGGTAAACGCATTTTGTTTTGAAGTTAGGCTTTTAAACAATTTCGCAGCAGCATTTTCCTTTTGATTCAAATGATTTATTAGCGCAGCATAATAGACAATGGTGTCATTAGTTGGATTTTGCTTATACAAAGGCTGAATAAACGTATGGGCATTGTTGAATTCATTTTTTCGAAAGTAAAACATCACCGTTTCTAATTTATTTTCAGTTGAACTACTCATGTAAGTAGGAATGCCAGGATCTTTGTAAACGCTTGACAGTTCCAGTTTTTCAGTTTTAAAATAAAGGAAACTCAGGATACTGCAAGTAATTAAAACAATTAGAACAGCTGCGTAACGCATCAATTTTGGAAAATGATTTGCTTTTTTTGGCGCCTCTTTTAAGGAAGAAAGAATGTGTGTTTTGTTGGAAGCAATTTGTGCCCGCATTTTTAGAAAATCTCCTTCACACAAGTCATACATTTGAATGAAACCTTGTATTTCGATGGCAAGTTTCTCTTCATTTCTCAGCGTTTCGATGTTTTTTTCCAATTGAGCTGGATTCTCCTGTAGCTGAGCTATCAAATCTTTTAAAGTGGGCTGTTTCATGCAAAGAGAAATAAAAATGATTTGAATACTTTTTCCATTTTTTTGCGAGAGATACTGAGTTTATTTCTCACTGTCTTTTCTTTCAAATTTTGTTTTTCTGCAATTTCTTCATTTTTATACCCGTCTAAGTGCAATTGAAAGATTTCATGCTCTTTGGGCGATAAAATAGATAGAATTTCCTCTTCGGATTCAGTTAAACTCACAGTTAAATTCACTGGAATTTGCTCCGAAATGGCCGCTTGATTTTTCACTTTGCGTAAATAATCAATCGATTTATTTTTCACTGCAATCGTCAGATACGCTTTGCAAGAATTTACGGTTTCCCATTTGGCGATTCTATCATCTGAAGAAGTGGTTATTAATTGGACGAATAACTCACTCACAATGTCCCGAGCGGTTTCATTGTTTTTCACATAAAAGATGGAAATGAAAACCAATGGCTCAAAAAGTTCTGCATACAATTCTCCCAAGGCTTGATTATCGCCTTTCAGAAACTTTCTCCAATTATTTTCTTCATTTTTCATTTCGATTTCAAATGTAAACTAAATTTTCAGGTAATAAAATTTTTCTATTCGGGACAAAAGTAATTTTCATTCGACCTATAGAAAAGAAACTGTTTCCATGAATATTAAAAAAATCAAATATTTCATTCATTTGATAGAGAAAGAAAGAACTGGCACACCCAGAGAGGTAGCGGAAATTCTAGAAGTTTCGGAGAGAACGATTTATCACTATGTGCAAACTTTAAAACTAGAATTTAAAGCACCAATCGCATACAATCCATATCGAAAATCTTATCATTTTGAGCGCAAAGGAAAATTAAATTGGATTTGGATGAAATCAATTTGAGACCAAAGTTAAACTGAAGTGTCATTTCAGTGTCGGTTCCTTTCTTTGCGTCCACGTAAATGAGTTTTTGAAGCATGAATCTGAAGAAAATTAAAATTTTAGTAGCGTTAATTGAAAAAAAATCCACAGGAAATCCAGCTGAAATAGCTTTAAAATTACAGATTTCACAACGAATGGTTTACTCATATCTAGAAATTTTAAAAACTGAATTTAAAGCGCCAATTAAATATAGTAGAGCCTTGCAGACTTATATGTTTGCTGAAGAAGGGAAATTGGATTTGAATTGGCAGGAAGAGTTTGAGCGGATTGTTAAGGAATGAAAATGATAATTTGAAATATTGAAGAAAAAAGTTGAGGAGCTAGAGAGTAGGGGGAATTTAAATCTTACATAATTATGTTTTATAAAATAGATAAAATACCCGATGACGAATATAATAAAGATATTTTTTTAAGCAGTAATTTCTTAGAAAAGTGCCCTGAAGTTGTTAAGTCAATAGCATATGAATTATCAATGATGACACTTGATGTAACTGACAAAATGTATATTAACGTCGAAGAAATTATGGCTTCTACATTTGAATTTCTAGTTAATTCAAAACGTGACTTTAAGATAGAATCAGTTACTAATCCTAAAGAATTATATAAAAAACTTAGCGAGAATGGTTTAACGGGTGAAAGTCTATACGCTAAACTTAAAGTATTAGATTGGCTTTGGGAAAAGGCACAGGAATTATTTAACGATTTACTTGGAGGAAAATTTTATCATTTGTTTAATGCATTATTAAATCAATTGAAAAGCATTTTAAAAAGTATTCTAAATGCTCAGGGTTTCCCCTTTGATATTTTCGAGGAAGCTTTTGATCTTTTGAATTCATTCTTTCCTATGTGCGATACAAAATTACAAAATATATAAAAACGAATAATCATGAAAAAAAAGTACTTCACAGCTTTATTTACTTTTGGGCTTAGCTTTTGCTCGTTAGGCCAACTTGAATCTTATGTTGTTTGGGATACCCCAATTACCAATACTTATGGATTTGACAATCCTAATCCTTCCTGTGCAATACCAGGTAGCGTTTATCAAGGCGGTAGAGTTTTTGGGATTGCTTTAAATTATGATTCTACAAGGGTTTTAAATGTTGGGCAAGGTAGCGCTGGGACAGGTAATGGAGGTGCTTTCCTTGAAAAAATTATTCAATCTAGCAATGCTGTAAATTATGAAGGACTTATTTACGGAGAGGCTCTTGGTGCAGGTTGCCAATTAAATGATGTAATAGCTACTGCTCCTAATGAATATTTATCTTGTGGTTACTTTGATCAAACCACAAAATTTGGAAATGGTTGCTATTTCATAAGTAAAAGTCCAATTGGAAAATTGGATATTTGCATAGTTAGAAAACAAGAGGACTTAAATACTCCAATTTCAGTTTTAACGATAGGAGGAGCTAATGCTTCTTGTGCTCCATTTAAGATGGAAAAGGATAATGCCGGCAATATTTATATTGTTGGATATGTTGCGTACAATACCTCGCCAACTTACAGTGGTAATGTAGATTTTAATCCTGGAGCGGGTGTGGTAAATATTTATCATTCCGGGGGTGCTAATTCGGGCTATGTTTTTTTATTAAAATTAGATGCAAGTGGAAATTTTATCTTCGTAAAAAAATTGTCAGATACAATTTCTACCGATTTAGGACTTGCTATCGATGATAATCAAAATATATATGTAACAAGAAAGTTTTTAGGAACGATTGATGTTGATCCTGATCCAGTTGCTGTAAATAATAAGACATCATACGGAGGGTCTGATGGTCTTTTAGTAAAATACAATTCGACAGGTGGCTTTTTATGGGCGAGACAATTTGGAGGCACAGGAAATGACATGTTTCCATTTGTTGCAGTGCAAAATAATTCGGTTGTATTAACTGGTAACATAGTTGGTACAGTTTCGGTGGATACTGAATCTGCCCCAATAAGTTTAGCTGGCGGCGGAGTAAATGACGATATTTTTATTCAAAAACTTGACCAAAACGGAAATCACCAATTTATTAAAAGAGTAACATATGCATCTGGATGCAGGCCATGGGATATAAAATTGGATTTAGCTAACAATATATATTTATTTGGAAGATTTATAGGTACTTCAACTTTCAGTGTTGATTCTTATCAAATTACTGGTCAAGGTGCTTGGGATTCTTTTTTGCTTATTACAAATAGTACGGGTATTGCCGGCTATTTAAAAGGATTTGGTGGCGCTAGTAGTGATTTTCCGGGTGGTTTTGAGGTTGATAAAACAAATGGAGATGTCTTTTTGGCGCACACAGGCACAGGTGTTGTAAAAGTATCGCGTTGCCAATCAATACCTCTAAGTGTCAGTGCTTCAGGTCCACTTTCTTTTTGTCAAGGTGGTTCCACTACGTTTAATGCAACTACAGCAGCAGGTTCTACTTATCAATGGAAAAATAATGGGGTAAATATTGCAGGTGCAACGGCAGCAAGTTATGCTGCTACAACGTCTGGTTCATATACAGTTATGGTAACGAATACATCCGGTTGCACTTCAACTTCACCTGCATCAATTGTAACCGCTAATATTGCACCTTCAGCAACAATTACTGCTTCAGGTGTTACTTCATTTTGTTTAGGTTCCAATGTTGTATTGAGTGCTAATACTGGTACAGGTTTTACGTATCAATGGAAAGCGAATGGCACTAATATATCTGGTGCAACATCTGCAAATTACACTGCAGTAACTTCTGGCTCATATACTGTTGTAGTAACAAATAATACAAGTTGTTCAGCAACTTCTGCAGCAACTGTAGTTACGGCGAATCCTTTCACAACACCAACATTCACGCAAGTTCCTGCTATTTGTGCAGGTGTAACCTTAAATTCACTTCCAACGACATCAAACAACAGTATAGCTGGAATTTGGTCACCTGCTTTGAATAATGCAACTACAACCTTATATACATTTACCCCGTCATCAACTGTTGCACCAACTTGCGCAGCGTCAACAACGATGACTATAGCCGTAAATGCGTTACCAACAGCTACAATCACATCAGGAGGAGTAGCAACGGTTTGTCAAGGTAGTTCAGTGGTATTGAATGCAAATACGGGGACTGGTTTTAGTTATCAGTGGAAAAATAATGGAGTTAATATTCCTGGCGCCACGTCAGCAAGTTATTCAGCGACTGCATCAGGTCCTTACAGTGTTCAAGTAACAAATAGTAATAACTGTTCAGCAACCTCTTTAGCTACTTCAGTAACAGTGAACCCTTTGACCACACCTACTTTTACCCAAGTAGCACCTATTTGTTTGGGAGCAACTTTGAATGCACTTCCAACTACCTCAAACAACAGTATAGCTGGAATTTGGTCACCTTCTTTAAATAATACAGCAACGACAAATTATACTTTTACTCCTACATCGACTGCATCGCCAACTTGCGCAACTAACGCAACAATGTCAATTACTGTAAATACATTACCTGGTGCTACAATTACTGCTTCAGGTTCAACCTCTATTTGCCAAGGAGGGACTTTAACATTAAATGCTAATACAGGTTTGGGGTTGAATTATCAATGGAAAAATAATGGTACAAATATAGCGGGTGCAACTACTTCAAATTATGTAGCTTCTGCGGCAGGATCATACACAGTTCAAGTTACTAATAGTAACAACTGTTCTTCAACTTCATCCTCTACAGGTGTAACAGTTAATCCATTAACGACACCAACATTTACACAAGTGGATCCAATTTGTTATGGTGGCGGATTGAGTGCGCTTCCAACCGTTTCAGATAATAGTATTAATGGAACATGGTCTCCATCTGTAGATAATACTTCAACAACTAACTACACCTTCGTTCCAACCTCAACTTCATCACCAACTTGTGCAACATCAGCATCAATGACTATTGTTGTCAATGAATTGCCTATTGCTATAATAAATAATGGCACTTCAGCAACTATTTGTGAGGGTGATTTTATTATGTTAGATGCCACAGTAGGGTCTGGATATACCTACCAATGGCAAAATAATGGCATTGATGTTTTAGATGCAACGACAAATTCACTGACAATTACAACTGCTGGTGATTATAATGTTAACGTAACAGATAATAACAATTGTTCAAACACTTCCTTGATTATGACATTAGTTGTTAATAGTTTACCTACTATTGATGCTGGTGCTGACCAAACAATCTGTGAAGGTGAAGTGGTTACTCTAAACGGTTCTGGTGCGGATGTACTTTCATGGAACAATGATGTTACAGATGGAATTTCTTTTATTCCTTTAGCCACGGCAACATATTCTTTGGTCGGAACTAATAATATCACTGGATGTTCAAATACAGATGAGGTAATTATTGCAGTCAATACCTTACCAATAGTTTCATTGTTACCATTCAATGATTTCTGTGATACTGCAGGAATAATTCAATTAACTGGTGGTAATCCTGCAGGTGGTGATTTTAATGGTCTAGGAATTAGCTCAAACAGTTTTAATACAGGACTAGGTGCTGGGACTTATCTTGTAAATTACACTTACACTGACGCCAATGGTTGTAGTGCTGATGCTAGTGAAAATCTGACGGTTATTCATTGTAGCGCAGCAGGTATTGAAGAAGCAGAAAAAATACAATTAATCATTTACCCAAACCCAACAATCGACAATTTTACAATGAACGTCTCAAACGATTTGTTGGGCAAAAACTATGTAATTGCTGACTTTTCCGGAAGAGTAATTGCACAAGGAAAAATTAATTCCTTGTTTCAAATTGTAAATATGCAGGGTGTTTCAAACGGTAGTTATTTATTGCAAATTGATCAACCAATCACCCAAGCAATTAAACTAATTAAGCAATAGTTATTGTTTTTGATTTATGATAAAGAGGCCGCTCAATTTTTTGAGAGGTCTTTTTTTTATCAATTAAATTACCATTTCCCTCACAGCATAACGCGTCCAATGCACATACTCTTCTCCCTTTCTCAGAATATTTTTCGGGAAAATCCCATGATTCATACAATCCGGATAGCCTTGTGTTTCGAAGCAAATGGCAGGGAAGGGAATCTCAAAGTTTACGTCACTCACATTGATAGGTGTATAGACAACACAAATTGGTTGATTGCTAAAGATTGCCAAAGAAATATTCGTTTCTTTTGAAGAGAGTTGCGCTAAAGGTTGTTCTGTTTGTTCAAGTAAATATACTGTATCTAAAGGTGAAAAATTCGATTGGATTTGTCTTTCGATTAGATAATCTTCTGAGCTTTGGGCAATCATTTTTGTTTCGCCAGTAGGCACTAAATGTTCGTTCAGCATTAGTTTTTCTTTCGCGTTTAGGTGCAGCGAGTGAGTTAAGATGGAAGATGTTTGACCGAGATTGAAATACGCGTGGTTGGTCAAATTAACAAGTGTTTCGGTTTGCGTTGAAGCTTTGTAAGTAATTTCCAATCCGCGATCACGCGTTAATTCAAATTTAGCTTCGATGTTTAAATCACCCACAAAACCATCTTCACCTGAATTTAAATGGCATCGCAAGGTTAAAAAAGAATTTTCAGCGTTGTTTTGATAGGCAAGGCATTCCCAGTTTTTAAAACTAATTCCATTTTTCCCGCTGTGCAGAAGAATTTCGTTTTTAGGAATCGATTTATCAATGAAAGGGTGTTCTGCATTACGAATTCTACCAGCAAATCTTCCGATGGTTTTCCCAATATATTGATCGTCATATTGAGTTTCGTCAATATATTTTTCACGGTCTGCATAGGTCAAAATCAGCGGTGTTACTTCACCAGATTGCTTGGTAAACGAAAATGAAACGAGCGTAGCTCCAAACGATGAAATCTCACAGCGCAAGCCATTTTGATTGGTTAACTCAAATATTTGAGGCATATCCTTCAATTCGTGTTTAAAAAAAATCCCAACTCAAAAAGCCGAGATTTTCACTATCTATTTCGTCTGATCTATCTTCTTCACCATCGTCAAAATCGTCGCCAGCGCAACAGTCTCTCCAGTTTCATCATACACATCCACCAAAAATTTCACAATTCCTTTGGCTATATCGTCTTCCGTTTTTTTCTCTTGATCGATTTTTTCTTTGACTGTAAATCGCACGCCCAATGTTGCACCTGGATAAACAGGTTTGGTGAAACGCGCTTCATCCAATCCGTAGTTCAATAATACTGGACCTTTTTTCGGGTCAACAAACAAACCAGCTGCTTTGGATAATACAAAATATCCGTGGGCAACTCTGCGTTCGAAAATCGTTCCTTCCAAAGAAGTTGCGTCCATGTGTGCATAGAAATTGTCTCCTGAAACATTCGCGAAATTCACGATGTCTGCATCGGTAACTGTATGTTTGTGCGTGAAAACTGTTTCTCCTATAACCAATTCTTCAAAGTGTTTTCTAAAAACATGCGGATTCGCTTCTGGCATTTCTGCACCCACTTGAAATTGTTGTGTAATTTTAGTAATTGTTGTTGGATGTCCTTGAATTGCTGTGCGTTGCATGTAGTGTAAAACTCCACGTTTTCCGCCCATTTCTTCTCCACCTCCTGCGCGACCAGGTCCACCGTGCGTTAACAATGGCATTGGAGAACCATGACCTGTACTTTCTTTCGCACAGTCTTTATTCAATACCAAAATTCGTCCGTGCATACTAGCTGCTCCTACAACATATTCAGTTGCTTCTTGGTCATTTGGCGTAACGATTGATGAAACCAAAGAACCTTTCCCCATGCGAGAAAGTTCGATTGCATCGTCCATCGTTTTATAAGGCATGATGGTCGAAACTGGACCAAAAGCCTCAATTTCGTGCACATCTGTATTTTTGAAAGGATCATTATTGACAAACAGAATAGGAGAGAAGAATGCTCCTTTTTCAGAATCTCCTCCTGTTACATCTACGTGGTTTGCATTTCCAAAAACGATTTCTTGCGTTTGCGCCAAGCGATTTACATTTGCTCTTACGCGCTCAACTTGTGTCATCGTTGCTAAAGCGCCCATGCGCACACCTTCCATACTTGGATCTCCTACTTTCGTTGAAGCCAAACGCGCTGAAATGGCTTTCTGCACTTCGTCAAGTAAGTTGTCTGGAACAATAATTCTTCGAACTGCAGTACATTTTTGTCCTGCTTTGATTGTAATTTCTTTTGTTGTTTCTTTGATAAATAAATCAAATTCTATCGTTCCAGGAACAGCGTGTTGACCTAAAATTGTTGCATTTAATGAATCTGCTTCTAAATTAAAAGGAACACTTCGTTCTGAAAATTGTGGCATTGCTTTCAGCATTTTACCAGTGTGCGCACTTCCTGTGAAAGTCACAACATCTTCGCTGTCCACATGGTCAAGGATTCCACGTCCTAATCCGCAAACCAATTGTAAACTTCCTTCAGGAAGAATTTTACTGTCGATGATGTCTTTTACCATCAACTCAGTCAAAAAGCAAGTGAATTCTGAAGGTTTCACAATCGCTGGAACGCCCGCCATTAAATTGACTGCGATTTTTTCTAACATTCCCCAAATTGGGAAGTTAAACGCATTGATGTGAATCGCAACGCCTTGTTTTGGAACCATAATATGATGTCCAATGAAACTTCCATTTTTAGAAAGTGGAGCAGCAACACCATCTACATAATAAGGTAAATCTGGAAATTGTCTTCTTACAGATGCATTTGCGAAAAGATTTCCTATTCCTCCTTCAATGTCAATCCACGAATCAATGCGCGTTGCACCTGTCAGTGCACTCAAAGCGTAATAAGATTCTTTTTTATCCATCAAATGCAACGCCAATGCTTTCAACATTCTTCCACGCTCTTGGAAAGTCATTTTTCGCAAAGCACGCCCGCCTTTTTCTCGACCGTAAGTCAAAATTTCTTGGTAATTCAACCCTGCACTTGAAGTATCACCGATTTTTTCACCGGTTAATGCATTGTATAAATTAGTTTCAGAACCTTCTCCCGAAATCCATTGTCCAAGGACGTAGTTTTTTACTTGTATCATTGTGAAGTATTGCTTTTCGATTAATGAATCAAAGATAAGTTCAAAATTTGAGAGAATCACATTTCTTTTCAAATTTCTAAATCAAAAAATCGTTTCAAGAAATTTTGGTGATAAGTGTACTTTTGACTTTAAGAGTAATAAATTTAACACAACCTTAATATGAAACTTCAGAAAAAAATCAAATTCAAGAATTGTTGTTGATTTATGTGAATTAAAATATTGATTTTTAGTATTTTAAAATTATTTTTTTTGATTTTTTCAAACTAACTTACTTTAATCAGTGAAAGTCCTATTTAAAATCAAATATTGCATAGGTGAATAAAAAATTGCTACTTAATAATTGATATTTTTTATTAATCCAATTCCTTTTACTATGTTTGGGGTCTTAAACAAAATGTAAAGTATAAAAAAAAGTAATTATGAGTAATAAGCAAAAGACAGCTGGAGGTTTTTCGGCATTAATCGCAGCAATCGCTATTGTAATAGCGCTAGTTATTGGTATTGTTATCTATATGTTTATTTTTGGTAATCCAGCTAACTTCGTGGATAATGATCCAACTAAAGAAGCATTGCAAGGAAATTACATGGGAATTATCTACAAAGGAGGTTTTATCGTACCTATTCTTTTGGCGGTTAACTTTATCATCATTATTTTCTCTATCGAGCGTTTTGTAACGTTGGCTAAAGGAAAAGGAAAAGGAAACGTTGATGTTTTCGTTTCTAAAGTGAAAACACTTTTGTCTAACAAAGAAATCGAACAAGCTGTTGTTGAGTGCGACAAACAAAGAGGTTCTTTGGCAAATGTTGTTCGTGCAGGTTTAGAAAAATATGACCACTTGAGCAAAGATTCTACAATGGATAAAGAGCAAAAAGTTGAGTCTATGAAAAAAGAATTAGAAGAAGCTACAGCTTTAGAGTTGCCAATGTTGTCTAAAAACTTAGTAATTCTTTCTACTTGTGCATCTATTGCAACATTGATTGGTTTGATTGGAACAGTACTTGGGATGATTCGTTCATTTGGTGCAATGAGTTCTGGTTCTCCTGATACTGCTGCATTGGCTGCTGGTATTTCTGAGGCCTTGATTAATACAGCTTTGGGTATTACAGGTTCTGCTATCGCAATCATCATGTATAACTTCTTCTCAACTAAAATTGACCAGATGACATACAGCATGGATGAAGCTAGCTTCACAATTGTACAAGATTTCGCAACTACTACAAAATAAGGTTTAGCCTTAAGTAATAGTAATTATAGTATTTACAAAATATTTTAGAACGAAATGCCTAAAATTAATATGCCCAAAAGCTCCCCGTCCATAGATATGACTCCTATGGTGGATTTAGCTTTCTTGTTGGTTACATTCTTTATGCTTTCGTCAAGTTTTCGTACAGATGAAGCTGCGGTAATTGATACCCCTTCAAGTATCAGTGACATCATTATCCCAGAAAATGTGATTATGGTTTCGATTGATAAAGATGGTCGTAAGTTTTTTGGAATGTCTGGAAAAGACGATGTGAAAACAAGACTTCTTGGAAGTATGGCAAAAAAGTACAATTTGAAGTTCACTAACGAACAAGTTAAAGAGTTCGTTAAAATGACAAATTTCGGTTGTGACATGAAAGAAATGCCTGCGTACTTGAGTTTGACATCTGCTGAGAGAAAGAATTTCAAAACTACTGGTATTCCAGCTGATTCATTGAATAACCAATTGAAAGATTGGATTTGGTACGGAAACCTCGAAGCATTATCTGCTGGGGAGGAAGCTTTCTTGGAAGCTACAGACAAAGGTTTGAACCCTGAAGCAAACGATTTTAAACCAAAATTCATCTTGAAAGTTGATGGAAAAGCAGTTTATGTCCGAGCGAAGCAAGTAATTGACGTATTTAGAGATTTGAATTTAAACAACTTGAATTTTGTTACTTCATTGGAACACGATCCAAGAAAAAAAGAATAAGACATGGCAGAAATTGCAGAAAGTGGCGGTGGTGGTCACGACAAAGGCAAGAAAAGGGCCAAAAAGCAATCGACGAAAGTCGACATGACACCGATGGTGGATTTAGCTTTCCTTTTGTTGACATTTTTCGTCTTGACTGCTACATTTAGCAAGCCCAAAGTAATGAGCTTGGTTTATCCAGCTAAGCCAGATGAAAAGGTTGAAAAGAAAGAAGTTGAGGTTAACAATGCGATAACTTTCTTGTTAGCTGAAGATCGTATTTTCTATTATGAAGGTGCTTTTTATCCTGAAGGCAATGCGAAAGGAAAGCCAGCAACTAAGTTGGAAGAAGCCAATTTTGGAGGAGGTGAAGGAAGTGTCCGAAAGCTTTTGACTAAATTGAACCGCTTCGTTTTGGAGAAAAAAGTTGGTTTGGACGCTGAGCTGAAAAACAAGCAAATTGCAGATTCAACTTATACTCGTAAAATCAGAGAAGCGAAAAGTGCAAATGAGGCATTGAAAGTTTTGATTAAAACGGATAACGATGCAACTTGTAAAAACTTCATTGACTTGATTGATGAATTAAAAATTGCTGATATCGGTGTAATTGCACCAGTAGATATTATGCAGAGTGAGCTAGATTTAGTAAAAGTTAAAACCGGAAAATAGTATGGGAATTATTTTTAGCATAGTATTGCTCGTAGCATTGGTTTCTTTGTATGATTACTTTGCTGCCCGTCGTTGGCAACAAGTAACATCTGCTCAAAGAAATGAACTTGTTTTTGAACACCGCAACAAGGCTTACGGCGCATACGTAATCAGAAGAGATTATGACAAGCGGATGATCATAATCTTATCAAGCGTTATTCTTGGTTTAGGATTGATTTATGGTACTTATATGATCATCAAATCACTTCCTGAAGAAGTAATTGAAGAGCCACCAGTGGATATGTCTCAATTCAGTGTTGCTGCTCCTCCTGTAGAGGAAGTTGAGCCACCACCAGTTGAAGAGGAGATTCCACCAATGGAACAAACAATTGCTTTCTTGCCTCCAATTGTTACAGATGATATTGTTGAGAACCAAATTCCACCGCAAGATGCGATGGTTGACGTGAATGCATCAACAACTACAAATGAAGAAGACAACAACTCTTTTGCTCCACCACCGACGGATAATACACCGCCGCCAGTTGAGAAAAAAGAAGAGGAAGTTTTCTTGGATGTAGAAGAATCTGCTGAATATCCTGGAGGAAGAGCTTCGATGATGAAGTTTTTAGCTGACAACATGAAATATCCTGAAACTGCAATTGAAGCAGGAATTGAAGGAAAATGTTATTTGAGATTCATCGTAGGTACAGATGGTAAAATTACAGATGTAAAAGTTACGCGTCCAGTTCCAGATTGTCCAGAATGTGACGCTGAAGCAAAACGTGTAGTAAGATTAATGCCACGTTGGAAACCAGGTAAAATTGGTGGAAAAGGTGTAAGAAGTTACTTCGATTTACCAGTGAACTTCAAATTAAACTAAAAAAGTTTAGACTTTATATTTATCCCCGTTATCCATTGGATTTCGGGGATTTTTTGAAATATTATGAATACAAATTTCATCAGCAACACGTTTTCGGCGTTCATCATTGTCATGTGCTTGGCACTTTCCGGCTTTATGTTGTTCACTGAATTATTTAACGACCGAATGACTGAATCAAAGCGAATTATTTTTGTAATTGTAATGATTACATATGCGACTTTCAGAGGAGTTCGTTTGTATCTGAGTATTAAAGCGTCTAAAAATTAATTTTCAAATGAAAAATTCTTTTAAATTAATGCTTTGTTGTTTGGTTTTGATTGCTAGCTGCAACAATCCAATGAAAGTAAATGAAGCACATGGGAAAGGTACTGCAAAAATTTATATCGAAGAATCCTTCAAACCATTGTTCGATACAAGTATTTATACATTTGAAGGCCAGAATCCTTTGGCTGATATTATTCCAGTTTACAAAACGGAAGAAGAGATCTTGCAAGATTTTTTCGCCAAAAAAGTGGAGACCATGTGTATCACTCGTGATCTAACAGAAACCGAAATAGCGAAATTGAAGAAAAGTAATATTGAAGTTAGAAGTGAGATTTTAGCCAAAGATGCTGTTGCTTTAATTATCAATCCTGAAAATCCTGATTCTACTATTTCAATCAATCAACTGAAAGATATTTTGACAGGAAAAACCAAAACGTGGTCTAGTTTGAAAACTGGAATCAATGTGGTTTTTGATCATGAAAATTCTGCAAACTTCAATTACTTGAAAAATTTGTCTGGAGTAACAAAAGTTCCTGAAAACATTTTTGCGGTAAAATCAAATGCTGAAGTTATCAATTATGTGAAAAACAATAAAAGCGCGATTGGTGTCATTGGTGTCAATTGGATCAGCGACGAAGACGATCCGCAAACCTTGGATTTTTTAAATGGAATCAGAGTAATGGCCGTTTCTAAAACCGCAACAAGTGAATCTTTCAAGCCTTATCAATCTTACATTTATGATAAACAATATCCAATGACAAGAGATTTGTGGGTGGTTAATTATGCGTCCCGTTCAGGCGTAAGTTCAGGATTTTTATTGTTCATGACAGGTGAAAAAGGTCAGTTGTTAATTCAAAAATCTTCGTTGATTCCTGCCAACATGGTTGCAAGAGTGATACAGTTAAAATCAGAATAATCACATTTAACTATAAATTTTAATCAATTTATTACTTTTGTCCTTTTTTTGGCAAGACTATTGATTATATTTCAAATGAAAATAAAGCATAAACTAGAAAATAACAAAATGAAAAATTATAAGATTTTAGCTGTTTCTATGTTCTTTGGAACATTAGTAAACGCACAAACTTTAGAAAGTGCGATTAAGAAAACAGACAATGAAATGTTTGATGCTGCGCGTACGGAATTCAAAGCGTTAGTAGCGAAAGAGCCAACCAAGGCTGACAATTATTTTTATTTCGGTGAAAATTATTTCAATTCCGATGATCTTGATTCTGCAAACATCATGTGGAAACAAGGTTTAACAATTGATGCAGTTAATCCATTGAATCTAGTTGGTACAGGAAAATACCTTTGGTTTAAAGGAGATACTACTGAAGGTAAAAAATTGTTTGTGCAAGCATTGACTTTAACAAAGAACAAAAATGCTGAAGTAATGCGTCAAATTGGATCTGTTTATACAAACGCTCCAATTAAAGCATTGAACCAAGCAGTTGCAATTTTGACTACCGCTATCAAATTAGATGCTAAAAACATTGAAGGACATTTGTTATTGGGAGATGCTTTGTTGGAATTAACGCCAACAAACGGTACTGAGGCGATGAAAAGTTACAACAACGCTTTAGACCTTTCAAAACAAGCTAAAATTGTAGTTCGAAAAGCGAAAGTTTACCAACGAGCTCAAAATTATCAATTGGCAAATGATTTGTACATTGAGGCTCAAGATTTAGATCCAACATACGCTCCTGCTTACAGAGAAAATGCAGAGTTGAATATGAAATTCAATCAAACTTCAAAAGCGGTTGAAAACTGGTTGTTTTACCTTGAATTAAATAACAATGACTACTCAAGATACCGTTATGCGACATCTTTGTTTTCTGGTAAAAAATACTGTGAATCAGTAACTCAATTCGAAACAATTCATGCAAACGGATTTGAGAATTTCTACAGTCAACGTTTATTGGGATATTCAATTTACGAGTGTAATGCGAAAGATCCAAAAGCAGATACTGCAAATTACAGAAAAGGGATGAATGCAATGAACAGATTTTTCCAAATTGTACCTGAAGATAAAGTAATTGCAATGGATTACAAGTACAAAGGTTTGTTGTTGTCTAAATTAGGAAGTGATTCTTCTGCGATTTTAGAGTTGAACAGAGCAATTGAAAAAGATTCTGTAAATGGTACTGAGTTGTATGGTGAATTGTCTAAATTATATATGAAGTCTAAAAAGTATGATTTAGTAATCGCGAGTTTGAACAAAAAAATGGGTTCAGATTCTACCAAATTAACTGTAACAGAATACAACGATTTAGGGCGAGCTTATTATTTTGGTGCTAAAAACTATTTGTTGGCTGATGCAGCTTACGCGCAAGTTGCGAAATTGTCTCCGACATTTGCAATGGCTTCAGTATGGAGAGCAAGAGCTAATGTTCAATTAGATTTGAAAAAAGTGACTTGGGGAGCAAGACCATATTATGAAAAATTCATTGAATTGGTTCCAGAAGCAGAAAGAGCGGGTGCATATAAAAACTTTATGATGGAAGCAGGAAAATATATGGGTGACTATTATGTAAACTCTCCAGCTAAAGATATTGAAAAGGCCAAAGAGGCTTGGAATATTGTTAGAACTTTAGATCCAGCAGATGCGCAAGCTAAGACTTTCTTTGCAACTGTAGGAAAATAAAATTTGCAGATTTAAATGATTAAAAGGTGTTCGAAAGGACACCTTTTTTTGTTTTCAAGAATTGTTGCTATTGATTGATAAGTAGAGTTATAAGCTAATTTCTGAAAATATTTTCAAATTTATTTTTTAATTAATGATGACCGTAAATAGCTTACGTTTTGCTACCATAGCTTTGTATCATAAATTAAAAGATATGAGAGCAATTTTTGACAAAATCAACATCGAATCAATTCAATTTGAATCAGGTAGTCGTGAAGTACATGTAAATTGTAAAATTTCTCAGGGAAACCAAACATTTAGAAGTGAATTATTGGTTGACCATACAGATTTAAATAAGTTGATGGGTAGAATTCAACAACTTTCAGAGCAAACTGAGGTAATGATTTCTTTTGATAAATTCGATATGCAAAATGGACATGAGTATTATTCCTTAGAGATGCAAAAAACCGAATTTGCGGATTTATGGATAGAAAATGTAGAATTTGGGAACGCATTTAGACAAATTCGTGCTTAAAAAAACCAATTTTTTGCCAACCTTCTGAAAAAAAATACGTTCTTCAATAAAAATGATGTACAAATGCTAAAAAATTGTACATTTGAAGTAAATTATTTCTTTCGGGAAAATTTGTAAAAAATTATAGAAAATATGAAATTTAAATCTATTCTTGCTTCTACATTAGTTATTGCTGCAGCAGCTAGTTGTGTTAAACATGAAGTAATTCCGGCTCCTGAGCCTAAAGTTGAATTGGTTTGTCAATTTACAGGTTCCATTGATGGTACTGATGTTGAATGGAATCAAAACGTAAGTGGTTTTTATTTGGAGTCAAGTAAATCTAAAATTGTTCCACCGTCAGGATTATCAACTGCGGTTTATTATTCAGAAATTAAATCTTCTGAAAATTTAAGTGCCATGCGTTTGAATATTGGTCAAATGAAATGGGATGCAAATGTAACAGCTGATCCAAATCTAACTGTTTTTAATACGTTTTTTACAACAAACACGATTCCTACTTACACGCTTGGTGCAGTTTTAACCCCAGTAAATACCGCTGGATTTGAAGTTGCGTTTAGAGACGGAAACGGTGATATTTGGACTACGAAAGATACTGACCCAAATACAATTGAGTTTACAAATATCCTTCAAGAATCTGACAAAACTGGTGATTATTCGAAGTTTGTTGCAAATTTTGATTGTACAGTTTATCATACTTTCATGTATATTGACAATATCGTTTCTCCTCCAGATACAACTTTCGTTGAGGAATCGCTTCCTATCGTTAACGGAATTTTCAAAGGTTGGTACAAAAGATAAATGATATTTTTTCAAAATATATTAATGCTGTTCATTTCTATGAGCAGCATTTTTTGTATTTTAATACCTTAGAAAAAAAGCATCGATGAGTCACGTATTAAAAATAGCCATTATTGGAGATTTCAATTTCACTTACAACGCACATCATGCGACCAATTTGGCCTTGGACCATGCCGGCAGATTCTTGGAAATCGAAGTCAATTATTATTGGATAAAACTTGCTGAAGCGACTCAATTGAAACTCAATCAACTTTTGGAATATGATGGAATTTGGATGAGTCCCGGTCCTTACAAGAATATATTTTTTTTGTCTGGAATCATTGATCAAGTGCTCCAAACCAAATTGCCTACCTTTATCACTGGGGAAGGATTTAAGTCATTGGTTGAGGTACTCATTAATCGCTTTAATCTTAATCCTAATGGCGAAAAGTTGATTTCTGATAATCTAGTAGAAGGAGAACAGTTTGAACGAATTGAGATTGTTCCAAATTCTGATGCGCTGATAAAGATCTATGAAAACCATTCACCAATTGAATTAACATCTTCTAGATATAGTTTATATCCTCAATTGTTACATTATTTATTAGATGAATTGATTGATATAGAGGGCTACAATCAGTTTGAAGAAGCTGAGATTATAAGTCTGAAAAAATATCCGTTTTTTGTGGCTTGCGGTTTCTGTCCTCAAATTTCATCGACAAGAGAAATTCCACATCCTTTGGTTTATACTTTTATCAAAGCTTGTATCGAAAAGCAAAAAAATAATTTGAATTAAAACAATTCCTTTTTTTCTTCTAGTGATTCATAGTAAACATCGATTTCAAGTTGCTGTGATTCTGCTGCATTTACAGCCAAAACATCACACCTTTCGTTTTCTGGATGACCGTTATGGCCCTTGATCCAAAAGATTTCGATTTTCTTGAATTTTGCATGTAATTTTAAATATCTCTGCCATAGATCCGGATTTTTTTTGTCTTTAAATCCTTTTTTTTGCCAACCAAAAATCCATCCTTGCGAAATTGAATCTACTACATATTTTGAATCAGAGTAAATTTTTATTGGAATTTGATCTGATTTTAAAGCTTCTAAACCCACAATCAAAGCCATCAATTCCATCCGGTTATTGGTCGTTTTTCTATATCCTTGAGAAAATTCCTTTTCTTTTCCGTTGAAGCGTAAAATGGTACCGAAACCTCCAGGACCGGGATTTCCTTTCGCTGCACCATCGGTGAATATTTCGATAAAATTCTGGGGATTCATTTCTTTGATTTTAAATTTTATCTCAAAATTGCCTTATTTTTTGCCTTCATTGAGCAATTGCATAATTTCATCCAATTTTGGTGAAAGGATGATTTCTGTGCGGCGATTTTTGGCTTTTCCTTCGGCTGTTTCGTTGCTTGCTTTGGGCGAAAATTCCCCTTTTCCAGAAGCTGTAACTCTTTTTGGCAGCACTTTGTATTCTTCTGTTAATATGCGCACGATAGAGGTTGCTCTTCCAACACTTAGATCCCAATTGTCTTTGTAGATGGCTGTTTTAATTGGATCATTGTCTGTGTGACCCTCAATAAGAATGTCTATATCTGTATTCTTTTGCAGCACATCAGCCAATACTTTTAAAGCTTGTTTTCCCTTCTCTTCAACTGAAGCACTTCCTGATTTGAAAAGCAATTTGTCAGATAATGAAACATACACTTTTCCATTTTTGATTTCAACAGATAATTCGTCAGACTTAAAGCCCAAAAGCGCATTTCTAAGAACATCATTGAGCCTTTTTGTTATGGAATCTTGTCTAGAGATAATGGCTTTCATCTCTCTCAATGACTTTTCTCTTTCTGAAAGTAATTTTTCTTTGTTGTTTAATTCGTCTGATTTCATTTTCAAAGCAGCACTGTATTTTTCTGATTGTGAAATATTTTCATTAAACAACTCATTGTATTTTCCTTCCAGGTTAGATTTTTGGCTTTCAAGTTCTTTGGTTTTCGAATCTAAACTAGAAATTTGCATCAATAAAGTATCCTTGTGGGCGTCTTTCAGGGCATTCATCCTGCAAAGTGAATCTCTTTCCAATGTCAATGCTTTCATTCTTTTACTTCCTTTCAATTTGCTTGGAGGTGTTTCTCCACATTTATAAACAGGAGCACAAGCAAAAAGTACTGCGAATAGACTTAAGAATGTCGTATAAAAAATAACTTTTTTCATCATTGTTAGTTTAATTTTATGTGTTCTGCAATTATTTCTTGATTTAAAAACAAAGATGCATTCTGACTAAAAACTGTTTCATTTTCAGTAGTCAAATACCTTGTGTTTCCGGTTTTTGAGCATTTTTGTTCAATTTCAGGATGCCGTTCTAAATAGTCATGTAACTTTTCGGCGATGATTGCGCCTTGAGCAACGATTTGTACATTTTCAGGAACGATTGACTGAATGTATTCTTTTAAAATAGGGTAATGTGTGCAAGCCAAGATAATTGTATCTATTTGCTGGTCTTTTTGAAGTAATTTTTCTACATCTTCCCTAATGAGCATCTTTCCAGCCTCTGTAAAATGTTTATTGTTTTCAATCAGTGGAACCCAAATTGGACAAGCGTGTTGACTCACAATCGTATTTGGTGAAAATTTTCCAATTTCAATGACATATGACTCTGATTTTACCGTTCCTTCAGTAGCTAAAATCCCTACGTGATTGGTAACACTCAAATCACCAATTGCTTCTGTGCTTGGTCTGATTACACCTAAAACTCTTTTAGAAGGAAATAATTGGGGTAAATCTTTTTGTTGAATGGTTCTCAATGCCTTTGCAGAAGCAGTATTACATGCTAAAACAACCAATTCACATCCTTGATTGAATAGATACTCAACAGCTTCAAGTGTGAATTCATACACAACGTCGAACGAACGAGGCCCATAAGGTGCTCTTGCGTTGTCACCAAGATATAAAAAATCGTATTCAGGGAGTTTTTGTTGCAATTCAGCCAAGATTGTCAAACCTCCATAACCAGAGTCAAATACACCTATAGGATTGAGTTTATTCATGTACCAATATCTTGGTTAAAGGTAATAAAAAAAGGCGATCAAAAAGACCGCCTTGATTTTGAATTATCAATGTTTTATTTAGTTTTTGTTTCTTCAGCATCCAAACGAAGTAATTCAATTAACACTTCGCCTGTCAAATCACTTCCACCTTTGAAATAAATTGCTTGAGATTCATCGATGATGTAATTCATTTTTTTTCTTTCAGCAACAATGTCAACTGCTTTTTGCATTCTTTTCAAGATTGGAGCATTCAAATCATTGCTCATGATAGACATTCTTTGTTGTAAATCTTGCTCCAAAGTTTGCAATTCTTGTTGTTTCTTCTGCAATCTTTCTTCTTCATATTGACGCATCACTGGGCTCAATTTTTCTCTTTCAGCCAAGTATTTGTTGTAAGCTTTTTGAAATTCTGCTTCTTTGTCAACCAATTCTTTTTCACCTGCAGCACCAAACTCTTCTAAAGTTTTAATTGCTTCTTTTCTTGAAGGCAATGTATCTAACAATTTAGATGAATTAATATGTCCCATTTTCACTTGTGCATTTAATGCCCCAACAGACATCATTACCATCAACGCAACCAATAACTTTTTCATTTTTCTTTTTTTATTTATCTAATTACTCTTTAATACTAGGTTTTACACCCATTTCTTTCAATACATCGTCACTCAAATCAAACTTATCATCGGCATAAACCAAATTACTTTGGTTTGCTTTGTCGAAGATGAAACTGAAATTCTTATTTGATGCCACTTTTTGCATCGCTTCAAACACTTTATCTTGAATTGGTTTTATCAACTCTTGTCTTTTTTGAAAGTAGTCCCCAGAAACGCCAAATCTCATTTTTTGCATTTCCATGGCTTCTGTTTCTAATTTTTCAATTTCTTCAGAACGTTTCTTTTTTTCTTCAGCTGGAAGTAAAACTTCTTCTCGAGCAAAAGCTTCCTTCTTTTTTTTCAATACATCGTATCTGTCTTCAATTTCTTTGGTCCATCTTTCAGCCAGTTTATCCAATTTAGCTTTGGCCTCAGAATATTCTGGAACCTTACTTAAGATATAATCAGAATCAATGTACCCATACTTCTGAGCAGAACTGACAAACGATGTGCCAAAAATCAAAAGTAAACCGAAAATGTATGTTTTCATAATTTTATTTTGCAACAAAAACGCCAAATATAAGGTTTTTATTGTGATTGAAAAATAGCGTATTTAATTATAATTCACCCAAGTTCATTCCAATGGTGAAATTTAATTTGCCGAAGTAACCTTTCTGTGAAATGTCAATATCAGATCCTTGTCCATAACCTGATGCATTTGGATCCAATTTGTCGAAGCCCCAACCATAATCCAATCCTAGCATTCCGAACATCGGCAAGAAAACGCGGATACCAACTCCTGCAGATCTTTTCACATTGAAAGGATTGAATTTTGACAAGGTTGGGAATGTATTTCCAGCTTCTCCAAATCCTAGCACATAAAAAGTTGCTTGAGGATTTAAGGAAATTGGGTAACGCAATTCAATGGTATACTTAGCGACAATTGGATCTCCAGTTGAATTTGAAAGTGAATTGTCATTGTAACCTCTCAATGCAATTATTTCACGACCACCAAATTGATTTACACCTGTCAATCCACTTCCTCCCATGTTATATCTTTCGAAAGGCGTAATTCCTTTCGATTGTTTATAAGCTCCCATAAATCCAAAACCAATTCTTGGCATCAAAACCAATTTCTTGTCATTCGTCAAAGGGAAAAACCATTCTCCAGTAAATTTCAATTTATAGTATTCTAAGTATCTGTATCGTTCTTGTCCAGTTTGCGTCGAATAATCAACGCCTTTTTCAAATGCAGAGTATGGAAGTGAACCTTTTGCGGTAAAAGTCAAATGTGAACCCTCAGTAGGATAAATTGGAACGTTGACAGAGTTTCGTTGCAATACATATTTCAAACTGATATCATTTGCATATCCATCAGTTAAATTAGCAAAGACTGCTGAATTTGTTACATCGTAATATTGATAAGCAAATTCATAATATGCACTAAAATAATCATCTGGTATTTTTTTCCTTCTTCCGAGACCAACACCAATACCCGTAATTCCAACATTATTGTAGTCTTCATCTGATCTTGCTAAACCGTTTGAAGAAAATGAAGTATGGTTCACCCAAAAAGAAAATGAATTTGGTTTTTTACCTCCCAACCATGGTTCAGTGAATGAAAAATTATATCCTTGATAAAATCTACCATTTGTTTGCCCGCGAATAGAAAGTCTTTGTCCATCTCCGGCAGGAAGGGGAGACCAAGCACCTTTTTTTGAAACGTTTTTCAAGGAGAAATTGTTAAAGGTTAGTCCTAAAGTTCCAATTACACGACCAGCACCATAACCTCCTGAAAGTTCGATTTGATCAGAAGATTTTTCTTCTACTGTTACTTCTAAATCTACAGTTCCATCTTGTGGATTTGGAATTGGAACAAATTGAAGTGCTTGGTCATTGAAATAGCCTAATTGAGACAATTCTCGTTGAGAACGGATGATGTCATTTCTGTTGAATAAATCGCCAGGTTTGAATCTCAGTTCGCGTCTGATAACGTGTTCGTTTGTTTTTGTATTTCCTTTGATGATGATGTTTTTATTGCGCGCTTCTTTGCCTTCAATAATTCTCATTTGGTAGGAAATGTGATTGTCTTTCACGTTTTTCTCCACCGCATTGATTTGGAAGAAAAGATACCCTCTATCCATGTACAAAGATGAAATGTCTCTTCCATCTTGGCTCATGTTTAATCTTTGATCTAGCAATGTTTTGTTGTAAACATCACCATATTTAATACCAAGGATTGTATCTAAATATCCAGTTCTAAATTTGGTATTACCAATCCATTCAATGTCACCAAAAAGGTACTTGTTACCTTCTTGAATCACCATTTTGATGGCTAGATTTTTTTCATCTTTTTGGTAAACAGTGTCAAAAGATATGGCAGCATCTCTGAGTCCAATTGCATTGAATTTGGCTATTACAGCTTGTTGGTCTCTTTCATATGCTGATTGAGAAAATTTTGATTTTTTGAAAACATGCCATGGCGCTTTTTTCTTAGTATCTTTCATCGCCATTTTCAATTTCCATGTTGGAATTGATTCATTGCCTTCAATCACTAATTCTCCAATTTTTACTTTTTTTCCTTTGTTAATGTTGATTAAGAAGATTTCCGAATTGTTCATTAAACTATCTGCTTGTCTTCTAATTTCAACACTTGCAGCATAAAAACCCTTTTCTCTAAAATATCCTTTGATTCTGTTTTGCGTAGTAAAAACCAAGTTTTCAGTGATTGTTTTTCCAGAATAAAGTGAAATTTCTTCTCGAATTTTATCTGCTTCTCTTTTGTTTACACCTTTGAATTTGAATCGAGAAAGCTTTGGTCTTGGTGTAACGGCGATTACTAAGTAAATGATTCCTGCAACTTCTTTGTCAGCATAGATCTCCACATCTGAGAAAATTCCTTCATTCCACAAATTCTGAATTGCTTTTGAAATTTTTTCACCAGGAATAGTGACGTCTTGCCCTTGTCTCAATCCGGCAATTAATTTAATTGCTTGATGGTCGTAATTGTCTGCTCCTTCAATTCTTATCGGACCGATTTCATATTCTTTTGGATCTTGGAAATTAATAGCAGAACCACCAATTGAAGTGGGGCCAGTCACAGTTTTTAGGGTGTCAATTTGACCAATTCCATTGAATTGGAGTAGACAGTAAAAACTGAAAATAAAAAGCTTAAAAAATTTATTCATGCAAGTTAAATTAGTTGTTCGGAGACTTGGCCGAATCTTCTTTCTCTGTGTTGATATTCAAGAACTGCTTTGAAAAGATCTTCTTCTCTGAAGTCTGGCCAAAGTACATCTGTGAAATAAAATTCGGTATAAGCCATTTGCCAAAGTAGGAAATTACTTAATCTTTGTTCCCCGCTTGTTCTGATGAGCAATTCTGGGTCGGGAAAATGTTGTGTATTCATTTCTTCATTGATCAACTTTTCATTGATTTCAGTTGATTTTAAGAGACCATTTTCAACTTTTTCAGCGATGTTTTTAATTGCTTCTGTTATTTCCCATCTTGAACTGTAATTCAGGGCGAGAATCATATTAATGGTTGAGTTTTGAGCGGTTTTTTCTTTTGCAATTCTTAATTCATCTTGGCAATCTTGTGGTAATCCGGAAACGTCGCCAATACTCCAAAGTTTTGCTCCGTTTTCATTCATGGCTGGTACTTCGTTTGCAATCGTTTTAACCATTAAATCCATTAGTCCTTCTACTTCATCTTGAGGTCTTCCCCAGTTTTCAGTTGAAAAAGCATAAAACGTAACGTATTTTACACCTATTTTCTTTGCGGCACTAAGTGTATCTCTTACGGAATCAACACCAATGGAATGACCAAACAAGCGTTCTTGACCTTGTTTTTTTGCCCATCTTCCGTTACCATCCATAATGATGGCAATATGTTTTGGCGATTTGGTTAAATCAATTTGCGAAAATATATCCATGCACATAAGAACTCTTGAGAGAACGAATTTAATGAAAGAATAGTATGTCTGCTAAAAATTTTGATTTTTTAAGACATACTTTAATAAAAAAGAGGGAAACGGTTACCCAAATCCCTCTTTATGTATGTTATGTCTTGCTTATTCAGCAAGTACAATTACTTTATTATTGAGCATTTCAACAACGCCACCTTTGATTCCAACTCGGATGATTTTAGGGTTTTTATCTTCTTCAATCAATGAACTTGATTTTTCAGTTCTTTCGAAATCTGCGTTCAAATCAATTTTGATAATTCCTTTTCCTAGCGCAGAAATAATAGGAGCATGGTTATTCAAAACCTGAAATAATCCATCAATTCCAGGAAATTGAACTGCTTCAACTTCTCCAGCAAAAATTTTTGTTTCAGGTGTTACTATTTCTAAATGCATCTTGTATTATTTTAATTTACGAAAACAGAATCTTCAGATTATGCAATCGTGTCAGCTAACATTTTTTCACCAGCTTCAATTACATCTTCGATATTTCCTTTCAAGTTGAAAGCTGCTTCAGGATATTTATCCATTTCACCATCTAGAATCATATTGAAACCTTTGATTGTTTCTTGAATATCAACCAATACTCCTTTCAAACCTGTAAATTGCTCAGCAACGTGGAAAGGTTGAGAAAGGAAACGTTGAACTCTTCTCGCTCTGTGTACAACCAATTTGTCTTCTTCAGACAATTCGTCCATACCTAAAATTGCGATGATATCTTGTAATTCTTTATATCGTTGAAGTGTGATTTTAACTCTTTCTGCACAGTTGTAGTGTGCATCACCTAAAATCTTAGCACTTAAAATTCTTGAAGTAGAATCCAATGGGTCAACCGCTGGATAAATTCCTAACTCAGAAATTTTACGAGACAATACTGTTGTTGCATCTAAGTGCGCAAAAGTATTTGCTGGTGCTGGATCCGTTAAGTCATCCGCAGGTACATAAACCGCTTGAACTGAAGTGATCGAACCATTTTTAGTTGAAGTAATACGCTCTTGCATCGCACCCATTTCAGTTGCCAATGTTGGTTGGTAACCTACTGCTGAAGGCATACGACCTAAAAGTGCAGATACCTCTGAACCAGCTTGAGTGAAACGGAAGATATTGTCAACGAAGAAAAGGATATCTTTTCCTTGTCCCTCACCATCTCCATCACGGAAATATTCTGCCATTGTCAAACCAGACAAAGCAACACGTGCACGTGCTCCTGGAGGCTCGTTCATTTGACCGAAAACGAAAGTTGCTTTGGATTCTTTCATTTCATCTAAATCGACTTTAGAAAGATCCCATCCACCTTCTTCCATTGTGTGCATAAAAGCATCACCATATTTGATAATTCCAGACTCTAACATCTCACGCAACAAGTCATTTCCTTCACGTGTACGCTCACCAACTCCTGCAAATACAGAAAGTCCACCATGACCTTTAGCGATGTTGTTAATTAATTCTTGGATCAATACTGTTTTACCAACTCCGGCACCACCAAACAAACCGATTTTTCCTCCTTTTGCATAAGGCTCAATCAAGTCAATTACTTTGATACCTGTGAACAAAACTTCTGTTGCAGTAGTCAATTGGTCAAATTTTGGAGCCTCACGGTGAATTGGTAAACCATCACTGTTGTCCATTTCATTGATTCCATCGATTGCTTCACCAACAACGTTGAATAAACGTCCTTTGATTTTGTCACCGATAGGCATTCTAATTGCACTACCTGTTGAAGTAACTGCCATACCTCTCATGAATCCATCAGTTGAATCCATAGAGATTGTTCTAACAGAACTTTCACCAACATGAGATTGTACTTCAAGTACTACGCGTGTACCGTCTTGTTTTCTAACTTCTAATGCATCAAAAATGCTTGGAAGTTCAACTCCTTTTTCGAAGCTTACGTCAACCACAGGACCAATAACCTGGGATACTTTACCATGAATATGCGACATTTGGGTGTCTTTTAAGTGTAATTCTCAATTTGGGCGCAAATATAAGCGTTTTATTTTTATAGAACAATCTAAGTGTTAATATTTAATTCAATTAATCGTATTTTTTTTTAAGTTGAAAACAAAAATCCCCGAATTTCTAAAAAGTCGGGGATTTTGAGTTGTAAAAATTAAATGCATATCGTAAACTTTACCAGTAATTAATACCAAACAAAAGATACAGCAGCAATCAAAAGTCTGTCGAATACCTTTTCACCAAAATATCTTCGGTTGTATTTGAAACAAAACTCGTTCAAATAATTTTGTAAATAGT
>CANHQP010000039.1 GCA_947462925.1 Flavobacteriia bacterium | reverse complement strand
TTCCGTTTTATTTTTCGATTTAAGTTCCTTTAAGATCTCAAATCCATGACCATCGGGCAAAGATAAATCCAATAAAATACAATCGTACTCATACAAGCTAATTTTTAAAAAAGCGTCATTTTTTGTAGAAGCAATTTCGCAAACATAATTAGAACTTTCTAAATATTCTTGAATACTTCTGGAAAGTAGCTTTTCATCTTCTACAATTAATATTTTCATACTGCTAATTTACATTTGAATTTTGTAGAAATTTTGAATTATTGATTTATTCTTTCCGCTTTAAAAATTTTGATCTATTAACTTTTTGAAAATTATGGCATTCCGAAAAGCTTTAGTGCAATTAACGGCTGATTTATTTTCGAAATCGATGTTTTGAAAAATGAAAAGAGCAGTACAAATGACCATTTATTTAGTCTCAAAAATCGACTTATAGAGCAAGTGTAACCTATTCAAATCCTCTAAAAAAGGGTTCGAATAAATGTCAGTTAGCTCCAAGCTTGGATATTAATTCATCTAAAGATTTCTTCTCCCATCCCTTCTCATTCTTCACCGGATCACCAAACATTTCCAAAAATAAACTCTGCGCTAATGCATCGTATTTTTGAAGCAAGGCTTTGTCTTTTTGGCGCAATTCATCTGCTTTGTCGAGTAAAGAGGCGATGCGCTTTTGCTCTTCGAGGGATGGAAGCGGGATTTGAATGTTTAACAAATCAGCCTTTGTTAAGCTTGGTAAAGTTGTAGCCTTGTTATGTTTTAAAAAGTTATATTTTCTGCAAAAGTAGAATAGATATTTAGGAAATAAATCCTTCTTTGGACTTAATCCAAATGCCGTATCAACATTCCAAAATTTTTCATTTACATAAATAGGATTATTAATTGAACCCTTGCGACCAACAATTGTCGTTCCTTCATGACATATAAAGTCATTTGCTCTGCCCATAATCCCTCCACTTCCGTAAATTGGATATTTTCCGTTAGGATTTTCAACTTTCCTTTGATTTTTACCATTAACTATTGTCAATACATCTGAAAATAAATATTTCTTCATCCTATTCTCCTTTTTCAAAATCACTGATTCTATTCACCAAAGCAGCTTTTTGCACGAGCGCTTGAAACTCCTTTTCAGGTAAAATGGGCGCAATGATGGTGTATTCATCCAACCGTTTCCAAGCTTTGGGCAAAATTTGGTTGAGGTCGTCGTTGGTGATGGCAATGTTTTCTTCGTCCGCTGTTAGAAACAAAATGTAATCGTATTTATCAATCACGCAATTCACTTGATTTGAAATCAATTTCATCGTTAATTTTTCTTCTTTGTCCCTCGTTTCCATTACATTTCCATATCCATAATCCGGGTTGGTGTTGTTTACCTTGAAAATCGTTTTTTCAATGGCACGCGCCCACGCAAAGGAAGTATCGCCTTTCACCGTACTCAACCAATGCGGTCCAAAATGAATCCTTCGTGCTGGTCCGTAAATTGAAATTGGTTTATTGTATTTTCGAATGAGCGCCACAATGAATTCTGCATCGCTTTTCATGATTTCAATGTCTTCCTCAATCGGGAAAAAAGGATTTTCACTGACGATATACTCTTCACTCGCTGGATTTTCATCATCGTAATCAGGATTATCGGTGTAAATATTTCCACCAAACAATTCAACACAAGATCTCATGACGTAATTACTTATTTCAAAATCGTGTTCATTCGAACAAGCTGTAATTCGCAATTCAAGCCAATTTTTGCTCTCCAGGGTCAAATCAATGCCTTTGGAAGAAACAGTTTTTTCCCACAAGAAGATTCCATTTTCACCCCGTTGTTCCACTTGAATCATCGGAATAAACCGTTTTAAATAGAATGCCAACAATTCAAATTCAGGCG
The DNA here is from genome assembly GCA_947462925.1 of Flavobacteriia bacterium. Classification (GTDB taxonomy): domain Bacteria; phylum Bacteroidota; class Bacteroidia; order Flavobacteriales_D; family Crocinitomicaceae; genus JAQVCM01. The sequence continues at coordinate 34,019 of CANHQP010000039.1, read as the reverse complement.
TTTCATCTGTTTTTATGTATCGTAGTATGCTCATTGTATTGGTATTAGGTTACATGTTTTTCAGCATTTTTTCCAAGGTTTCTAAAGCCGATTGTCGCTCTTTGTCTAATTCTTTGATTTCAGCAATCAAGACGCTTGGTTTTTCGTATTCCACGGTTTCATAAACCATTTCTTTGTATTTGTTGATGCTCAAATCCCAACCGTTTTTTTTGATTTCTTCGAAAGGAACGAGAAAAGATTGGTCAGTGCGTTTGCGTTGAACTTCGTTTTTCAGGTTTGCAAATCGAGCAATGATGTCGGGGATGTTGTTTTTTGCATGGTTTTCAGGTGTCACTTCCTGTCCTCCCCCTTGATCCCCCTCCAAAGGGGGAAGAAGTGAACTACGCTTATCATCTAGTGAATAACCATCAGCTTGCATGTCGTAAAACCAAACATTTTCTGTTCCGCCAGAATTGGTTTTGGTGAAAAACAACACAGCGGTAGAAACTCCTGCGTACGGTTTAAACACACCACTTGGCATGGAAATCACTGCTTCTAATTTTTGATTTTCTACAATTTCTTGTCGAATTTGCTTGTGTGCGTTTGAACTTCCAAACAAAACGCCATCTGGCACAATCACTGCGCAACGTCCGCCCACTTTCAACATGCGCAACATCAACCCAAGGAAAAGCAATTCTGTTTTTTTTGTTTTTACCGTTTGAAGAATCGATTTTTCTACGCTGTCATAATCCAAACTTCCTTTGAATGGCGGATTGGCCAAAATGAGCGAAAAGCGTTCTTCGATGTCGCCATTGTCTTCGCTCAAGGCATCTTTTCCAATCAATTGCGGATTTTCGATTCCGTGCAATTGTAAATTCATTGCGCCAATACGCAACATCGTAGGATCAAATTCAATCCCAGTAAACATTTCATTGTTGTAATGGTCTCTGAATTTCTTTTCAACGAAAGCATCTTCGAAATTGTCATGGAAATATTCTCCAGAAGTAACCAAAAAACCTGCTGTTCCGCTCGAAGGATCACAAATTGTATCTTCAAAGGTTGGTTTCACCATGTCTACCATCATTCGAATGATGTGGCGCGGTGTGCGAAATTGTCCGTTGGTTCCTGCTGTTGCCGTTTTAGAAAGCAAATATTCGTATAAATCGCCTTTCGTATCGCGGTCGTCCATTTTGATTTTGTCAATCATTTGCACCACCATATCGAGCAAACGTGGCGTTGGAATCATAAATGTTGCGCCTTTCATGTATTGCGCAAAAACACCACCTTTGTCTCCGCCCAATTCTTTCATGTGGTCAAAAACCGTTTGAGGGCGTTGTTCGGTTGTTTTAGTAAACAATTCGAACATATTTTCGGGTTCTTGACCTTTGAATTTATTCCAACGCAAATCAGCTTGATTATCGGAGAAAATCGCATTTTTCAGCGTTCCACCAATCATGTTTACTTTCTTTTCCTCCAGCGTTTGAATTTCGTCTAACCGGCGAATAAAAAGTAAATAAGTAAATTGCTCAATAACAGTTAACGGATTGGAAATTCCTCCTGTCCAAAACGATTCCCAAATTTTATCAACTTGTGATTTTAATTCTCCTGTGATCATATTTTATATTGCGTGTAGCAGTTTAATTGTAACTGAATTATTGACTTATCACAAATATAAAAAAACGGTTCAGAATGGAGTCAAATAGTTGTGTTTGATTTGAAAAATAAATGTCGAAGTTGAAAAGTTGATCAAATTTGAAGCATTTAAGATTTTTGTGTGTTGATTTCTAGTAGATAGATTTTTGATTTTGCTGCCCTAAAATTGATAATCATTGAAAAATAACAAATACAGTCTATTGATAAACAATAAATTGAATTGTTTTTTCGTAATTTCCAGCGTTGAAAGTTCAAACTTTTTCATGGATAATTCAAACAATTAATCCATTCAATTTTTGAATATTGGATGAATTTGCTTTTTGCCATTTACAGTCAATTCCATCATATAAATTCCGCTGCTTAAATTGGTAAAAGAGATGAATTGAAGTCCAGTACCAGATTGATTCAAAATCGGTTTGCCTGATAAATCAAAGACATTAATCTCACATTTCGCATCATTACCTGGATTGACTGTGAGTGCATTTTCCACTGGATTAGGATAAAATTCAATGTTTTGCAATTGTTCTTGATTTATACCCACAAATGCCGCTCCATAAACATTGGTGATCTTTACATCATTCACCCATTGATTTTGATCGGAATTCCAGTTTTGTGCGATCAAATCATTTTCCGTTCCGTCATTGTTATTTGTAAAGTTAACTTGAATGTTATTTTGCCAAGCATTTTCCACTGAACTCCAGCCCTCATTTAGTTTTCTAATTAGCTGCTCTTGAGCATTGTACTCATAAGTGATCATCAAAGAATTCTGCCACGCATTATTTTCCCAAACTTCTTCAGCTTCAATCTCAATTTTGTTAAAAGAAGTATAGGTAAAATCAACTTTTTTATAGGGAATCCATGCAGTATTTGCAAGATCTCGATTAGAAATTAATGTTTGAGTCACAATGCCATTCGATAAAACATTTTCTTTCTTGGTGGATTCTTTCCAGATTTCTTCTGCCACAGACCAACTTTTTACTACAGTAAGGATCAAATCGTCTGAACTATCATAGGAAAATTGTTGCAGTTCCTCATTTTGCCAAACACCATTCAAATAAATTTCCCACATTGTTTCAATCAACTTTTGCTCAGAATCATAAGTATTGGTTTGTCTTCGCTCATTTTCCCAAACATTACTTTGTGGATTTCTTACAGAAGAGATTCTCTGAACGATTTGCTGATTTGAATTATATGAATAATCAATTTTAGAATTTGCTGACCAAAAACCTTGATTATCTTCAACTTCTGTAAATTGAACTGCCAAGGTACCATCAGCATTATAATGAAAAATGTTTCTGTACATTGATTTCCAGGCATTATCAAGATATTCATCTGCATATTGCTCGACGAGGTATTGACAAGTTATTTGGTTAGTCGAAAAGAATAAAATCAAAATAAGGATCAAATTTCTCATTGTAAATCAGTTAAATAAGTTGCTAATTTAATTAAAATCTGGTCAGCAAAAAAATGTTGCTAGAATTAATGTAAAAAAAGTACTACTGTCCGCGCAGTAAATTCTTCTTTAAAATCAAACTTATATAGGGATTTAGAGATGATTTTGGATTGGGTAAATTGTATGAAAAAAGAATCAACCATGAAAAATCACTCTAAATGTCTTAAATGATTTGTTTTATTAGTTTCTTAAAACAATTCGAAACATCAACTTCATTTGGGATTGGCCTATAGGCGTAAGCGGAAAGTTCTGTTTTATAGGTGAATTTTAATTGAGCCCAAAGTTTGTCAAAATCATTAACCAACGGTGAGTCGATAATTTGTTTGGATTGCCATCCCATAGGTTCATCGAATATTTGACGGTCATGCTGTATTATCTCTTCAAATCGGTGTTTAAAAGACTGAGAGCTTACAAATAAAGCACAATCAGTTTCATTCATCAAATAATACAGATCATAAAAATGTCTGATTTTTTGAGATACGCTATCGATTGGATTTGGATTAAAAGAAAAGCGAATTAATGAAACTAGTTTCTCCAGTAAAGTTTGTTCCTCGCTTAAAACATTCACCTCAAATGGATTTAAGTCGAATTGATTTATATACGTTTCGTAACCAGTTTGAATTAAAAAGTCATAAACCATACTTTTTATAGTTAAACGTTTATACGGGAATGGGTTGGCAAATGAATTAATTTCTACAATCAAGTTATTGGCTAAATTAATTTTATTGATTGGTGGATATTCAAAAACAGTTTTCCTAAATCGCGACCCTTTGCTTGTAATTCCGGTGGCTGAAACTTCATTTAATCCATTCGTAATTTCTTTTTCGAGAGTTCGAATAATAGTTCTCACTTGATTTCCAGATGAACTTCCATCATCAATGATTGCCAAATCTACATCTTCAGAAAACCTTTCGATTAAGTTATATCCCTTGGATAGAGACGTCCCGCCTTTAAAAACGGAAATGTCGCAGAATTTACTCCTTGAAAGTTTACACAATACCAAGGTTATCCAATAATCTTTTTCAACAAACTCAAGTTTGATGTTTAAATGCTGTGCAGCTGCTCTTATCGTGTCTGAAAACAACTTTGAATCTTGGTGTAACTTCATATTATGTTCCATTTTTCTGCGTTGGACAAAACTGAGCTGACACCTGCTATTTTATACTTGGAAATAGAGTTCAATGAGTTATAAAGCGCTTCCGTTTTCGTTACTTCTAACTCATCTAGCATGGCACCTAACAATGCTCTTGTAGCAGGAGGATATTTATTTGCCAAACGCATGATCAATAAAAGATCCTTTTCTTTTAACTTTTTCAAAATGGCAATAAATCGAATACAAGAATTTGATGAAGTAGTATCTGGTATCTTTTTAATGTAGCGGACGGCATCCAATATTTGCAACAATGGAATATTCTCAGGTGTGATAATGTTTTTCTGTTTTATAAAAGCAATTGTATACTGATCTCTTTTGAAACTGGGTCTAATCTCATTCCTCCCAATCTGAATAGTGTTACTTACTTGCGTTGTTAATCCCAATTGATTGTAAATGCTGTAACCTGTCAGATATCCATTGATTTTTCCTTTCTCCTCCAGCAAATCTTTTACAATTTGTTTTTGATTAGGAAGCAGATTTCCAAACGATGTTGTTTCTGGCTTGTAGTATTTTCCTTTAGAAAGTTTGGCTATTTTTCCAGATGAAGCCATTCGATTGAGGGCTTTAATTAGCGCTTGCTTCTGACTCACCTCAGCCTTAAAGTCTAAATAGGTGAACACATATCCTTTCGGAAACCTGTCTATTATAAATGCTATGTAATCAGTTGTTTTCACTCTAGATAATTAAATGCAAATATAAATAAAATGTCCAGTTTTTTACAAAATAAACTGGACAATCATTTAGATTAAATTAAACTTAACATATCAAACTTATGCCTTAGCTAAGGAAACTAAGCCAATAAAGGGCTTTAGTACAATTAAAGTAATAAAAAATCCGATTGGGGTTATAGGGTAAAAAAAGCCCCAAACCTATGTGGAATGTGGATTTGAGTTTAATTTGTGACATCTGAAGCCAAAAAATCAAACTTTTATAAGGATTTGGAAATGGTTTTGAATCGGAGAAGTTCTCCTGATTTAAATCAATAAAAACGAAAAAGCAGAATGAGAATGAGAATGAGAATGAAGAAAAACAAAAACGAGAATGACGCTCTCGCTCTCATTCTCGTTTTGTTTTGTGACCTCTGAAGTCGAAAAATCAAACTTTTATAAGGATTTGGAGATGGTTTTGGATCGGAGAAGTTCTCCTGATTTAAATCAATAAAAACGAGAATCAGAATGAGAATGAGGAAAATCAAACTTTTATCAGGATTTGGAAATGGTTTTGTATTGGAGAAGTTCTCCTGATTTAAATCAAGAATAAAAAAGAATCAGAATGAGAATGAGGAAAAATAAAAACGAGAATGACGCTCTCGCTCTCATTCTCGTTCTGTTTTGTGACCTCTGAAGTCGAAAATCAAACTTTTATAAGTCTTTAGAGATGGTTCTGGATTGGAAAGCTTCTCTTGATTTAAATCAATAAAACGAAAAAGCAGAATGAGAATGAGAATGAGGAAAAACAAAAACGAGAATGACGCTCTCGCTCTCATTCTCGTTCTGTTTATGTGACCTCGTCAGGATTCAAACCTGAAACCTCTACAGCCGTAATGTAGTGCTCTATTCAGTTGAGCTACGAAGCCTTTTGCTTGGAGATGTTATCTCGTTTGCGAGTGCAAAGATACTACTTTTTTCTTTCTCTTTGCAAGTTTTGCTATTTTTTTATGAAATTCAGAATATCGTTCCATGTAAAAATGAAACGGTGAACTCCAAAATTATTCTATTTCAGCGCTAATTCCTCGGTCGAGCAGTGCGGTACACATTGCCTCCAACTTCTCGTATTCTCCCCTCTTCACTTGACATTTTCCTTTGTAATGGATAATGTAAGTGCATTGTTCTGCTTGCTCCACTTCGTGTTTGCAAACGCTGATCAATGAATCTATCACGTGGTCAAAAGTATTGACATCGTCATTGTACACAATTAAATCTTTGTGTTCTACCAACTCTTCTAAAACCGAATGTTGGGTTGCGTAACCTGTTTCTGTCATAATCACCAATTATTGATGCAAAGTTAATCTTTCTATCTATTGTTTGGTTTATTGTGAAGGTGATTTTAGTCACTGTTGTTTGATTTTTTTATTTGACCGGTTGTCAAAATCTAATTTTTCAACAAATCGACAAATCCTAATTCTGTCATTTGCTTCAATATATTTTCAAAAATAGCCTGATCCTTGATGCCGAAAATTCGAATTTGTACTTTGTTTTCCTCAAAGAAAATTTCGCGCTGATAACCCAATTTTATCAGCCAATCTCCCACTTCACCTGAAATTTGTTTGCTCGGATAATTGGCTTTGATTTCCATCGTTCCAACAGGCGTCAATGTGTCATTCTTACTGATAAAAACCGTATCAATCTCTTTTCTGAAAGGATAAATCTGTGGCATGAAATCCATGTTTTTATAAATGATAGATTTCACTTTTTTATCTGTTTCGTCGTAGAAAAATTGTCCGTTTTCATTGTATCTACTCAACACTTCTTTAGGGAAGTTTTCATACGTTTCTTTAGAAATCAACTGCAAACGCATGGTTGTTTTGTCCTCGTTTTTCGCCTGTTGCATCAACGTTTTTTGTGTCTCCTTAGCGATTTGTTGGATTTTTTCTGGTGCAACAATTTTATTTGTATTGGTTTCAACTTTTTCTAAAATGGAAGTTCCAAGTTGTGCCAACAGTTTTTTCGCTTCGTCTAAACTGATTCTTTCTCCTTTGTAATAAGCAGTGATGTACGCATCCGTTATTCCCTTCGCAATCGCTTCTTGTTTCTTTGGTTGCGCACCTTCAACATTTTGAAAAATTCCCGCTGAATAACGAATTTGTCCATTCGGAAGTCTTTTGGTGATCAAAGGTTCAATGTTTTTGATTTGTGATGCTGGCACTGGTGTATTGTACACGCCGACTTGAACTGTGTAAAACAATCCCAATCTCGTTTCCACTGCAATCGCTTTCACCGCTCCTGGTGCTTGGTTGTATGCACCTAAATTGTTCGCACTTGGCATTATGCGTTGCGTTGAATCTATTGGCGTCATTTCGGCTACATTAACAGCAACTTCCGCGATCAATTCTTCCACTTTTTTAGCGACGCAACGGCCGCTTTCTTCCAACTGACGCGCTTCATACATCGGGATTCTCACACCGTCACAATAAGCAACAGGAAAAGCATCCGTATAACCCAATTCTTGAATTTTTGTTCTCGCTTCCAACACAGAATTTCTGCTGTCAAAATAACCAGCCATGTAGCGAATAATGCCACTTTCTAATTTCTCTCCTGAAACTGGATTAAACTCTCTAAACAATTCTTCTTTGATTGGTTTGGCAAATGCACCGACTTGTACTCGGTAAACCAATCCTGCGGGCAATCCAACGCCTACTGGAATGGCTGATTTAACTGGAGCAACTTTCGGCTCCGCAGCGATTTCAAATCCGCTTGAAGGCAATGAAATAGATGGCGCAGCTGTTACCAAACGCTCAATTGGCTCAACTTCCCTTGCAATCAAATTTTGTAATTTCAATGCATTTGGAGAACTGTTGATGTTTTTCTGAATTTCTTGTTTCTGAGTTGAGTATGCTTTCTTATCCGTTTCAATTGATTTGTTGATAGCAACAATCTTTTTGTTGTTTGCATCAATTGTTTTTTGGTTATCGAACGTTTTTTGTTCCAAATCAGCCAACATCAAAATTCTATTTTCTTGCATCAATTGTTCCACTTGCTTTTCTTGTGATTCAATTTTTGCTTTCAAGACTTTCGATTCACCCACTTGTTTGTCAATCGTTTTGTATTCTTCAGAACTGGCGATTTTTAACTCTTCTTCGTATGTGACATTTTCATTGATCGCAGTTTCTTTGAAAACGCCCGCTGGTTTTTCATTTCGTTTAGCTAATTCCTGATCGATTGAATTCAGCGTATTTTGTACTTCAACCAAGGAAGCTTGTTTTTCAGCCAAAGTGACTTTCAATTTTTTCGCTTTTCTTCGATTTGAATTTTCAATGTCTGCGTTTAATTTATCGATTTCGGAAGAAAGTTCACCGAATTCGATACTTGCTTTTCTTCTTCTGTCTTCCAAATCTTTCGCAGATTCAAGACTGTAAATCGAAACCGATGGATTGTCTTTTTTCAAAGCCGCAACCGATTTTTGAAGTTCAACATCTACTTTTTCACTGGAAATGTTTTCTGCTACAGGAGATGAAACGCCCGCATTTTCTATTCTTTTTTGCGAAGCATCAATCAATTCATTCAATACCTGATTTTCTGCTTCTAACGTTGGATCAGACTTTTTCGCCAAGGTTTTTTCATTCTTCTCTATCTTCGCTTTCAGTAATTCCTGAGAAGTTTGCTCTCTTGCAATTAATTGATTTTGCTTATCGTCACCTGCACTATTTTCAATTTTCTGTATGTCTAAGGCGTAATTCTTATCTGTTTTTTCAAATAATTCCGCTGGCTTGATGTTGTTTTTTTCCTCAGCTGACAACAATTGTTTCGATTCGTCTATTCTGTTTTGACTCTGTTCTTTTGAAAATAACAATTGTTCTTTTTTCTCCACTGTTTTTTCATCCAAAGGAGTCACCGCCAAAATCTTATCTGCATTTTTGATTTCCTCATCCAAGACTTTTTGCAACTTCACTTCTTCTTGAATCAATTTACTTTGCTTCTCAGTTGGTGAAAGTAAATCGTTGCTTTCGATTGCTTTGATTTTTTGCGAATAATCTGGTTTTACTAAAGCGACAATTTCTGTTGTATCGCTACTTTCAACTGTGTTTGCTGGTTCAAGTTTTTCTATTTCAGCTTGTCTTTCTGCAAGGCGCTCTTTGACCTCTTTCTCCAATTCCAACAAGATTTTTTTGTCGTCTTTGGCTTTCGTGTCAACAGGATTTTTTTGAATTGCTGCATCCAATTTCAAAATCTCACTTTCAATATTTTGCAATAAAATTTGATCTTCTTTTTGAACAGCTTCAATTTTTTCCTTGGCTGTCAATTCAGAATTTGCTTCAATGGCAGCAATTGCTGATTCTTGATTTGGTTTCAATGATTTCAACAATGTTTCTTTGCGCGGAACAGCTGTAACAACTGGACTTTCCGGATCTAAAGAAGCAATAGCCAAAGCACGATTATCGATATTTTCAGCGACTTCTTTTTTCAAATTTTGCATCGTTTTCAATTGTGTCTTCAACGATTGATCTGTTGGTTTCACTTTAATTTCATCTTCTAAATCGAAAATTTGTTCTGTAATAATTTGCTCAAACTCCAATTCTTCATTTTGAGCCATTTTCATTTGCTCCAGTGCATTCAAGTCTTTGTTTTTGGAAATTTCAACCAATCTTTTTTCCAAATCTGGTTTCAATTCTTTGATAATTTCATCAGATGAATAGTCTTTTACTTCAACCGTTTCATTCGAAGTTTCAATATCTATTTGTCTGTCAGTAATTCTATTGTCAACTTGTTCTTTAGCCGTTTTTAAAGATTCTAATTTTGCTTGCGTAGCTGCATCAGATGGATTTTGAGCCAATTTCTTTTCAGTTGCTTGAATCTCTTTTTCAACCTTTGTTTGCAATGCCAAATCTTCTTTTTGAGATAAATCCAATTTTTCTTCAGGAGATAATTTTGGATCATTTTCAATAGAAGTCAATTTCTCGTTGTGCTTTGGACTAATTTCAACTAAAACGTCCGCTTTATTGTCAACTACTTCATTTGTTTTTGGTCCATCTGGATTTTGTCCTGAGCTTGCAATCGCTGGGTTTTTCTCCAACTCCGTTTTTTGCAACGCCACATAAGATTTCAAAGTCTTATAATTCTGATTTTCTGATTTCTCCAACGTCGTTCTCGCTTCAGAAATGGTCATTGTTTTGGTTGGAAAAGTACCTTGCTCTACATTTTGAATAAAAGCCAATTCCTCCTCTTTTTGGGTTGATTGACCTTCAATTTTGGTTACTTTTTTCTCCAAAGTTTGCACTTCTTGCGTCATCAAACCCAGCTCATTTTGCTTGGCATCAATGCTAGATTGAATTCCTGGTTTGTCTTTAGTCTTAGCTGAATTGAGTTTTGAATTCAAATTTTGAATATCGTTTTTAAGCTGATTTTCAGTTGATTTGTAATTATTCAACGTTTTTTGAACTCCCTCTTTTTCATTTTGAATTTTGGTTAAATCAGCACTCAATTGGGCGGTTGGTAAAAAACCATTGTCTTTCTGTAATGTTAAAATTTGATTTAAATTTTCATCCAAGACGCGAATAATATCAGCGTCGTTAGAAACTTTAGAAAGTGGTGTTTCTACCTGCTTAGCCATATTCGCCTCACCATTGGCGTCTTTAATTGGTTTGGTCAAGGAATCAGCAAATTTGACTAACTTCTGATTATTGCTTTCCAAATTGGTAATTGCTTTCGACAATTGATCTGATTCTTGCAAAATTCGATATTGATCTTTTGGATCCTTCACCAAATTCGTTTCACCCACTTTAATCTTAAATTCTTCTTGTTTCTTTTTAATTTCTGCAGTATTTGAAACGACTTTCGCCAATGCTTTTTGCTGCAGTTCTTCTAAACTTTTCGCTTGAACATATTGAACTTGCAGAATACCTACCACTTTGTCCTTTGCCTCCATGGGCAGCAATTTTTCCATGCCCAATTTTTTCAAAACCTCATAAGACCCAACTGGTGCTTCAAAAGCCTTCAAATCAAATTGACTGGAATTTTCGTTTAATTCTGCTTTTTTCTGCAACAATTCAACCATCACTGCATCTGCGTTCTCCACATTTTCTCCAAATAGATCAATCACCTTCACTATTTCTTTGGAATTTTCCGAAAGATGAGAAATCATTTGTTTTAAAGGTTTGAACTCATTTAAAACAGGAATATTTACGGTCGCTTTGAAAACTTGCGGACTTCCATCAATGCGAATGGAATATTCATACTTCCCTCCTTTTGGCAATGAAACCAAATATCCACCTTCCTTGTCAGAATAAAACGTACCGATATTTCTACCAGACGCAACATCGGTCACTTCAATGTTAAATTTTTTGTTCTCGGGATGAACTGTTGATTTGAAACTTCCTTTAACTGCGGCAATTGGTGCACCAATGCGTTGGACACGAACTTTGTACACTTGAATTTTTCCGTCCAAACTTTGTCTTGAAGAAGCAAACCAAGCATTTTCGCCCAATGAATCTACGATGTAAAACAAGTCATTATCAGCTGAAGAAATGGCAAAATCTAAATTTTCAACCTTTCCGAATGTTCCCGTTGCTGCATTGTATTTACATTTGAAAACATCATAGCCACCCATACTGTTGTGACCCTTGGAGCTAAAATAAAGATACTCACCGTTTGGATCCATATAAGGGAAATCTTCATCGTACTTGGTGTTTATTTCACCTTGTACTAATTCAGGTTTACTCCAACCATTTGCTAATTTTCTTTTTACATAAATTTGCTTTCCATTTGCTTCATTTTCACCATAACTGGCAAAGAAAACTTGTTTCGCATTTGGAGGAAAGTGAATGATTGGCGTGTGATTTTTTTTCTTGTCGATTTTACTTTGATCGGCTGTAGATACAAGAATATCACCGCCAAAATCTTTTAAATCGTACAAACTGTAAAATTCAGAATAAGCATATTCTTTTTTCTGCAAAACAACAATATCTGTGAGCTTTTTGAGCAATTTCCGCCCATTTTCACACATTTCAATTTGTCGGTCTACATCTAATTCAGGATTCAATTTTCCTGCAGCTTTATTTTTGTAGGCATTGTAAAATTTAATGGCTTCCTCAAATTGATAATTCAAATGAAACGCTTTACCCATGTAGTAGAATGCTTCATTGTCCACATTTCCAGCAGAAGTAGCAAATTGAAGGTATTTGATGGCATCTTGCTTTTTACGGCCGTTGAAAACCAAACATGTTCCGTACTTATAATTGTATTCAGCACTTCTAGGTTGAAGCGCCAAAAGCTGTAAAAATGCCGGAGTGGCAGCTACATAATCCTGATTTTGGAATAAATTATCTGCTTTGGATTTCAGTTGTGATTCACTTTCTTGGGCAAAAACAGAAAATGATCCCAAAAGAGAAATCAAAAAGAAAAAGCTATTTAAATGTTTTTGCACGCAGTAATCGTAACTTTGTTTGCTTAATACTTAATTATAATAAGCCTAATACGGTTACTTCTTAAAAAGGTTCATTTTGTTTTCTTCGCCTTTCGCTAACCGCAAGATGTTTTTTTTATGAGTCAAAACAACGACAGAACCAAGTAAGATTGAAAAACCTCTTAACCAGATAGATTCGACGTGAAATAAAAAGATAATTAGCATCGGAAATGCAATTGCTGTGATGATTGCACCAAGCGAAACGTATTTTGAAATGATAAAAACAATTAAAAAAATCCCCAAACAAATGCCAGCGGCTGGTGGGTGAATTCCAATGATAATTCCCAACGAGGTGGCAACCCCTTTTCCACCTTTGAAATTGGCAAACAGCGGAAAAACATGTCCTAAAATTGCCAAAATTGCAGTCAACAATTGAATTTGAATTAAGCGCTCATATTCAATAGAATCTTTCAATAAAAAGTAGGGAAGTAAAACCGCCAAAGCACCTTTCAAAACATCAATCAAAAGTACCATTGTACCAGGTTTTTTGCCTAGAACACGGAAAGTATTTGTGGCTCCTGCATTTTTACTTCCGTGTTCTCTGACATCAATTCCATAATAACTTTTCCCAACCCAAACTGCGGTTGGAATTGATCCTAACAAATAAGCAATTAAACCAAAAAGTGCAAAGTCCATGTGTGCAATTTACTCAAACAATCTCATAAATATACTTAACAAAGCGCTATTTGTTGAAGATTCGTATTTAAAATTCTTCACTTTACGCTTGTCTTCTTTGATTGCCGTGATTCCAGCTTCTAACTCTTTATCACTGGTGTAAACTTGCAACAATCCATCTTTTTTGATCATGGCGTAGTCGAAATAATAGTCCGATCCACCAGGAACACTCAACAATAAACCAAATTTGTCACCACTTGGATTTTCAGAATACACTTGTTTGAAGAATGCTTTCATTGGCACATATTTGAAAATCGGTTTATTGTAGATATTCACAATGGCCGCTGATTCTGTGTTGGTTATCAAACCACTCATTTGGTTGTCAAAATTGTTGTATGAAGACAAACGAATTCCAGTAATCACAATGCCAGTTTCCATTTCTTTTGGCAAATTTTTCACCTCATTTTTTTGGATATAGTCATTTTTGATTTGATCCGCTGTTTTGGCATCTTTCCATTCTGTAATTGCTTGCATCATGGTATTCGAACCAAAATCCAATTGTTTCAAACCTTCCATGGCAATGATTTTGGTTGCCATTTTTTCCATTTGGGCTTTGTCAAGTGGAATGTTGTAACGAGCTGTTATATTCAAATCAGTCATCCCAGTTTTTTGATCGTAACTCGCTGTTCCAATGGCATCAACTGAAATGTCTCCATAATCCATACCTAAATTAATTTTACCATCTCCAGACATTGAACATGTTTCTGTATTCAATGCAATAAAGTTTCCTGTCGCTTTTCTATTTACTAATTTATCGGCAGAACCAATTTGGAATTCTTTTGAATCAAAATTGTACTGCAACAAACCACTGGCTGTTATTAAAATTGGATCTTTAGGATCTGTCAATTGAGAAAGGAATGTTGGATACAATCGAACGCTATCAGGAGCACGAGAATCTCTCCAAACAATTCCTGCAGAAACTGCCAAACCATCTAAAGTTTTCATGGTTTCAGACACAGGAATTTGGATGTTTTTAGGATCGATTTTAGAAGTAAATGCCATCCAGCTTCGTGAGAATTTTTCGCAAGTATGATTAATTCTTGTTGCTCCACTGAAAGTAATAGAAGGAGAAGCTGCAAAAATCTTCATCTCTCCGTAATAATCAAATTGATCACTTAATTTAAAGTTTGATTCGCTAGATATTTTACCTGTAGCAATGGTTTGATAGGTTTCATCTAAACCAATTTTGTCCATTCGCACAATCGTGATGGCACTATCTGCATCAATGTAGGGATAATCGCCTTCAGCTGTATAAGCTCTTCTGGCCGTGATAATTGTATTCGCCTTCGTGAACTTATGATACTTGGTGATGTAATTCGCAACGATTGACGAATTCAACAAAGGATCCATTTTTGCTTTTTTACGAATGATGACATTCAAGCTATCAGGAAAAACGCGCGCATCTGCCACATCAATGTATTCAACTTGAGTACAATATATCGTTTTTTCTCTTGAACTAAAAATAGCTTTCGGTGCTCTAAACTGCAAAGAATCTTGCTCAGGATGTACTGAAAAGAAATTTGATTTTGCAATATCTAAATTTGATTCAATATTGATATCTTTCTGTCCAGATTGCGCCAATTCAATTTCCTCTTTGTCCATGAACCAAGTAAACATATCCATTTTACAAACATACTGATTGACTGGGAATTCAACAGTGGATTCACCATCGTTAGACTTAAAAACACCTTTTTTCTCCGAAAAAGAAATATGCGCTTGAACATTCTCAGTTTTGAAAGATAAAGCATTTTCATCTTGTTCAGCATTGTTATTTTTAAGGTTAAAAACAGAAGTATCAGCATCAATATCCCAACGTTTATAGCTGAACAAATCAGATTGAATATTTGCATCTTTCAAATTCATAATTCCGCTACCTTGCATTCCATTTGGTCTTAAAATTGCCAAACCTTTCAATTTTGCTTGCTCCTTGAAGAAAATCAGAGGTTTTTTATCCGTTGAGGCGGCTTTTAGTAAATTCCCTTTAGGAAGATAGGTTATGTAGGCAACTTCACAAGAAACGTCAGGAAATTGTACTTCAACATCACTTGGTCTATTGACAAAATTGGCATAACCAACAGTCGAATCTGGTAAGAATGTAAACGCCTCTGAAATGGAAGTTGACAAGATAAAATCAATTTTACCATTGCCTTGTAAACCATTATTGGAAAGCACAATTTTATTAGAATATTTTGATTTTGTAGAATAAAAATCAAACCCTGCTTCAGGTGCCTTGGTTGCAAATCCAAATGAATAATCTGGCATGATTTTCAAGTCTTCTGCAAATTTTGGAAAAATCCCTGCAGAAGTCAACTCCCCTTTTAGTTTAAGGTGACTTTCTTTAAAATTATCCAAACTATCTCTCGTAAATGGTGCCACGGTGAAATAAAAACGTGAACTATCATAAGCCCCTTTGTAAATAGATTTATCGTTGTAATAAACTTTACAAGGTTGAGAAACAATCAATTTCGGGTAATCTACAATCTTTTTATCATTTCCAGAACGATTGGTTGGTGCGTCAATCAAAATTTCACCCACAATTTTGGTCAAAGCACTGCTCATCATGATGTTGTCTTTGCCATCTTTTTCGCTCATTGGCCTCACATTAAACACCGCATATTCGGTTTCCAATAAGTTTATTTTGTTGGTTTCATAAACATAATTGGCATTAACCGACTTCACTTCAATTTTACCAGAATTGATCCAACCGCTGAAAGTAAAGTTTCTGTCTTTTTTAATGGAAATTTTATTTCCTTCAGGAAAAACAGCAACATTTTGTGGCTCTGAAATTCGAACTTGATCTACTGCATCAAGTAAAATGGTGTGGTTTACCAAACTGATCGTTCCAAAATTCTCTAACACCCTTCTTCTTGCATTTTCTACTTTATAGGTTGAATCTCTCAAACGCAAAGTCCTATTCTTTTGAATTTGCTCTGGTGAATATTCTGCAGGCATCGATTTGGTTCTTAAATCTGAATTAAAACTCAAATTATCAAAATCTTTCTTCCCAGATCGAGAATTGATAAAATTCATCGTTTTATCATTTACATAAACCATTTTAGATTCTGTATCGTAACTGATAAATCCCAATCCACTCAACTGCAACATCAATGGTTTTGCTTGTTCCACTGTTTTGCCTAATGCCGTTGCCAATTTTCCTTCATTGATTACATATTCATCATATTTATAGCAATAATTTGAAATCGCAACCAAAGGATGAACCGTTTCCAAGCCTTGTAGCTGATCATACAATCTCGAATCATAAAAATTCTTTGATTCTAAACGAATAAGTCTCTGTTCCTGACCAATTTCACGTCCGTAGGTCAATTCTAAATCTTCTGCACCTTTGACCCAAGAAATTTTAGGAACATACATATCTAAAGAGTGATAAGTATCAGAAAATGGCGATTGAGCAATTCCAGATTTACCGCGAACTAAGTCAAAAGTTTTGGTGTCTTTTTCATAAATAAACTCTAACCCAGGATGATAAATTGAATCTTTTCCAGCGAAATAAACAGAAACCTGACTTGGGAATGACGAAATCTTTTTCGGACTTACAACTACCGTTTGTGTATTCACTTTAATAAAAGGCGTTCCAGTTTTATATACAATCAATTGTGCGGGAACTGCAATTGTACCAACACCAATAAAATCTGCTCCACGCATAGAGAAACCGCCAGAATAATCGATATCTTCAGAAATATTTTTGATTGTTAACCTTCTTTCGAAAGATGTAAACTGCGGATAAACTTTATCTTCTTCCCTTGGAATATTAAATGCCCGCTCTTTCAATTGACCAACAATGGGTTTTTCGAAATAAGGCGTTGTCAATGTCACTGTATCAACATTCAAATTGGAGGACTTCATGTTGATAGTATAAGAATTTAGGGTGGCAAAAGTCTTTTCCTTGGGTAAACCAACTTTTTGCCAATTCACAACACCTCCTTTTCCATCCCAATCCTTTGCAATTGGATAAAATACACCCTCACAACCTCTTACAACAATACTATCAATGTATGGATTCTTTTCTCTGTCTCTTCCTTCATTGTCAACTGCACACATCAATTTACCACCTTCAAATTTGATAAAAGGCTTATCGGTGTAGTTAAAAGTATAAGTTCCACCTTTGTAAAACCATTTAAAATTGGATGATTCTGTCAATTTACTTTCAGAGAAAAAACCTGCTGAAAAATCAATAAAATCTTTGAACTTACTCACATTTTTAGCGTCCAACATTTTATCTACGGAACTATGCCAAGCAGAATAACTTGCACTACTTTGTTTCGCTTTGATAAAAGAATAAACTGAAAAAACATAATTAAAGGTCTCTGGATAATATTTTAGTTTTTTGACTTCCATCAAATTACAAGTTTCGACCATTTTTTCAAAATAGTTATCCGGAAATTCTTTGGTTTCCAATAACATTGGCTCCAACTGCTTATTTAAGAAATTCATGTCTTTTGCAGTGGCAGCAGAAGAAATCAAATTTTTAAACTCTTTTACAAATTTCTCTCTATTATTAGGAAAAGTCTGTGCACTCAAATTCAGTGAGAAAAATAAAAAAGTACCTGCAAAGATTGCTTTCACGCAATAATTCAACAAGTTCAAAAATGGATTTTCATTATTTTTTGACGTAATTATTGTTCTCATTCTTCTGATTTTTAATATTAGTAAGTACGTTTACTTTTCTTAATCTTTAGTCAAGATCATCGCTGCCCAAGTCTCTTTATTCAACACCTTTTGCAAAGTAAGATTTTCATTTTTTGCTGCTTCGGCAAGCTCGTCTACATCTGTTTCAAAAAATCCGCTTAACATCAACATTCCGCCTGATAAAAGTGAATTTGAATACTGATTTAAATGGCTTTTCAAGATGTTCTTATTGATATTTGCCAAAATCAAATCGAAGGTTTTCCCTTCAATTAAATCAATGTCGCCATGCAAAGCAACGATTCCTTTAGCCCCATTGCGTGAAGCATTTTCTTTGGTGTTTTCAACTGACCAATCTTCAATGTCGATCGCCAAAATATTTTCTGCGCCTAATTTCTCGGCCAAAATCGCCAAAACACCAGTTCCTGTTCCCATGTCGAGTACATTCTTAGGTACTTCGGGCAAATCCAACAATGCCTTTGACATCATCCATGTAGTTTGGTGATGACCTGTTCCAAAAGACATTTGAGGTTGAATTTCAACAATAATTCCTTTGGCATTCGATTTATCGTGAAAAGGAGCTAAAATGGTCATCCGATCTTCTACTTCTACTGGCTGAAAATCAGCTTCCCACAAAGCATTCCAATTTTGTTGCGGAATAATTTTAGATTCAAAATCAAGTTCAAATTCCTCGCTATCTGAAGCTAAAATGGATTCTTTAATGGCATTTTCTAAATCAATTTCAGTGACTTGACCATACGCCAAAACACCAGTTTCTGTATCTACAAAACTCTCAAAACCAAGTTCTGCTAATTGAGAAACTAAAATTTCAGCCCAAGGTTCTCTTGGTTGAATATTGACTGTTAATTCTAAATAATCCATTAAAAAGATTTTGCAATTTGTAAGAAATCATTGGCTTTCAATGCTGCGCCTCCAATTAAACCTCCGTCCACATTCTCGCATGCGAATAACTCAGAAGCATTGGAAGCGTTACAACTTCCACCGTATAAAATTGAAATTTTTTCTGCAGTATTTTTTCCATATTGCTTTTCGATGAAACCGCGAATTGCTGCATGCATGGCTTCCGCTTGGTCGCTACTTGCTGTTTTACCAGTGCCAATCGCCCAAATTGGTTCATAAGCGATTATAATTCGCTCCATGGCATAATTTGACAAATGAAATAAGCTTTCTATCAATTGTTGTTCAACGAAATAATCTTGTGCGTTCATTTCTCTGATTGATAAAGGCTCTCCGCAGCAAAAAATGATTTTCACATCATGTTGCAAGGCGGCATCTACTTTTTCTTTCAAAAAAGCACCGTCTTCATTGAAATACATTCTTCGTTCAGAATGTCCAATCAAAACGTATTCAGCACCTAAATCTTTGATTTGGGTAATTGAATTTTCTCCTGTAAAAGCTCCACTTTCAGCTGGATGGAAATTTTGAACACCAATTTTCAATTTACCATCTAATTTTTTCAAACTATCTAAATAAATAGCTGAAGGAAAAACGATCAACTCAACTTCATTGGCAGGATTTTGTGCATCAACCGATTGGTAAAGCGCCAAGGCTTCACTTTTGGAAAGATTCATTTTCCAATTTCCTGCAACAATTTTCTTTCTCATTATTTTTTATTTAAAACATGTTTTTGAATCCAATCAAATTTAGGCAATGAACGGTAAGCATATTTACCTTTTACCACTCCTTTTTGCACAATCATCAGGGATGGATTTGATCTAGCAATGGCTTTCAACTCTGTTGGATCATTGGTGAAAACTGGAATTTCAAAACTGTTTTTCTTTCTCCAAGCATTAATGTCTTCTCGCGAAGCACTTGTGATCATAATGAAAGGAATTTTCTTGTATTTCGCTTGCTTATACAATGTTTTAAATGATTGAATATCTTCAAAATCAGCCGTCAACAAATCTCTTGAAAACACTATAAACATGGTTGGCGCTTCCAAAATATAATCCTTGATTGAAATCTCTGCCAAATCTGGATTTGCCATTTCTATTTCTCGGATAATTCTGTAGCTTGATGTATCGTAATCATCTGTATTATAAGCATCTTGCGCAACCTCTATCTCCGTTTGATACGATTTATCTAGAAGTAAATATCCAGGTATCATGCTGCCTGACATTTTTTCTTTGATGTATTTCAAACTCAATTCCGCTTTCCCTATTTCTGATGCAGCGATGATTGGATTAAACTGTTGTGTAATTGATGGCAATTTGGTTGGAATAATTTCCTTCGTCACCATTGTATCATATTTCCAAGTATCGGTTTTTTCCCAAATTTTTGAATTGATGTAGGCTTGACTACTTCCATCAAATTCTTTGGTTTCGCCATTTTTAATGTTTTTGTAGACCAACATATTCAAATATTTCCCCTCTACTCCATCATTCATCTTGGCTTTTAAATCTGAACCTACTGCATATGGACGATAATCTTTGATTGGTTCATAACGTAACACATAGGTCGTCATTATTGTACACAAAACAGTCACAACCAAGGCGCTTCCCCAATGATTCCCTAGATATTTTCCGCCTGCACGCAAAATCCAGAGTGCCCCCAAAATGGCAACAATACTGAATAATAAGGGGAAATACCATCCAAAAATGAATGAGAAAAATGTCACAAAAACCAATGAAATAGGCACGATATAGGCATTGTCTTTCGCCGTATTTGGAACAATGCGTCTTTGAGAAATAAAAATCCAAACAACTAAGTACAACAAAACAATGTCTTTCCACAAAGATTCTTTCGGTGTCAATGAACGGCCAATTGAACCTTTCATAGCATCTCCAAAACAGCCACAATCAGAAACGCATTGCGGTTGTTTCATTTCATCTACCACAAGCTCGCCATTCGTTTTTGAGACTATTTTTATTTCCTTATTGGTCTTGGCTTCCTCCATTTTGATGGAGGCGATTTCACTTTTCAATTCGTAAGTATCTCTATCGACAAATTTTTTGTTTGCATCACAATTTGCTGTATGCCAAGTTAAAAATGTAAAAAACAACATCATTACAACCAACAACCAAGAAACGGTTTTCACTTTTCCGCCAATCAGCACCAAAACGCCTAAAACGATTTCAGCGATGCAAATGATGACACTCAGCCAAAGAGCAAAAGGAATTAACCATTCCAACGAAAAACCAGGAGCACCAAACCATTCTTTGATTCGAAAAGCCAACGCACCATCTTCAAAATATTCTTCTAATTTGTAGCTAAAACCCAAAGGATCATTCGCTTTTATTAAACCAGAAACAATAAATAAGCCACCGACAAGTACTCTTGAAACGTAAGACATAAATAATCTTCCTTTCAAAATCACTAAACCAGCAACGCTGATTCCCATCAATAAAAATCCAGAAATAACGAGTAACCATTTGCTGTTTTCAAAATTGTCATGGAAACCCATTGTCACCAATGTTAATCCTGTTAGATTAAGCAAAATAAACAATGCATTAAATACAAACGATTGTCCTTGAAGTGTATATGTATTCTTCATATTTAATTATTTAATATTTTTTCTTTTAAAATCAATTGTTTAATTGTTGTTCATCCAAATGAATCAACGCAAAAACTGCGTAATTCAACATATCAAAATAATTGGCATCAATGCCTTCACTCATGATTGTTTTCCCTAAATTATCTTCTATTTGCTTTACTCTCAAGAGCTTCATCAAAATCAAATCCGTCAACGAGCTAACGCGCATGTCTCTCCACGCTTCACCATAATCGTGATTTTTACGCTCCATTAGTTCAAATGCTTCTTTGCTGTAATGGTCATAAAATTTCAAAGCTTCTTCTGCTGGTAATTCTAAATTGGAATTGTCATTTTGTTCCAGCTGAACCAAAGCCATGATACAATAATTGACAATCGCTCTGAACTCATCGTCAATTTCTTCACCCACTTTACTGATTCCAGTTTCCTGTAAAGTACGAATTCGTTGCGCTTTGATAAAAATTTGGTCTGTCAATGAAGCTGGTCGTAGAATTCTCCAAGCTGTTCCATAATCTTTCGTTTTCTTGGAAAAAATATCTCTACAAGCTGAGATGACTTTCGTATATTGTTGCGATGTTTGTACCATTGTTTGTATTATGCCAAAAATAAGCGTTGAAGATAGTTATTTTCATTCAAAAAATAGCATTCGAATAAGTGATAATTTATTTAGTCTTGCTGTTCCAAAAGTAATGGGAATCATAAATTGTACTCCTGACTCTTTCTATGAAGGCAGTAGATATGAGACTATTAAAGGGATTTTGACTCAAACTGAGAAGTTCATTTCAGAGGGAGTTGACATCATTGACATCGGTGGATATTCTACTCGACCTGGTGCTTTTAACATACCTTTAACAGAAGAAATCGAAAGAACACAAAAATCTATCGCCACAATTCGCAAAGAATTTCCCGAATTAATCATTTCTATCGACACTTTTAGAGCAGAAGTTGCGAAAGAAGCATTGGAAGCAGGTGCAAATTTGGTCAACGATATCAGCGGAGGAGAAATTGACCCAGAAATTTGGAATGTAGTTGCGAAATACAATTGTCCTTATATCTTGATGCATATGCGAGGGACGCCACAAAACATGCAAGAATTTACAACGTATGATTCTCTTTTCAAAGACATTGCAGCTTATTTTTCAACCAAAATCAACGCGTTAAAAAAATTGGGAATTCACGATATAATCATCGATCCGGGTTTTGGCTTCTCAAAAACCTTGGAACAAAACTATGAATTACTCAACACTTTGCCCGATTTACAGTTTTTAGGCTGTCCAATTTTGGTCGGATTTTCAAGAAAATCAATGATTTACAAAAAATTGGAAACTTCGGCACAAGAAGCGCTGAATGGAACGACTGTTTTGAATACCAAAGCGATTTTAAATGGTGCTAAAATCTTGCGGGTACACGATGTAAAAGAAGCCAAGGAAGTGATTCAATTGTTACAATAATCTATTTTTCACGAATGATTTTCTCCCGAAGACTTTGGGCTTTAATGACTTCTGACAATCCATAAAAACTCTGACTTCCAGATAAATTAGCTGTATAATCTCTGCAATAACCTTTTGGCTTTAATGCCAGAGGATCATTATTCAACAACCTGACTGTCTGTTGATAAAGCACTTCAAACACAGAATTACTGACATCTGTTGATTGATCAAAAACGTGAATTGGCATCCAAGCCAATACTTCGCCCAACGCGTAAAAATTAGGGGAATTGTTGTTTACAATCTGATTGCAAATTGTATCTGGCGTCATTTCTCCACTGATTCCAAAAACGTTGTTTTGAAAAATCTGATTCCCCTTGTCCCAAATATTTTGGGTGAACGTATTTGCAAATTTCTGCATTTCGATTTCCGAAAAAATCTTGTCGCCATGCACTTGAAAAGCCACCAAAGGAATCTGAATGTCAATGGCACCATGTGAAACATCTTCCCTACAAGGAATTCCAGGCGCAAAACAATCGTTGTGGTTATCGTGAAACCAAGTGAAAGATTGATTTGGTTTGTATTCTGTGATTCGAACTTTGAAATATTCACAAATCTGCGTCGCTTTGTGGGTATAATCTGCATACTTTACAGTATCTAAAGCTCCTAAATAAAACATCGCAGCAGCATACGAAGCATTAAAATTAATTTCAATCGGCGAAGGACAATCGTTAAAAATACAGGCAAAACCTTTACAGTTATTATCAGTGCAATTTCGCTGAAATTTGGTTATTTTGTTTTTACCATAACACCTTGTATCATTGACCCAATACGTTTCATTCATGTAATCAAGAGATTTTTGCACTTTTAACTCCAAAAAACGAGCAAAATCTTGGTAGTTTCTCAAAGGTTTTCCATTTACATTAGATTGTAAATCATTGCTTTTCAATTCTACATTTCCCAATTCATTTTTTTGATTCACCAAATAGACAAATTCAGCCATTGGTCGCAATAATTGTCCAGTGTAAAGAACAATTGTTCCATTGTGATTTTGCATTTGTTCATTCCAAATAACATTATCTCCCTTCGCTTTGATAATTCCATGGGTATGTTTGATAAATTTATCCAAGTATTGAACATCGTCGGTCGCTTCATACATACGTAAATACGCCATCAAAGTAAAGCCCCAACCTTGCCACCAATATGTTGCTGGATTTTTATAATCAATTCCCGAATAAATTGGCTCTAAACGTTGATCGAAAGCTTCGCGAAGTGGATTTTTCTCCTGTGAAAATGCACAATCAACCAACAAAACCAAGCAAAAAATGACGATAATTTGTTTCATTCCAATAGCCATTTATGAAAACCACACATCGGTAATAATCTCAGCGCCTGCTGTTTCGTTTACACGTTGGATGATGATGCTTTTGCCATACAACAATTCTTCACGCATGACAGAGGAATCGATTTCAAGGTGCAAAATTCGATTTCTGATGTAAATATTTTTCGTGCGTAAAAACACAGCGCGACCCATCATTTCTTCCCATTTGGAAAGCACATCGATTTCTTTCATTTTTCCGTCCCAACCATAAGCGCGCATCAATTTATCGATCGCATCGCCCAAAGTTGTTTGGTTTTTTACTCTTTTATCTTCCTCATTCATAAATCACTTCTTGAAATGTGCTTGAATCTATGTTGAAAATCTGGTAATCCATGTCGATTTTGCTGAAAACCGCTTTGATTCGTTCTGATTCTGTGTCGGTTACTAACACTTGACCAAAAACGTGATCCGACACCAATGACATCAATTTCTCCACGCGTTGGTGGTCTAATTTGTCAAAAATATCATCCAACATCAATACTGGTTTTTTATCTAAGTGTTTCTTCAGCCAATCAAACTGCGCCAATCTCAAAGCGATTAAAAACGATTTTTGTTGTCCTTGAGAACCAAATTTCTTCACTGGATGACCTTTAATCGTAAACAACAAATCATCTTTGTGCGTTCCGCCGGTAGTGAATTGACTTTGAGAATCTTTCCTGCGATTTTGCTCTAATAATTCTTCGAAAGAACAGTCATTCAATGCAGAACGATATTCCAATTTAACAACTTCAGATTCTTCGCCAATAAACTGATAATAAGACTGGAAAACAGGAATAAATTCCTCCAAAAACGCTTTTCTACGTTCGTGAATTGCTTTTCCAGCGTGAATCAATTGGGCATCCCAAACGTCCATGCTTTCTCGTTCGAAAAAACCGTTTTCATAAAAATGTTTGAGCAAGGCATTTCGTTGGTCCAAAATTTTAGTGTAGCGCACCAAATAGTCCAAGTATTTTCGGTCGAATTGCGAAATAATTCCATCCATCCAACGGCGACGAACTTCGCTACCTTCAGCAATTAAATCTCTGTCGTAAGGCGAAATAATCACGGACGGAAAACTACCGATATGATCTGCCAATTTTTCGTATTCTGCTTTGTTTCGCTTGAAGATTTTCTTCGCGCCCGCTTTCACGCCGCAATAAATTTCAATTTCTTTATCTTCCTCTTGCCAAGTGCCTTGCACCACAAAAAACTGCTCGTTGAAACGGATATTTTGTTTGTCAACAGGATTGAGATAAGATTTGCACATACTCAAATAGTGCACCGCGTCCAACACATTTGTTTTCCCAGCGCCATTCTTTCCTACAAAGCAATTAATTCCCTCATTGAGCTCAAATTCAGCTTGCGCGTAATTCTTGAAATTAATTAAAGAAAGGGATTTTAAATGCATGTCACAAAGTTAACTTAAACGCTTGTAAAGCGAAATAAAAATTTGGATTTTATTTGTGGTTGAACTTTTGGCGGGAAATGAGGGTTTTGTTGGGGATTGGAGGTTAGAATATTTCAAATTGATTTGAAAATTCCCGACATTGCAGTTTAAAATTCAAGCAGAAATCTTTTAAGGAATAACAATTTGGGCGTTTCCCGTCAAATGGACGGGTCAGGCTTTTTGCTTCAATCTTTTAGCGAAAAAAATCGCAAAAAGGATTTCCACGCCAATCCTTAACGCAAAAAACAATGAATTTTAATTATACGAAAGAAATATTTGACTGTTTGTTTTCGGGTTTTTAATTTTCGTACTTGAATATCATTGAATCGAATAGGTGAATTTTGGCTATAATTTTAAATCTTTAATTTTCAATGGGTTTTTGTCATGGTTTTTGAATCAAAAACACACGCCAAAAACAATCAATTTTCCCTTTTTTTTACGACGGATTTTATCCGTCGCTACACATATTTGGTACCTACGGCACCATCAGTAAAAAATTCAACCATTGATTTCCTCTTCCAAAATCCCTTTCAAATTCATTAAACTCAATTCCAAATCTTTGCCCAAAATCTTATCAACGCTCATGAAAAGCAACATGAAATTCATCGGATAATTCATTTTACCGCTGAAAGCCCATTTTACTTCGGTTTCATTTTCAGAAATTGCTTTGATTTCGATGAAAGAAGTTGCGACACTTTTGAAAGGTCTTAGAAAGCGTATTTCATAATCTATTCTTTCATTTTCAACGATTTGTTTGATTTCCTGTGCGCCCGCTCCTACTTGTTTGTCTTTGCTGTCTCACGACAAAATGAAACCAACTTCGCCATCATTTCCAGTCATCTGCGTTTCCATATTCGGATCTGCCATCACCCATTTACTGTATTTTCTTGAATTGTTCAAGATTTTCAAATACGCAAAAACGTCCGCTTTGGAAGCTTGAATATTTTGACTTCTGTGAATAAAGTAGCTGCCATTGACAAAAAGTGCCAAAACAAAAGGAATGCCTAGAATGCCTAGAATGATGTAGAGAATGAGCATGGTTTTATTTTTTGAATTTCATGAATATAAAATTAATTAGATTTTTGGATTGAGCGACAAACGTTCATTTTCAAAGGCTAACGAAAGCCCAATTAAATATTAATCCACATCAAATCCGTGCATCCATGGCTATCTTTAGATAGTTAGATTAATGGATTATTAGATTTTTGGAATGAGCAATAAACGTAGATTATTCAAGGATTCGAAAGTCCAATTATCCATAAATCTAGTCATCCAACACCGACGAAGTGAGCCACGAAGTGAATCTAAAATCAATCAATCTTACTTCGCTTCAAATCTGATTTTTCAAGATCAAAAACAATGGTTCCTAAATCTACGTCGAACCATGTCAAAAATGTTTCCATGGAAATAGGAGGCCAAATGGATTCGTCTTCTGAAATCATTGACAACTCATTTTTTAGGATTTTCTTGAAGTGTTTTTCTAAGATTGGCTCAATTTCGAAAAAATCTTCTTCAATCAAAAAATTGGTGCCTTCCACTTCGTCTTCTTCTGAAAATGAAACTGATTTATCTATGTTGTTCGCCCAATCAAAAAATGGTTTTTTCGGTTTGATGGTCAAAAATCCTCTGTTTACAATTTGCATGTTGTCTGTTTTAATTAGGTAAAATTTCTATTGGTGTCAATATTCCTTCGTCGTCGATGGAATTCCAAACTCCTTTTCCGCGTGGTTGTTGAAGCATGAAAAAATCAAACTTCTTATTTTCTCTGATGTTAGACAAAACAGCTGTCCAACGCTCTCCGTCCATTTTTTGCGCCGATTCAATGAAAAACAAAGTTTTATCTACTAAAAAGAAGCAAGTTGCTCGTTTTGAAAAACTGACTTTGCTTCCAATTGTGATGCTTTTGCATTTTGCTCCGTAGCAATCCAGCCAATTGTAGAAAGTGTTTTTGGACATGACGTTGTTTTTGAAATCCCAACGTATGAAAACCAAGGAATCTTTGGCGGTTTTTAAATACCATTTTTCCGCTTTCAAGGCACCAAATCGGTCTGGATAAATCAAAGTATCTAACTTAAAAACCAAGTTTTTATCAAATTCTAAGCTGTCAATAATTTGTTGCGAAAAACTAGAAATTGAATCGTAAAACAAGCCTGCAACAACTGCATTTTTTACCTTGCTTGTATCTTCGACATTGTCTTTTCCTGAAGGTTTGGACAGCGAATTGAAATCCACCACTTCCTCTTTTTCGTTTTTACACGCGAATAAGAGCAATGAAATACCAACTATAATTGACCAAATCTTCATAAATAATTCTTTACGGTGTCCATAAAAAAGCTGATTCCGAGACTGAAAGTTAGACAATTTCCGCTCATCTTCGGCAAATATTTGTAAGGCGAATATCCAGTACGCAGTGAAATCCCATATCGAAACATCGCATTATTGTTTTGGTAAAATGGTTTAGACTTGAAATCCATTCCCAAACCAACTAAAACAGAACCTTTTAGCGGATCGTTGTATTTCTTATTATTGATATCATTGTCCACCATGATCATTTTTAGCGTGCTAAAACCTGCAAAAGGTGTGATTGAAAATCTAGGCCTTTGCACAATTTGATAGCCGACAAACAAATAGTGATGCGTTAATTTAAATCTCGCTGTATCACCAAATTGATTGTACTCGTCGTAATAAGCTTTCGATGGTTTAGAATTCCCCAAAACATTCATTTGATAGGCATACATCCATCGGTTCCAAGTGAAATACAATCCGTTACAAAACGCAACTGGTGAGGAAAATTGTTTTCCCAAATTTCCGCTCAATGAAACGTAAGATGCTCCCAAATAATATCCCATGGAAAGTTTATCTAAATGATAATTTGGAATTTCATTAGACACTATAATTCTCAAAATGCTGTCAATGTGTTTTTCCCAATAATCTATTTTTGGTTTGTAAGTTCCCTGTTTTGTCTCCGCTGAAATGACCGCAATGGCATCATTCAATTCTTCCAATGTTTTGCGTTTCACTTCAGAAATCAAAACATGCATATTGGCTTTGCCTTCCGATTTTCTGGCATAATATTCAACGAAATCAAACAAAACGTTGCAATATTGCAATCTCAAATCTTTCAAAGAATCGTTTTTTATCCAAGATTCTTCAGGTTTAAAAATCGCTATAGCTTCAAAATGTACGTGCCTTGTTTTCTCAATTTTTTGCTTTTTGAGTTTGTATTCAATGTCGTACTTAAAATCCAAGGGAATTCCACTGATAACATCTCCTTGAAAATCTAACAAAGTCAATCTTTGATCAGACCATTCTCTGATATTCTGCGCGAAAATCCCTGTTGAAATCAACAAAAATGCGAGACTTAATCTGAACTTAATCAAACTCATGCTTTGACTTTTGCAATTACTTCCAATGTTTGTTCCAATTGCGAATCAGTAATATCTAAATGTGTGACCATGCGCAACATTCCAGGGCCAAAAGCCATGATCAAAACGCCCAACTCTTTGAATTCTTGAATGATTGCATCTCGTTTGCTTGCATCTTTTAAGATTGCGACAACGATATTTGTTTCCACAGGCACAACGGTTTCTACCCAAGCACAGTTCAGCAACGCACTTTCAAGCATTTTTGCTTTTTGGTGGTCTTCTTTCAAGCGCAACACATTGTTTTCAATTGCATAAATTCCTGCGGCAGCCAAAAATCCAGCTTGTCGCATTCCTCCACCCATGACTTTACGTACACGTCGTGCTTTTTTGATGAAATCTGCTTTTCCTAGCAACAATGAACCAACAGGAGCGCCTAAACCTTTCGACAAACAAATTGAAATTGAATCGAATTGCGCCGCGTATGTTTTTATTGGCACATTATTCTCAACCAAGGCATTGAATAATCTTGCACCGTCGATGTGCAAAGGAATATTTTGTTCTAAAGCAAATTTTCGAATTTTTTGAATTTCTGCAAAATCGTAAATCGCTCCACCACCTCGATTAAATGTGTCTTCAAGGGCAATCAATTCAGTTACAGGAAAATGTACATCATCAGGATTGACCCATTGCGCAATTTGTTCTTGTGTAATTCTTCCGCGATCTCCAGGTAAAAGTCGAACTGAAGCGCCAGAGTTTTTCGCAATTCCACCACCTTCATATTTGTAGATGTGACTTTCTTCATTACAAATGATTTCGCCTCCAGGTTTCACGTGCACATTGATCGCAATTTGATTGGTTTGCGTACCAGAACTGCAAAAAAGTGCTGCTTCCATTCCAAACATTTCAGCTGCTTTTTCTTGCAACAAATTCACCGTCGGATCTTCTTGAAAAACGTCATCGCCAACAGGCGCGGAAAACATTGCTTCACGCATGGCTGGTGTTGGTTTGGTTACTGTGTCGCTGCGGAAATCTATCATGGAAATTGGATGTTAATATTTAGTTTTACAAAAATAAACAATTCTACTCAGCAATTTTCCTAGCCAACATCAATCCGTCGCGAATCGGCAGTAAGATGTTCTCTACTCTTGGATCATCATTGATTTTACGGTTGTAATCCATCAAAATTTTGGTGTCTTTGTCTGCTTTTTCGTATTCTCCAACCACTTTCCCAGACCATAAAACATTGTCGGCGAGAATATAGCCACCGACTTTTACTTTATCAAAAACCAAATCATAGTAATGGCAATAATTTTCTTTGTCGGCATCGATGAAAACCAAATCAAATTCTTCATTCATTTTGGGAATCAATTGCATGGCGTCTCCAATCACATAATTTACTTGCTTTTCAGCACCAGCTTTTTGAATAAATTCGCGCACAAAATCTTCTAATTCTTCATTGATATCAATGGTCGTGATTTTTCCATTTTCAGCCAAACCTTCCCAAAAACACAAAGCGGAATATCCTGTATAAGTGCCAATTTCCAAAATGTTTTGAGGTTTGATCATGTGCGCAATCATACTCAATAATCGCCCTTGAAATTGTCCACTCAGCATGCGTGAATTCAAGACACGAATGTGCGTCTGACGATTTAATTCGTACAGTAATTCCGATTCTTTGTCAGTGTGGTTGCAAACGTATTGGTCTAATTTCTCATCGATGAATTCCATGTGATTGTTTTTTTTACAAAAATATTTTAAATAAGTTAGAATTGGATGATAAGATATTAAGATGTTAAGATATTATGATTTTAAGACAATAGACTGAAGACATTAGACGAAAGACGAAGGACAATAGACATTAGACTGAAGATATTAAGACTTTTGATTTTTGTTTTATTTAGAATTTAATTTAAAAGTTATGAAGTAACAACGAAAAATTAAAGTCTTAAAGTTGCGCAGCAATGTGTCCTAAAATCCTGATGTCCTAAAATCTTGTTCTCTTTTAATGAAGCGGGTCTTTTATAAAATTACTGTTATTTTTGTGCTATGAAAACCAAAAATACTCAGGGTTATTGCGCTATTGGAATTTATAAACACAAAACGGAACACAATATTGGAACTTTGTGGCGTTCGGCGTTTGTGCTTGGGGCAAGTTACATTTTCACGGTTGGAAAAAAGTACAAAAAGCAGACTTCAGATGTAGTTAGAGCTTGGTCGCGTATTCCTTTGTTTCACTACGATGAATTTGAGGATTTGCTGAACAATATTCCTTATGATTGCAGATTGGTTGGCATTGAAATTGACGAAACTGCGATTCCTTTGGGAGAATTTGAACATCCAAAAAGAGCGATTTATTTGTTGGGTTCGGAAGATTTTGGTTTACCAGAAGATGTGAAATCGAGGTGTCATTATTTGGTTCGACTACCTGGGAATTCTTCTTTGAATGTTGCAGTGACTGGAAGTATCGTGTTGAATGATCGCGTGACGAAAATCCCTACTGAATTGCCTCCGCATCATAATTTGTAAGTAAGAAATCCAGCGATTTCAATCAAATATATAATTCTTGGTAATCTGGCACAATTGGATTTTCAATCGCTTGTCCGACATGGAAAAGTGCGTCGCCTTTGTTTACAACTGGCGTTTCGTTGACACAAAACACAAATCCATCAATGGTGGATTTCACTTTTCGCTCGATTTTCCCAAAAGGATCGGTGATGATTCCCAACACGGTACCAACAGAAACTTGCGCTCCATTTTCAACCATCAAGCAAAACATTCCAGCGTGAGAAGCTCTGATCCATCTTGAGTTTTTGATGTAAATGGGTTCGCGGTTCAAACTGTTGTCGAATTTAAACGTGCGCATTTGCAAATGTTCCAACATGCGTTTGATGCCATCCAAACCTTCATTCACTACTTTTTCTTCAATGGAATTGGTTTTTCCGCCTTCGAAAAGCAAAATTTTCTTTTTGCGCTTGTTCATTGATTCTCGAATCGACTTCGAAATGTAACTCGAATGAATGATAAATGGCGGATTAAAAACTTGAGCCAAGGCCAAACTTTCTTCGTCTGAGAACACACATCTGATTTGGGAAAAATTGTTTCTTTGCGCTGAACCAGTATGAAAGTCAATCACATAATCAACAACTGGCGCGATTTCTTTCATGAAATGATAAGCAAACTGACTGGCCAAAGAACCAGAATTTGAGCCAGGAAAGCTTCGATTTAAATCTCGACCATCTGGCAATTCTCGTGATACGTTTAGAAAACCAAAAATATTAAAAACTGGAATACAAATTACCGTTCCTGCATTGGGTCTATTCCACCCTTTTCGAATGACACGACGAATGATTTCCATACCATTGATTTCATCACCGTGCATTCCAGCCATGAGTAATAAAGTCGGTCCGTCATTTTTGGCGCGATGCACAATTACAGGAACCTGAATCGGCGTGCTTGTATGCAATTTTGCTACATCTAAATTCAATTCTGCTCCCCTACCAGGAAGAATTTCATGACCTAAAATTACCAGTTTTTTATGTTTTTGCATCAGTCAAATCAATTAAGATTAGAACTACTATTTTTTTACGTTTTTCTCGATATACTGAATGATTTTTCCAGCGATATCGTTGTGCGTAGTACGCTCAATTCCTTCCAAACCTGGCGAAGAATTAACTTCTAACACCAATGGACCTCTTTCGGATTGAAGCATATCAACACCAGCAATTCCTAATCCAACAGCACTTGCAGCACGAATGGCAACATCTTTTTCTTCTTCCGTCAATTCAATGATTCTGGAAGAACCACCACGATGTAAATTAGATCGAAATTCACCTTCTTTTCCTTGTCGTTTCATCGCTCCAACAACTTCTCCATCTACAATAAATGCACGTATGTCAGCACCTTTTGCTTCACGGATAAATTCCTGAACGATTACCCTAGCTTTCAAACCATTGAATGCTTCCAAAACCGATTGTGCTGCATTTTGATTTTCAGCCAAAACGACGCCTAATCCTTGTGTTCCCTCCAATAATTTCAAAACAACTGGTGCGCCTCCTGCAGATTCAACAACATGTTCAACGTTTCTTGAATAATTGGTAAAAACTGTTTTAGGAAGTCCAATTCCTTCTTTAGAAAGGACCTGTAAGCAACGAAGTTTATCTCTTGAATGTACAATTCCACGAGAACCCACAGCCGTGAAAACGTTCATCATTTCGAATTGACGAACTACCGCTGTTCCGTAAAAAGTAACAGACGCTCCAATTCTAGGAATTACTGCATCAAATCCTTCTAAATAATTGTCTTGATAAAACAGCGATGGACCTTTTTGTTCAATTTCAATATTACATCTCAAATGGTCAATCACATGCGCTTCGTGTCCTGCAGCTTCTGCGGCTTCAACCAATCTTCTTGTTGAGTACAAATTTGAGTTTCGAGATAAAATGGCAATTTTCATTTATAATGTGTCTTTAATTTTTCTTAATTTTTGTTGCTTTTTTCTGAATGATAAGTTTGTAAAACATGTATCGATTACAAAATTGTTGTTCAATAGTTTTCTTCCTAATAGGATTGGATTTCTCAACCCATTTCTTTTCGTCAAAGAAAAATCAGTGATGAACTCATTGTCAAATAAAACGATACCTAATTCAACGAAATATCGTTCTTGTTGATACCCTGTTGAGCTTCTTACTTTCTTTGTTCTGAAATTTTCAAACTTAACCTTTTCGCCTGTATACTTGGGGTGTTCTTTATCAAGAAAAACCACTTCTAGAAAAAGCTTTCCATTTACTTCAATTTCTTCAACAGATTCGCAATGTATAGAACAAGAGTATGCTCCGCTATCAATTTTTACTGCCACATTATGTAAATGCAAACTTGGTAAATCTGCCTTATCTTTTCTTCCGATGATGATTTTATCTTTCACAAATTTGTTTTTGGTTTGTGATAATTTCAAAAAGCGAAATTAAACTAAATTAAGCTTGATAAAGCTATTTATTGGTTTTTAATTAAAGTGATTTCGTTAATAACTCTTAATAATAAAAAAGCCGATACACAACTGCATCGGCTTTTTTGATTTTGAATTTATTCTATCTCAACACATTCACATGTCCTTGTATTTTCTTTCTTTCACTTGTTTGTGTAACCTTAAATTCGATGGTCCAAACATACGTTCCATCCATCACGATTCCTTTGGTTTGTGTATATGTTCCATCCCATCCTACTGATGCATCATGTGA
>CANHQP010000038.1 GCA_947462925.1 Flavobacteriia bacterium | reverse complement strand
CGAAATTAATCCAGATTCAATCTCTTTAACAACTTCTAACTTAAAGGACATTGAATAATCCTTTTGGCTGCGTTTTTCATAAACAACTTTTTCTCTTTTTTCCATAACGATAAATTTTGTGTATCGCTATTTCAGGACTAGACATAGATTTAAATAAAAAAAGCTCCAAATTTTGGAGCTTTTTTTATTTAAATTCACTTGTCCATTCCATGAGGTTGACAGCAACTTGGCAATGCTTTCTTTGCGTCAACATTTGCTTTCACATCATCTGCATCATATCCTAAATCAGAAACAATTTGCTTGATTTGATCCAGTGTAATTTTGCTCGGCTTAAATTTAACGGTCAATACTTGTGTTTTATAATCCAATTCAGAAAAAACAATTCCTTTCGTATAATTCAATTTCGATTCAATTCGTTCCTTACATTCACCACATTCCGCAGAAGTTTTGATTGTTACCAACTGTGTTTTCGCATCCTGCTTGAAACTAAATGCCATAAAGGCGATGCATATTATTAAAATCGTTTTCATAGATATATATTGTTTTACAATTATTACTTTTCACTCTTAACTTTTCACTCTTTCACTCTTAACTCTTTCCACCTTTCACTTTCCATCTCACCCCAATATAGATATTGACTCCCTGAATCGGCGCCCAAACTCTGGTAGCATCAAAATACGAACCAAACGGATTTTGTGGATCAACCAACGCATCTTTCTGCTTGTAGTTGGTCAAATTTTCACCTCCAATATAGAAATCCCATCGTTTAAAAATATGCGTAATTTGAGCGTTTAAAATAGGATAAACTTTGGACATATTGTCATTCGAATGACCTGTCTCTGAATAATGCACCATGTGCAACCTGCTCTTGCCATAGACAGATAGTGTTGCATCGTATTCCCATCGTTTGTTTCTTGTTTTGTAGGCCAAATTTATAAATCCTCGTTGCGCTGGAATCATTACTTGTTGTTGCATTTTTCCTCCATATTCAGCTTTTACATCTAAGTATTTGAATGCCAAACGTACATCGAATCGAGGCAAAACAGGCAAACTAATTTCGGTTTGAAAACTATTGGAATAAGATTTTCCTGTCAAATTGCTGAAATAGAAATTATTCATATCAATATCCCGATCTGCAATTAATTGATTTTCGAAAAAAGTATGGTAAAAGTCTATAGTAATAATGGCTTTTCTTTTGAAAAATTTAAATTCTTGAACAACAGAACCACCAACATTCCAAGAAACTTCAGCTTGTATGTTTTTTTCAATTACCCAATTTCGAGAAGTTGCCAACAAACTGACATTGTCTATTATTACATTCGGAACCCTGAATCCGCGTCCCGCAGTGAAACGTAAATCTAACTTTTCTGTCAAACTAAATTTTCCATGGAAGCGTGGAGAAAATTGAAATCCATATAAATTGTGGTAATCTCCTCGAGCACCCAAAACGCCAGTGAAGCGCAATCCCTTGTAGGTGTATTCCGTAAATGCACCTGGTACATATTCAATTCTTGGCAAAATGAGCGAATCTAATTTTTGGGTCAAATCGACAAAGATAAAGCTCAAACCGCCTTTGATTCCATGGTTGGTATTCCCTATGATTCCATCATAAATTGCGTTGATGTAACCACGTTTTTCTTCCCCATCAAAGAAACGTTTTCCAAACTGTGCATGGGTAGTTTGGTACTTCAAATTGTAAACGACCCCAATCGATTGATATGGTTTCTTCTCAAATAGAAATCCAGTTTTTGCAAACACATCTACATGCTTATTTTCGATTGTTACTCCATACAAATTGTTTGTTTTGTTTGCTGAAAATCCTGTTTGACCACCTTCTTTCGATTCGTAGTAAGCATTGACACCGATTTGCGCTTCCATGCGTTTTCCATTGTAATTCCATCGATTTAAATAAGATGCATTTTTAGACATTGGAATATCTCTGAAACCATCATTATTATTATCAACTTCTGAAAACAAACCTGAAGCATGTCCAAAAAGTCCAGTTTGCCATTTTTTACCAACATTTGATTTTCCATGGGCATTCAATTCTCCTCTTCCAAAGCGATTTCCATAGGCATTGATATAGAATTTTTCCATCGATTGCGGCTTTTTGAGTTCTAGGTTTACCAAACCCGCCATTGATTCATACCCATTCACCACATTTCCTGTTCCTTTGGTAATTTGAATCGATTCCACCCAAGTGCCTGGCATAGAACCCAATCCAAAGGCGCTTTCCAATCCGCGCATATAGGGAATGTTCTCCATTTGAATTTGGGTATAGACACCGTCTAATCCCATCATCTGGATTTTTTTGGCGCCTGAAATGGCATCAGTCATGTTTACATCAACTGAAGCATTTGTCTCAAAAGATTCTGATAAATTGCAACATGCTGCTTTGCGCAATTCTCCTTCGCCCAATTCTTCTACCAGTAGCGTTTTTAACTTTGAAATACTGTGAGTTGTCTTTTTGTAAGCGACTACAATTTCATCTAAAATTTGATTTTCATATAAGACAATTTCAACAAGAGAAAATCGGTCCTTATTATTGACAATCAATGTGTCATTCCTGAAGCCATTGGCACTAAAAATCAAAGTGTCTGGCAGAATTCTTCCCAAAGTGATTTCAAAAACACCATGTTCATCTGTTTCAACAAATTCGTTGGTTTTCAGTGAAGTGATTTTTGCATCAGCGAGATGCATTTTTATTTCATTTATATTTTTCCCATAAATGATGCCTTTTAATTGACCGTAACTTGGTGATACAATCAATAGTAAAGCAATGATTTGCAATATTTTCATTTGGATAAGTTTGTTTAATAATCATGCTGACCATCTTTTTTGATAGTCGATTTAAAACAAACTTTTAGATTCTAAATACTTGGTGTAAAATAAGGATTTCTTGTCCTGTTTTGGGAGGAGGTCGATTGGTAGGAAATTGACAAATTTGTTCTTGCTTGAGTGAAAAATTTTCACTCAAATTGAAAGTTTTAACGTTTGAAGAAAAGTAAATTTCAGCGTGTTTTTGAAATTCTTTCTGAATGAAATCTGAGGTGATTTGAAAGGAGATTAAATCTTCATCACAGCAGTTGTCTTTAAATGAATCTTCTTTTTCATTTTGCTCCTCGCAGCAGCTTTTTACTTTGGTGATTGTTTTGCAAGAATGTGTCGGGGGGATGAAGAAACTATAATCTGTTCCATCCACTTTACAAAAATGTTCAAACACATGAATTCCAGACGATCCGATAAAAAGCGAAACGGCGAAAAAAACAATTAGTATGGGACGAACAAATTTCACGCAACAAAAGTAAAACTAAAAATTTAAACAGATTTACATCATTTAAGTGAAATATTGGATTCTTGATGGACTATTATTTGGAAAATTCACTTTCAAGTTGATCCAAAGCCAAGCATCCAAATTGATCATTTGACCAGCTATACACGGCTTTATTATTTTTAACCATTACAAAGGTAGGAAATTTTCCTTCAGCCATTTTTCCTAAAAATTCAATCTTATCAGTCTTGATTACAGTGATATCCTTTCCTCCTTCAGCAATATAATCTTTCAAGTCATTTTTATTGCTGGTGCAAACTATGAACTTAATCTTCATTTCAGGATTTCTAGCTTTCAATTGTTTCAATTTCGAAATTGAATGATAGCAAAATGGACAACCAGGAATGGCAATTACAGCCAAATCTACATTCTTGAATTCTGTAATAGACTCAGAATTCTGTATTTCAGTTCCCTGTTTTGAAAAATCACCTTCATAAATGGGATTTAATACAAATCCAATGACAAAAGGGATTGCAGTAATTACAACAAAGACGATGGGTCTTAAAAATTTCAGTCTATTTGAAATGATTTTGTAAATGAAAAATTTGCTGAACCATCGGGCAATTAAAATTCCAAAAATGACTAAAAGTAAGTACGGAGCTATTTTGGCGCTTGTCCATGAGAAATTGGAGTTGATAACCCATTGCTCGATTGAAGTAAAGAAATATAAGACAAGTACCGAAGTTAAAGTGTAAAAGGAAATCAAAAAATATTTCATAAAATTTTTGTAAATGTTTAAAACAAAAAAAAGGGAAGCCTAGGCTTCCCCTCAGTGCAAAGAATTTTTTACTTAATTGAACAAGTTGTAGATGCTCCACCAGTGTTTGTTGCTTTAGCTGTACAAGCATCTTCAGCTTTAGATTTAGTATCATTGATTACTACACTTGAAGAAACTGAAATTCCACCAGAAGTAGCAGTACAAGTACATGTGTAATCTTTTTTACAAGAAGTCAATGTTAAAACTCCTAAAGCGGCAATAGCAATAAATTTTTTCATAATTTAAATTTTAATTAAGTTTTGACAAATATATCCAAAAATTGGAGAAATCATAAAAAATCATAATTATTTACAAATTAATTTTCATTTCTTTCAAAAACCTATTATTTCTGAACCGATTAAAACCTATTTAAAAATCTTATACGTCATTTTGTATCACTATCTAAAACTGAAACGCTTTATTAGGATTTTTTGCTTGTGGAATTAGTTGAATTGCATGAGCTAGTTTCTTTAATAACCTTATAAACGGTATTTACTTATCCCCAAATTCTTTTTGATAGGAATCAAAAGTTCGAAGCCAGACCCTAACTTCGGAGCTATAGCTTGTATTTCCACCAACGGATTCAGGAGGTGTGTCTTCGAGAAAATAATCAATATTGTCTACAGGGGAAGTGTAAACACTATTGATAGGAATTATTTCATTGGTTGCATTTTCGTCAATTTCTCCGAGAAAACTGCTTCCATATAATATTTTTTCGAGCACTAAATCCTGATTCATTTCATTGATTACAACAACTTGATAATCTGAAGCATATAGACGTTTTCCGTCCTTTGTTTTGTGGTACGGACTTCTGCTTAATAATCGATAAACATTCGTTTCTCCATCGCGGTTCACAATGTAGACTTTTCCCTGAATCAATTTGTCTATGCTGGTCTCAACGGCAATTGCTACGAAAGCTGCGGTAAAAAGTCCCCACAAAAGAGCGTGTTTTACCTTCCTCTTCCGGAAGATACGCGGAACAAAATATACCAAGGAGATCGCAAACGCGAAGTCAAAAAGAACAATCCAATAGAGCTTGATCAACATACCTACAAATTTTAGAAATCTTTTTCGAAAGAAGTCAAAGTTAAAACTCCTAAAGCTGCACTTGCGGCTAATTTTTTCATCGGTTAATTTTTATTTAAGTTTCACCAAATATATTTATTTTTTTTTGGGAAGTTTTCAAGATGAAATTTCTTTGAACCTATTTAAAAATCTTATCCGTAATTTTGTATCACAAATTAATTTTCGAAAAAAGATGCAAGTTCCAGTAAATGTATACGCAGAAATGACTCCAAACCCAACCACAATGAAGTTTGTAGCCAATAAGTATTTATTATTAACAGGAGAATCTGTTGAATTCACAAGTGCTTCTGAAGCAAAAGGATTTTCGCCATTGGCAGAACAATTGTTCCAATTTCCTTTTGTAAAAGGTGTTTTTATAGCTAGTAATTTTGTTACCATCACCAAAAATGAATCACTTTCATGGGATTTTGTGACCATGGAATTGCGTGAATTCATTAAGAATTGGATTGCAGACAGCAAAGATGTTTTAATCCAAATGCCAGCTCCAAAACCTGTAGAACCTAAGAAAACAGATGGTCCAGCAAAAGAATATTTACCGTCAGAATACGATAATGCAATTCGTGATTTGCTAGATGAATACGTTCGTCCCGCGGTGGAAACGGATGGTGGAGCAATTGATTTTAGAAGTTTTGATAATGGTGTAGTAACCGTTTTGTTAAAAGGTTCCTGCGCTGGTTGTCCTTCTTCAACTGCCACTCTGAAAGGTGGAATTGAAAATTTATTAAAACAACATTTGCCAGCTGTAACTTCAGTTGTGGCAGAAGATGCTGAGTAGTTTTTATTTCTAAGAATTTTTTGAAGAGTTAATGTTCAATTTAGACGTTAACTCTTTTTTTTGACCTTGTTTCCCAAACGATTCGCAACAAATCGACCTCTAAAGTTGCCAAATTGTGCTAATCTTGGATCTGCTTTTACATCTGTCAAAACAGGAAATTCAAACCTTCCGGAAGCAAAAGAATATTGTGCTTTTTTACTAGTCAAGTATTGCAATAATTTTTGTGCATTTTCGGGATTTCTGGCATACTTATAAATTCCAGCTCCTGTGATGTTGTAAAAAGTCCCTTTCTGCGTTTGACCAGGAAATATAACCTCCACGTTGCGATACAATTTTTTATTCACGGTGTCTTTTAACTGTTGTGCTTCGACCAAAGAAGAAAGTTCGATGAAAGCCAACTGCGCTTCAACGGCATTGATTTTTTTGATTTGAGTCAAGTCATTTCCTTTCGGATTTCCTTGAGCCTGCTGGTATAAATGCGATAAAAAGTTTTTGTGTTTTTTAGACTTTAGATTCGTCATACTTATTCCAAGTACTTTAATTGTTGAATTTGCATGTTCTTGTAATGTAATTTTCCCTTTCCATTTCGGCTGATTGATTTCGTTGTAAAACTTAATCGTGTCTCCTTTCAATAAATTTTTGTTGTAAATCATCACGATGGGAGATTTTGAAATTGCACACCAAAAATTGTTTTTTGAAAAGTAGTTCCCATCAATCGAAGGATTAATCTCAGAGGGGTTGATTGGTCTAAACAAATTCATTTTTCCACCATTCAAAAGCTTGTCAGCTCCATGAAGTAAAATTAAATCTGCTTGGGAATTGTATTTCTCTAATTTGATGATTTCTAATATGCTATCAGCGGGTAAAATTTTGTAGTAAACTTTGATTTTTTCAGTTTTTTTGAATTGCTTGAAAATTTTCATGTCATTCTCACTCAAAAAATCTGTGTAAACTGTCACAGTTTGCCTTTTGTCTGGTTTGGCATCTTTCACTAAGCAAGATTGCAATAAGGCAAAACAAACAAAAACAAGCAGCATTTTTGTTCCAAAAGTAAATTTTTGAACGAAAGAAATATGTGCAACTTGATTTGAATTTTTTGACATCTTAACAATAAACTTTGAGCGAATGTAATCATTCATTTTCGCAAATATACAAGTTGAAATGCGATGTTTTGTACCTTTGTGAAAAATTCAGAAAGTGTCAGAAGAAAAAATACCTCAGAAACAGAGAAAATTAAAAATTGTAAAATTGCTTAGCGATGTTGCAAGCGGAATTCCATCGAAAGTAACAACTGCCTTGGATTCGTTGCAAGTACATGGAGATGATAGCATTATTGAACCTTTGATTCAGTCACTAGATTTACAGACCGATGAAAAGTGTGTTTCTGAAATTATTGAATTTTTATCAAGCTTGAAAAGCACAAAAGCGGTAAAAACTGTGATGGAATGCTTAAGAAATCCGCA
The DNA here is from genome assembly GCA_947462925.1 of Flavobacteriia bacterium. Classification (GTDB taxonomy): domain Bacteria; phylum Bacteroidota; class Bacteroidia; order Flavobacteriales_D; family Crocinitomicaceae; genus JAQVCM01. The sequence goes on along the minus strand of CANHQP010000038.1, from coordinate 28,749 downwards.
ATACACGCATCAACAAATTAAAATACTATCTACGATCTGGAACAGCCCGCTCGATTACAGTGCCCATTTAGCTGAATTTATTGCTTTGGCAGTAAAGGGAGATTTTTTGGTGACTTTAGAATGCTTGACAATTTTAGAAAATCTAGAAGGTCCTTTTGAAGAAAGTTCGATTTTAGAAGCACAATTGTTATTGAAAGATTACCATGAAGGTGTATATCCAAAAGATGAGCAAAAAGACCATTTAATCAGTGAAATTGCTTTGTTGTTGAAAGACATGGATCGTTCAATCGACGATTGATTCTTTGAATTTGAAAAACCAATGAAAAAACTCGAGCAAGCTATTTTTGAAATACAAAATCAAGCAGATTTTGAAAAAGTAGCCTTGGAAGTGTATCATTTTCAGCGCGAAAATTGTGAAATATACCGCAATTTCGTAGCTCAATTAAAGAAAAAAACGCCGCAAAAAGTTGCTGAAATTCCATTTTTGCCGATTTCATTTTTTAAAACTCATGAAGTTCGATCTAAAAAAAGAGCAATAGAAACTTTGTTCATGAGCAGCGGAACAACTGGTTCAGATAGAAGTAAACATCACGTCGAATCTCTTGAAATGTATGAGATTTCATTTTTAAAAAGTTACTGCAATCAGATTGGGAATCCAGAAGATCAAATTATTTTGGCTTTGTTGCCGAATTATATTGAACAAGGAAATTCAAGTTTGGTGTACATGGTTGATCGTTTAATAAAAGCTACTAAGAATAACCTATCTGGATTTTATTTGGATAATTTGACCGATTTAATCCAAGCATATGAAACTGCAATTGAAACAGGTAAGGAAGTCGTGATTTTTGGTGTAAGCTACGCTTTGTTGGATTTAGCCGATTTAAAACCCAATCTTTCAAAAGCAAGAATTATAGAAACTGGCGGAATGAAAGGCAGGCGCAAGGAACTCAGCAAGGAAGAATTGCATGAAATATTAAAAAAAGCGTTTCAAGTTCCATTTATTTCCTCTGAATACGGAATGAGTGAATTGCTTTCTCAAGCGTACAGTGATCAAAATGGATTGTTTGATTTGCCAAATTGGATGCAAGTTTTAATTCGAGATGTAAATGATCCTTTTGAGTTCATTGAAAATGGTAAAACGGGTGGAGTGAATGTAATCGATCTTGCAAATTTATATTCTTGTGCGTTCATTTCGACGCAAGATTTGGGGAAAATAAACCACAATCAATTACAGTTGATGGGCAGGTTTGATCATGCAGATATTCGAGGCTGTAATTTATTGATAGAATAGTATTTTGTAAATTTTCTTTCTTATTTTTACGTACTAAAATTTAAGAAATGAAAATAAAACTAATTGCGCTGTGCTTGCTTCCGATGGCATTATCTGCACAGATTAATATTACTACGTCAGGAAATTCAAGCCAAAACTTTGATGCTTTGTTAAATACGGGCTCGGTAAATACTTGGAATGACAATAATACAATTCCAAATTATTTTGCGCAAAGATCTGGGTTTGGCGCAACCTATCAAGCTGGAACAGGATCTTCAACGGTCGGAAATTTATACAGTTTTGGTTCTAGTGGAAGCAATGAACGCGCACTTGGAAGTGTTGGTTCGGATAATTCATCTGCATTGAATTTTGCTTATGGCGTTTTGCTACAGAATAATTCTGGTTTTGTATTAGATCAACTATCGGTAAGTTATACACTTGAGCAATGGAGAAATGGAGGAAATACAACACCAGATCAAATTACAGTTTGGTATAAAATCAGCTCCGCTACCATTTCTGATTTGACACCTGGAGACAATACAGGTTGGATACCAGTCACAGTTTTGACTTCTGAAAGTCCAATTAATACTGCAACTACTGGAGCATTAGACGGAAATTCAGCAGTCAATCAAGTCTCACTTTCAAATATTTCAATTCCTAATCTTTCTATTCCAAATGGACATTACATGATGATTAAGTGGGAAGATATTAATCACGCTGGAAATGATGACGGTTTGGGAATTGATGATGTTACATTGGCTTGGACAATTGGTTGCAATACTTCGAGCATAGTAAATGAAACTGCTTGCAATTCATACACTGTGCCTAGTGGCGATGAAACTTATACTGCTTCGGGTGTTTATTATGATACCATTCCGAATTATACTTTATGCGATAGTATTTTAACAATCAATTTAACGATTGAAACAGGCGTTGTTTATTATGCAGACAACGACGCTGATGGTTTTGGAGATATCAATAACAGCATCAATACTTGTGTTCCACCAATTTCAGGATATGTTTTGAATAGCAATGATTGCGATGATCAAAGTCCTGCCATTGGAATTGGAAATACAACTTATTATTTAGATGCTGATTTAGATGGTTTTGGAGATTTAAATAATACAACTTTAGGATGCGTTGTGCCAAACGGATACGCTGAGAATTCGTTGGATTGTAATGACAATGATTTCAATATTAATTCTAATGCTACGGATATTCCAGACAACGGGATAGATGAAGATTGCTCAGGTACTGATGCTTCTGCTCTAGGTTCCAATTTAGGTTTGTATGAATTTACGCAAGCAGCTGCTTGTCCAGTCACAGCTGTTTCTGTTACTACGCAACCTTCAAATGCTGTTTTTGGAGATTTTTCTACCTTGGGAACGAATTGTAGTGGTTCTGCTAATGTTTTTAGTACAAGCGGATGGAACCTTGGAACGACTTTAGATTTAGATGAATACAATCAATTTGCAGTTTCAAGCAGTGATTGCTTTTCTTTGGATTTAAATAAATTAATTTTTACGCACCAAATTAGTGCATCAGGTGGAGCGCCAACTTATATCGTGCGATCTAGTTTAGACAACTTTGCCAGTGATTTGGCTACAGGAACTTCAATTATAACAGATAAAACGGATACCATTGTTTTGCCTGCCTCTTTTGATGCAATTTCACAAGTTACTTTTAGGTTTTATATCATTAATATGGGTTCTATTCAAGCAACTTGGAGAAATGACAACATTACGATAGTAGGAAACATCAATTCAATTCAACCATCTACATTTTATGCTGATGCAGATGGCGATACCTATGGAAATGCTGCTGTTACCATTTCTGCATGTAGCGCACCGGTTGGATATGTTGCTGACAATACAGATTGCGACGATAACAACGCAGCGATTAATCCTACAACTGTTTGGTACGAAGATTTAGATGGTGATAATGTTGGTGTAGAAAGTACAACTTTTGAAGGTTGTGAGCCTCCTTCTGGCTTCGCGTTGATTACTGGAGATTGTGATGATTCAGATCCTTCTTCGATTTTTCCTGTTATGTATTATGAAGACAACGATTCTGATGGTTTTGGTGTTGCCAGTGGAGCTGAATTTTGCCAAGATCCAGGATTTGGGTATGTCTTGAATAATACCGATTGTGATGATAGTCAAAACTCTGTTTATCCTGGTGCGCCAGAAATTTGTGATGATTTCGACAATAATTGCAATGGTCAAACCAATGAAGGATTGCAAACTACTGTTTATTATATAGATAATGATGGAGATACTTACGGACAAGGAAGTGCGGGAGATTTCTGTTCAGATCCGGGAATTGGTTACTCTTTGAACAACAATGATTGTGATGATGACAATGCTGGGGCTTATCCTGGTTCACCTGAAATTTTGAACAACGGAATTGATGAAAATTGTGACAACACGGATAATTATATGTCGGTAAGTGATTCGGAAATGGCAAATTTCAATGTAGTTCCAAATCCATCAAATGGAATATTTAAACTTGTTTTTCCAATGGATGTGAAACAGATGAATCTAAAGCTTTTAGATTTGAGTGGTAAAACTTTGACCGATCAAAAATTAGATGGATCAAAGTTCGAGTTGGACTATTCAATTTTCAGTGAAGGAATTTATTTATTACAAATTTCTTCTGGATTTGAAACCAAAACAGTAAGAATTTCGATTGTAAAGTAGCCGAAGTTAAATCGTTGTTAATATTTAAATTACACTTCTTTTTCAACGTATTTTCGTTGCATGAGAAGTGTAATTTTTTTGTTTATTGGCATTTGTAGTTTCAGTTTTTCGGCTTTTGCTCAACCCAAAATTTCTTTGGATAAAACATCCATTGATTATGGGAAAATACCCTATGGTGGGAGTAATTTAAAAAGTTATTTTACTGTCACAAACACTGGAAACGAACCGCTAATCATTACAAGAGTTTCCACTGGTGATGGCGGGTTTATGTGTCATTCTTATACTCGAGAACCAATTATGCCCAACAAATATGCAGAAATTATTTTTCTGTACGATACCAAACGAATCGGGCCATTCAACAAATCGGGTTACATTCAATCTAATGCTGTTGAAGCCAATTTGTCTATTAGAATTAAAGGTGAAATTACTCCAGCACCAGTTGCTTATTTCGACAAAAGGGAAGTCAATTTTGGCATGTTAGAAGCTGGTGATTTTGCAAGTTTCAATATGATTAATTACGGAACAGCCTTGCTAAAAATCAATAAAATAGAATCAGTAAATCATTCAATTCCTTTGGTTACCTTGTACGACACTTTGTCTGTTAATAACAATATGAAATTGGATTTTTACCCCAAGGCAAATGTTGACTCCGTTAATTTCGAATACCAATGGAAGTTATTTTCAAACGCATCTGAAGAACCGAAAGTACTAACAGCTAGAGGTAAAATCAATTTTTCACCCTTGCGTTTCGATACAACAACAGTTTACTTGAAACCATCCGAAATAGGAACTAGATTTTTTACTGTCAAATGCTTCAATTCTGGAAATGAAGAAATTGAAGTTTTTATGGTTTCTAAAGGTGAACATGCAGAACAGATTTGGTTGCCCAGTAAGCAAATTTACTATAGTGAGGGAGAGAAATATACGATTCCAGCAAAAGGTGAAAAAACACTGATTGTCGCTTATCAATCTTTCGAATCTTTGCCTCCTGAAGAAAAAAATACTTTTCATTCGGTGCATAAAAAGTCCAATAAAAAGTATCGAAATGTTGTTAGTATAAAGTTTAAAATGCAAAAATCCTGATTACCTTACCGTAATCAGGATCTATTTATTGATAACTAAAATTTTAAAGGTTTATTCCCTCAATAAATTTTAAAACACCAAACCAAAGCCGAATTGTACATTACTATATTTTAGTAGATTTGAGTTAAAAACGGTTCCGCTGTAATAGCTATAATCAAAATCTGTATCTACTGTGTAACTTTCACTAAATGATTTGGAAGTATTGGCAGACTGATCTTTGATGCCAAAATTTTTCTCCACAAAAAGCATCAACGGTCCAATCCTGAAATTCAAACCAATACTTGGTGAAAAACTAATGGTTGGTTGATCTCTGTAAATAGAAAGATCATAAGTATTTACAGCATCCGTAAATTCAGACTCCATGTTTCCTCCAAAAACACCATGTACATTGAATCTTAAGTATCCATCAATAAAGAATATCGGTTTTTTAGGATTGTGAATGAAAGTGATAGAAGGTCCTGTTCCGGCCGAAACAATGGCAATTGGAGAATAAGTTGCACCTTGAAAAAGTTCGTAAAAAACGGTTGATTGGTCAGTATAAATTTGTTTCCAGTCATATTTAATTAAAGAGCCGCTAAACTTTGTGTTAAAACCAAGGTCAATCTGTGGAATTAAATTTTTATTAATTCCTTTCAATGGACTTTGAAAGTTTAAACCCAAATTAAAACCATTTTTTAACCCCATCTTTCCAGTTGAAATTGGAGCCGCAAAATTGGGTGAAGACGCATATTCAGCCTGAGTCATTTGTGATCTAGATAAAGCATCTGAAGTTTTCAAAAAGCTAAATGTAAAACCAACATAACCAGAACTAACTCCTTCAATTGGAATTTTTTTCTCTGTGACGATGGAATCATAAGAAACATTGAAACGATCATAGTTTTTTTCTGAACCACCTTTGGTATATTGCCCAACTGCGTGGTTGAATGCAAAAAATTGGGTCAAAATTACCCCTGTTATAATGTGTGTATATTTCATGATTATTGCTTGTTATAGTTGATAGACCAAATGCCATAATTTCCTTTTTCATTTCCTCTTTGAGAAATAAAGAAAATTTGATTTCCATCAGGACTCCAAACTGGTGATAAATCGTGTCCAGGGTGAAATGTAAGTTGAGTCAATTTAGTGCCATCGGTTTTAATAGTATAAACATCCAAATTTTCAACTCTTTTAGATGTTGCCAAAGTTGATCCTGTGATTAACAATGTTTTGCCATCAGGAGAAATTTTTGGTGTTGAGAAGCCCTTCTCAATATCTGCTAAAATCTGCGTTTCTTGTCCCGATAATAAGTTGACGGACCAAATTTCGCCTAAACCTGTTTGCTTATTATTTCTACCGAAATAGAGGGTTTTGCTATCAGAACTAATCGTTGGAGAAAAACCTTCACAGAATTGTGAAAGAATCGATGTTCCTCGCTCGAAACTCCAGATGTAGTATCTATACGAATCTGTGGCAGTTGAATATTCTCCTTTTGTATAGTAGATATTTTTATTATCTGGCGAATAAATTGGAGAAGTTTCGATTTGAGTCGTATTGGTGATTTGTTGAACCGCAGCCCCTTGATTTGCATCAATTTGATTGACATTCATATCATTGTCTAGTTTTTCAGCATAAGCTAAATATTTTCCGTCGATAGAATAGGAAACATTGTTGATACGCTCCTTAAAGGTTCGCTGAATGGTTGCTTTACCGCCTTTTGTTGACTTGATGTAAATGTTGCTCTTTCCATTTGAAAAACCAACATAAGCAACATTATTACCATCAGGACTAATATCGATTTTTGAATCGGCTTCCCAATAAATAATCCCTTTTTTATTTTCTACATAAGGATTATTTATAAAATCTCTTTCTGTTGAAAATTGAATGAATTGAGTTCCACTTTCTTCAGGAACAGTCAGGTCACGATAGTCGATTACACGTTCTTTTTTTACGTATTGAACTTTTCGCTCAACTTCATAAAGATTTTCTCTAACTGCACAACTGCTGACTATTGCAGTGAGTACTGTTATTTGTATTATTTTCATAGCCTTCTTATTTTACAACGCAAATCTACCTTTAGTAAAAACTGTAGTCAATACTCATTAATGAGTATTTTTTAGATTATTCCCTCTGAAATACATTTGTTTAGAAGTTGTGCAGTATTGTTGCATGAAGACTTTTTTAGGATATTACTGCGGTGCTTTTTTACGGTATTTAAGCTAATGAATAATTTTTTTGAAATTTCTAAATTCTCAAATCCAGCATAGATTAATTGAATAATTTCTAACTCTCTTTTTGAAACGTTAAAAGTATTTGCTTGTGTTTTAACTAAAATCAAAGGAATCAATTTGGGCTTTTCTTGCTGGAAAACCAGTTTTTGTATGTTCTTTTTTGACGGATAAATATTATCTAAAAGCGTGTGTACAATTAATGATTTTAAAACTTGTCCAGTATCTTGCATCTCGATAATCAAGGATTGCTGATTGATAATTTTAAATTCACCTGATTTAATCCTAATCCTGAAAAAAATACTTTGATTGTATTGATTGATTTTTTCAGTGTTTATTTCATTTGAAAAAAAAGCTGTTCGAACTTGTATACTCATTATATACTGTGCCAAATCATCTGAGTGGATGCGATTGACAATATCTTTATAGTCGCAATTCTTTGGATCTAGCCCATGAATTTCTTTGATTGAGGCACTGATGTTTGATATCTTATTTGTTAGATGTTCAAAAATGAAAAAATAGCTTGATGATTTAAGTAATATTTTTTCCTCCAATTGATTTAAAGCAAATGGAGTGTAAGGTTTCTGGTGATCAATTAAATTGTCGGTTTGTTTTTGCATTTTAGTAATCTGAATTTCTTCCAACATGCGATTTTTGAGGCAAATATCTTTTAAATATCAGCCAAAAAAAATACTCAAAAATGGGTATTTTTAATGTCTCTTGAGCTCAATCTGCACTACAGTGCCCTCGCTTGGTTTACTATTTATTTCGAAAGTTCCTCCGTAAGAACTAATTCTATTTTCAATATTACTGAGACCAAACCCTTTGATAAATGTTGATACTTCAAAACCTCGGCCATTGTCCGTGAACTGAAAAACATAGTCATTTTCGTAACCAAATAATTCAATTAAAATTTCAGTTGAATGGCCGTGCTTGAGTGAATTATGTATAATTTCATTGGAAATTAAAAATAAATCAAATGTCCATTTTTCAAAAATCAATTCTGGAAAATCGTATGTATCGATATGAATTTTTAAATCATCTCTACCAGCATTTAAATTTTCAACATGTGTTTTTAAACTTGATAAAAGAGCGCCACTTTCGAGAGATTTAGGCATGATATTATGTGAAACAAGTCTCAGTTCTGATGCCAATTCTTGAATATTTCTTAAAACCAAAGGTTCATTTTTTAAAGAGATAAGATTTGAAATATGTGCCAATCTGCTTCCAAATTTATCGTGAATAATGCTAGAAATTTGCTTTCTTTCCCTAATCTGAGCATGGGTGATGTAGTCATTTGTTTTTTTCTTTTCAGATAAAATTTCTAGTTTTAAATCATTGTTTATTTGAAATGTTTGTAGGTAATTTTTGATCAATACATATCCAAATAGGCTGATTTCATATATGTTAAGATAAATGAGCCATTCAAGGTTTGCTTCCTTGGGAGTCAATTTAAACGCCTTTAAAATCAGAATAATAATCCAAATAAAATTGGGCAAAAAGGCGAATAAAATGTAGTTTACTTTGCTTTTTTGAAGCTTGTAATTTTTCAAGGTGACATAAACAAGTACAATTAAGGTTGCTGCAAAATTTAGATAGGCAACAGACATAAAATACCTTAAATAAGACTCAAGACCTGAAACCAGCAATGAAAAGCTCAAAAGCATCAGTGTTAAATTAATCAAACCTAGCATTCTTATATTCTTGAAGAATTTATTTTGTTGATTTCTCAAATTTAGAAGTTCCGAAATAAACAAACTCAAAAAAAGAAACCACAAACTTCCTGAGTAGATCCTTAATTCACTGATGTATAAGAAATTTGGGAAGAAGAAATGTTTAAGAAATCCAGTTGTAATTAAAACATAAGCAATCGATGTGACGGAGTAAAAAAGATAGTATAAATTGATCTTACTTTTTGTAAATCTGAAAATCAATAAATTGAATATAAATAAAATAAAGCCAATTCCCAATAAGATAGCAATTGAAAACATTGAGGTAAAAGTTTCCGATTTTAAGTCATTCAAATTTCTAATTCTCATTGAAAAGTTGAAAAAAGAAATGGTTTTTTTTACTCTAAAATAGAGCACTTTCGTTTGGTTTGCCTTTAGTGAAATCTTGAAAGTATGAGATTGGAAAAATGGACTACTTATCGTTGTTCTATCTCCTTGTGTTGTTATTTTGTTTAAATCAAAAAGCTGGATACTATCAAGTTGTATGTTTGCGAAGTCGAGATATATGCTTTTGTTTTTGCCGATATTTTGTAGTTCAACTTTACACCAAACAGCATCATTTTCGTTGTATCCAACATTGATATCTTCTTCCCATTTGATTTTTTGAAACACCTTGTTTTTAACTGTAGAAATATCAAGAACAGATTCTTTATCAATAATATAGCTGTACTTTGTTTTAATACTTTCACCAGCGAATGATTGAAAAGATGAAAATAGAAGTACTAAACTAAAGTAAAATATTATTTTCATGTACAAGTTTGATAAGAGATCCAACGTTGGTTATTTCAAGTTTTCTATTGATGTTTCTTCGATGAGTTGAAACTGTAGTTTTACTGATAAATAATAATTCACTTATTTCAATGCTTGATTTTCCTCGAACAATTAGTTTGATAATTTCTTTTTCCTGTTTTGAAAGTTTAAATTGGTTGGTGAAACTCTCATCAATCTGATTGAAAATCGATTTATTTGATTTTGGTTTTTGAAAGTAAAATTCGCTCAAATCATTGTTTTCAATTACCCACAATAATTCTTCAGGCGTACTTTCTTTTTTTAAAAAAGCATGTACTCCAGATTTTTTTGCTTTTTGAATTAAAAAATCTTCATAGTAAGCTGTTAAAATAATGATTTTGACTCCTATAAGGTAGTTTTTTAAGGATTCAACTAACGAGAATCCATCTGTTTCATCAATATTTAAATCGCAAATAAACACGTCGATTGGTTCTGCTTTGATCATTTCAATGCACCTAGAACTTGTGTTGACGACTGTAATTTTAGCTGTAATTCCAGATTTTTCAATTATCTCCGATATTCCATTGCTAAACAAAATATGATCATCACAAATGAGTATTTTTTTTGTTAAATTCAATGGGTGTTTTTTAGATTTCTAACAAATTTAATCTTTTAATTCAAGTACAAAATAATAAGTCGAAAAAGCAGTTGATTATTATCATTAATGATTATTTTTTGATTATCAAAGAACTATTTAGTAATCTGTTTTTGATAAGGGAATTTCTCTTTTCAAGTTGCTTATTTTGAAAAAAATAATATTTTTGATTTCAATTTTGGTTTAAGTTTTGTTTAATTTTTCTTCGATGGTATTTTTGGAATCTTGTAAATCAATCGCATTAAGTTTTCCAGAGACGGTTGAAGAACCTCATTTTGACAAAATTTCAATAAGAATTAATCAAAAGATTTTTATCACCTTAGACTTGAAGAAAAATATTGCAACTTTAAAGTTGACTCCAAGTGCTCAAGATTTATTTTCACTTTTTGATACTAAAATTGTTTATCCTGTGCCCAATAAATGGGGATTGCAAGGATGGACAGTGGTTGATTTGAATTTGGTTGAAACAGGATTTTTGAAGGAGATAATTGAAGAAGCTTATCAAACTGTATTGAAAAAAAAGTAAGATGATTAAAATTATTAGAGTTACTTTAATTCTTCTGGTGATTCAACTTTTTGCTTGTAAACCAGCTCAAAATGAAATTTGTGAAGAGGATTTCCCTTCTGAATTTGTTTTGGATAAAATAGTTGGTACATGGAAAAATGAAGATGGAATTCATTTTGAAATATGGAGAAAAACTGATTCAATGCTCTATACATCGGATGTTTATAAATTGTATGGACAAGACACAATCTTCCTCGAAATGGCAAAAATTTATTTTCTGAATAAAAATTGGAATTTTGAAAATTGGGTTAAAGGTCAAAATAACAATGAAAAGGTGATTTTCAAAGCAGAAAATTGGAATGATGTGCAAATTTCGTTCAAAAATCCAGCGCATGATTTTCCAACAGAAATTCGTTATCAAGTAGTTTCAGATTCAGTTTTAAGCGCAACAATTTTTGGGAAAAATGACCAAGGAAAACAAGAGGCTATTCAATTCAAATACCAAAGATTGAACTAAAAATATTCTCGTCACTATCTTTTGAATATTAGTTTGTTAGCAAATATCGTTCTCTGATTTTGAATTATTTGTTGCTTTAACTGAATCGATGTTTCAAAATATGCAAAAAAATGAAGAATAAAATTTATCTTTGCCGTTTTTTTGTGTATTGTTTATTTGAGTTAATTGCACTAATTTAAAAAAGGACCCTGGTCCACTAACTATTAATATTATTTTATGATCAAGTTTTTGTTGATTTTAGTTGTCTTTTTTGCTGGATTTCAGTCTTATGCTGTAGTTGCAGTTTCTAAGCCAAATGTGAAAATTGATTCAAAAGATACCTTTGTATCGAAAGCTGCGCAATCTTCAACGCAAGTAGTGAAAACATTTTCCAAAAGAGATGTTCGAGGAACTTTAATTGATGCGATAACAGGAAATACAACAGAGAAAGTCAATGTAATTTTAAAAAGCAAGTCTTCCAACAAAACCTTCGAGGCTGAATCAGATGACGATGGAATCTTTTTATTTAAAAGTATTCCTGTTGGTGAATACCAATTATTAATTGAAGACAAAGATTATATTCTTCCAGGAGATCCTGAAAAAGCGGTTTCAAAGAGAGGTTTTCCAGTAAATATTGACAATGAACATGAAACTGCATACAACATGCAACCATTCAAAGTTTCTTTGAAAGTAAGCTGGATGTTCAATTGGGGTGATAAAGGGGCAAAAGAACACTATTGGTCACATTTGGTTGCAAAAATAATTTTGATTGTTTATGGTTCTTGTTTGGTCTTAGTTTTCTTTTACAGTGTTTTACAATTGTCATTGTCTATCGCTTATGCTAGAAATCGCAAGAAGAAAGAAGTGGAAGTTCGTCCAGTTTTTGACCCTGCAAAAGCGCCGAAGGTAACAGTTCAATTGCCGATGTTTAACGAATTGTATGTAGCTGAAAGAATCATCGAGAAAGCAGCTGCATTTGATTATCCTGCGGATAAATTAGAAATTCAAGTGTTGGACGATTCAACAGATGAAACAAAAGATGTAATTGCCAAAAAAGTAGCTGAAGTGGCTGCAACAGGTGTAAACATCAAACACATTCACAGGGTTGATAGAACAGGTTACAAAGCAGGTGCTTTGGATGCTGCCATGGACAAAGTGGAAGGTGAATTCATCGCTATTTTTGATGCAGATTTTGAACCAGAACCAGATTTCTTGCAAAAAACAATGCCTTATTTCGAAGATGAGAAAATTGGTGTTGTGCAAACGCGTTGGGGACATATCAACAAAACATATTCAGTATTGACACAGTTGCAAGCGTTTGGTTTGAATGGTCACTTCGCAGTAGAGCAGGGTGGAAGAACCGCTTCAGGTCACTTTATCAATTTCAATGGAACAGGTGGGATTTGGAGAAAAAAATGCATCGAAGATGCGGGTGGTTGGGAACATGATACATTAACTGAAGATTTGGATTTAAGTTACCGTGCACAATTAAGAGGATGGAAATTTAAATATTGTGAGCATGTAATCGCACCAGCAGAATTGCCAATTACCATGTCGGCTTTAAAAAGTCAACAACACAGATGGATGAAAGGTGGAGCAGAATGTTTCCGAAAAATGGCTTGGAGAATTTTGACTTTCAAAAACGTGAAAATTGGTGACCGAGTTCACGGTTTGTCACACTTATTTAATTCGTCAGTATTTGTTTTTATACTAATGATGTCATTGTTGAGCTTACCAGTTTTACATATCAAAGACAGTTTCTCTGATTTGAATTTCTTTATTCAATTTGGATCAATCTTTATTTTAAGTACCATTTTCTTAATGTACTACTATTGGTTGGCATACAGAGATAAAACAGCCAATAAATTTAAATCTTTCTTTCAATTTGTAGGTCGTTTTTTCCAATTCTTGATTGTTTCAATGGGATTGTCCTTGAGTAATACTGTGGCTGTTTTGGAAGGTTATTTAGGTATTAAAAGTTCATTTGTTAGAACGCCAAAATTCAACGTTTTGAGCAAAGGAGAATTTAAGGGAAATAAATACGATAAGAAAAGTATCTCACTCATAACTTTAGGTGAAGGTTTATTAATGTTGCTTTTTGGTGGGACGGCGATAAACCGCGCAATATATGGTGATTTAGGAATGGTACCATTTCATTTGATGTTGGCGATCGGTTATGGTTTGGTTTTCTTCTACACTTTAGGTGAATTGAGAACGCAGAAAAAATAATTTCAAATAAATAAAATTCAACTGAAAGGCGCTCTATTTGGGCGTCTTTTTTTGTTTATGAAGTCGAATTTGTTAAATAACATCATTTTAACAATATTGGGAACGATAATTGTTTAATTTTCTACTATCAAAATAGGATATTATGAGAAAAAGTTACTTAATCGTTTTGGCAATCATTTTTGGAAGTAATACTTCAACAATTTTTTCTCAAGATCAATTGACCAAAGATTTTGCCCCAATCAAAAGTGAATTACAAAGTTGGGATCCTGTTCGTGGTGAATGGTTGGCAGAAAGTATGTTGGCAATTTCTCGTAAGCAGCCTATTCCAGATAGAACCTTTCCAGAAGATTTTACCCCAGCGGAAATGTACAGAATGGTTCCAAGCACTTCTAGAGATAGAATTGCTACATCTGTCAATGCAAATAGAACTAATCAGGCGAATACTCTAAATGGAGAAGTTTGGACACAAATGTCGGACATGATTAGTCGTTCAAATTGTCAACCCTCGACTGGTCGCAGTTATGGCGATCCACATTTGTCTACCTTTGATGGAAAATCTTTTTCATTGCAAACAGTGGGAGAATTTATACTTGCGCAATCTTTAAATGGTCAAGTGCAAGTTCAAACCAGACAAAGACCTGAAGGTGAAGATTTTTCTCTAAATACAGCGGTTGCAATGAATGTGAACGGTGATAGAGTTTGCATTTATGCTGATGATAAACCAGACAATGAATTCAACAATCCATTAAGAGTGGACGGTAGAGTTGTGAGACTCACTTCAACAAATGTTTACTATTTGCCGCATGGGGGAACTGTGAGAAATTCAGGAAATCAATATGTTGTAACTTGGCCCACAGGTGAGAGCGTTACAGCTCAAATTACAAATCGTTCCTCATTTAATTTTATGAATATTACCACTCAAATTTATCCTTGTGCAAATGGTGGTTATGAAGGTCTATTAGGCAATGCAAACGGTTCGCCTAGCGATGATATCAATACAAGAAATAATCGCAACGCGAACATGGAATCTGCAAATAGATTTGGTACTGCGTTTGGTGTTCCAAATTCAACCTTAAGCAATGAGGCTGAGAAAGAATATTTATTTTATTTGGCTAGAGAATTTGGTGCAGCTTGGAGAGTTACACCACTGAATACTTTATTTGATTATAGACCAGGTCAAAACACAGAATATTTTACTGATTATTCCTTTCCAAGATATCATAGAACTGTGAGAGATTTGAGTCAAAATCAGCGCGATGCAGCCAGAAGAGATTGCGAAAACGATGGAATCAGAGGAAACGAATTGGAAGGTTGTATTTTTGATCGTGGACATATTGGATTACCACCTACACGTCAACCAGAGGTTATCGACAGAACTGCAGGAGTTGTTTTGCCAGTAGTGCAAGGTGGTGGACGCGTTTTAAATGTGAATCCTCGACAACCAGAAATAGGCAGTGCTCCAACAAAACCGGTCGTAATTGGTGGAGTAACTAAACAACCAGTTGTCGAGCCTGTAAAACCAGTAGTTATTGGTTCTGAACCAAAAGCGCCACCTACAGAGAAACCAACTCCGGTAATTCAAAGTAAACCTGTAGGTTCTGGCGAAACTGTAGGGTCAACAAAACCGACTGAAACAAAATCTCCCGTTTCTCCCGTTGTTGTGGAGCCTATTGTGTCCCCAAAACCGGTAGAGCAAAAACCAATAGAGAAACCAAAGCCAGTATATGAAAGTCAACCTGTTGTGAAACCAGCGCCCGCACCAAAACCATCAGCACCATCACCAAAACCGATGGAAAGTAAGCCAATAGTTCAACCTTCCACACCTGTGAAAGTGGCAACACCAGCTCCCGCACCAGCGCCTAAACCAATGATTGCGAAGCCGAGGTAGATTATTGTAATGCTTTGTAACTATTGACCCAAGTGGTATCTTGAACGTCTTTGAGGATGTTCCAGAAGTTTGTATCTAAAAAATAATTTAGATCTACGTTATCCACTTTGTAATTGATTCTTAAAAATTCAGCTTGTCTTGCGGATGGTCGGTTTAATTCACTTGACCATCCTTTTTCATCTATATTCATAAAGGGAAAATCTGAGAATCTCAATTTCCAGAGTGAATCTATAGGAAAACACATGGGAATTGGTTTTAAGTGAATGGAGTCATTAATCATCCCACATGAAATTTCGTATTTCTCAAATAGATTTTCCTTTGTAGGATTGTAAATACTTGGCCAATATCCAGATGCAATTTTAATGAAGTCCTCTTTGGTGAGGATTTTTTTGTAAGTCAATGCGCGCCCATCATCAAGGAAAGCAACCAGCGAATACATGGTTGTTCCTGATTGAAATCTTACCTGCACACCAAATACGGGCTTCAAAGTAGGATTTTGAATCACAGATGCGCAAATGAGCCAACAGAAAAGTAAAAAAATCCGTAAATACATATCCGAATTTAGGGATTGAAGAAATTCTTCAATCGTCTTTGAAACGTAATACGATTAATTTGAGTTTTGGTTCTTATAAAAGAAAAGAAACCAAGAGATTATTAGAAAAAAGGCGATTAATCCCAAAATAACAAAGATATTTTGAACTAAAAAAATGGTTACAAGTAAAGTAGGAATGGCAAAAATGACCAATAAATGAAACTTTCCCTGGTGTTTTGGATTATTTTTCAAAACGAATCAATCCATGAGGTGTGATACAAGCATGAAGTCGAACATCACTTGGATGCGTATCTTCAATTTTGTTTTCAATATCAAACAAATACAATCCAATAAATTGACAGTTTGGGGCACATTTTTTAAGGAATTTATCGTAAAATCCTTTGCCGTATCCAACACGATTTCCTTTTTTATCAGCAGTAATCATTGGAACAAAGACATAATCAAATCTATCAGCAGCAATTACTTTTCCTTTTTTTGGTTCGGGAATCCCCCATGCGCTTAATTCCAATTGATCTTCTGATTCAAATAGAATGTGCTTCATTTCCATGGTTTCAAAGTTCGATTTTGGAACGGCTACTTTGGCACCAAATTCAATGGCTTTTTCCCAAATTCTATAGGTGTTTATCTCATGTTGTCTTTCAATAGGCAAAAATAAGCTCACATATTTTTCTTCTAATTGAAAATGGGTAAAAATCAAATCCGAGATTTGCTCAGACAACTGTTGAAGCTGTCCAGGAGCTAATTCTTTTCTTTTTGAAAGATAAAATTGTCTTAATTCAGCTTTTGTTTTGCTCATATTCCTGGAATAAATTGTCTAGCTGAACTGGCAACCTCATTTTCATTGATTTTGTTTGCTTCATCCATGGCACGACCCAAAGCTATAGTCAATAAATCCTCCAAATCTTCCTTTTCCATTTCTTTGATAGAAGTGTTGATTTGAAGAGAAGTAAGTTTTCTATTTCCATTTAATTCAATGCGAACAAGTCCACCACCTGCTTCTCCAACGACAGTAGTTTGCTCTAATTTCATTTTACTCAACTCCAAGGCTTGTTGCATTTGAAGCATGATTGCTTTTTGATCTAATCCAAACATGATAAAACTTTGTTGTTTTACAAAGATACACAAATTAAAAAAAATGGAAAATTAAGTTAATAAAGCCGTAATTATTCTTGTTATTTTACTAAAAATTCGCTTTAATTGTGAATATTAGAGCCAACCGAAAGTGCTTTTATTCCGTTAAAATCTAGACAATTGTTAACTTTGTCAATTAAAACAAAAACTCAACTCATGAAAAAAATCTTTTTTTTTAAAATCTTTGTATTAATCTCCCTTGTTTCTTTTTCACAAGACACGACGGTCGTTTATGAAGAAATTCCAGATGCAGAAGTGGAAGAAGCAACACCTATTGAAACATTTTATTCGACAAGAATAGTAAATGGTCATTCGGTAGAAACATTGAAAAAAGGAACTTTAGAGTTTAGAGTTGAACATCGTTTTGGTGATTTAGCTGGTGATAATGGCGGAATTAATACACTTTATGGTCTGGATAATGCGTCAGACATTCGAATTGCTTTTGAATATGGAATCACAGATAAATTAATGATAGGTTTGGGAAGAAGCAGAGGTACTAGTCTTCCTTATCGTTCTCTTATAGATGGACTTCTAAAATACAGACTGTTACATCAAGAAGCTGGCAAATCTCCAATTTCAGCAACACTTATTGGGTCAATGTTTTATACTTACATGCCTTCCTCTTCCTTGTTGTCAGATATTGCTGCATTTCCAAAGCGAGCACACAGATTTTCTTACAGTTCACAATTAAATATTGCCAAGAAATTCGGTAAAAGATGGAGTCTTGCTTTAATGCCAACTTATGTTCACAGAAATTATGTTGCAGCCGATGACGTGAATGGTTTATTTTCATTAGGTTCAGCTGTCAATTTTGCAATTAATTCAAAAGTTTCATTGTCTGTAGAATACTACAACAATTTTCAAAAAGAAGATACAAGAGAAAAATACCATAATAGTCTTTCAATCGCCGTTGATTGGGTAACCTTTGGACACAATTTTAAAGTGTATTTGACAAATTCCGGCGGTTTTGGAGAGGTTCAATTTATCCCATATACCAATACAGATTGGGCAAAAGGTCAGTTTAGAATAGGTTTTTGTATTGCCAGAAAATATATGAAAGAATAAGTAATCAAGCATTAATTTAATATACAAATTCAAATGAAAAGAAGTTATAAATATATATTAGCAGGTTCTTTGATGTTATTTCTCTTTGATTTAACATTCAGTGCTTGCACAAAGGATAAGGTTCAACCAGCTGTTGCTGATACTACTTGTATTGACACCATTTCATTTGCTAATGATGTGTTACCTATTTTGGAGAATAATTGTAACAGTTGCCATAATGCTACCAACCCTTCTGGTAATTATGATTTATCAACTTACACGGGTGTTTCTCAAAATCCTGGTAAAGTTTTGAGTTCAATGTTGCAAGATGGTTCAGCATCATCAATGCCTCAAGGTGGTGATAAGTTAGCTGATTCCTTGATTCAAAAAGTGAGTTGCTGGATTAATCAAGGAGCACTGAATAATTAATAGTTTTGGTACATCTTTTGAGTATACTTTTAAGTTAAATATTTATTAATGAATTGGATTAGAGAGTCAACTCGATTATCTTTATCTCTTAAAACAAAAAATGATGAAAAAATTAATTTATCCAATGTTGGCAGGTTTGTTGTTGTTAACTTCAGCTTTCATGTCCATTTCAACGCAAGAATGGAAAATAGCATCCAATTACTCAATCAAATTCATCAGTAAAGAT
This sequence comes from Flavobacteriia bacterium, assembly GCA_947462925.1. Taxonomy (GTDB): domain Bacteria; phylum Bacteroidota; class Bacteroidia; order Flavobacteriales_D; family Crocinitomicaceae; genus JAQVCM01. The sequence goes on along the minus strand of CANHQP010000038.1, from coordinate 9,878 downwards.
CCTTCTGGAATTTTCAAGGTTTTCAAAGGTACAATCAAGTATGACGAGAAAGATTTAGCAAATTCAAAGTTTGATTTGTCTATTGATGTTTCTTCAATCAGTACTGGAAATGGAATGATGAATAAAAAGGCACAAATTGATGAATGGTTCGATGCTGAGAAATTTCCGAAAATTACTTTTGTTTCAACAAAAATTGAAAAAACTGACAAAGGTGTTTCAATTTATGGAGATTTAAAAATCAAAGGAACAAGTAAACCAACAAAAATCAATGCAGCTGTAACAGGTTCAGGGGATAAGTTGAGTTTTTCAGGAACATTCAACGTAAAAAGATCTGATTTCAAAGTGGGTCACAAAAGTGAAACTGTTCCAGATATCATGAAGATTGAGTTTGAAGTACCAGTAACCAAAAAATAAATATATATGTTCACAAAATCCCTATTAGTTGGCGTCACGGCAGGAATCTTATCAGGTGTCGCAGGAATCATTTTCACAATTGTATACAAGGAAGTCATGTTTGTTGACTTCTCTCCAGTAGTTTCAAATATTAATATCATTGGTGCGACTTTATTTGGTTGTATTTTGGCTTCTATTGGTTATTGGTTGTTAACCAAAATGTCATCAAAATTTGGTGAAATCATTTTCAATATGTTATTTGTAATTTTAACATTTGCTAGTATTTTAGGTCCAATTATGTTCAAATTTCCACCTGAATTAGACGTAAAAGGAATCGATGAAATTTTGATGTATTTTCAGCCTTTTGCCATTACATTGCATTTCTTTCCAGCTTTGATTTGGTTTGCCGTAAAGCCACTTTTTATCAGAAAGTAAACCCTTTAATAAAATAAAAAAGTCCATAAAACACTTGGTTTTATGGACTTTTTTATGCGCTATTCCTTAGCGATTATTTTCTGTTTAAGTGGAAGAAAGTGTGGTTTTCAATGATGTTTCCACCATAGTCAACAGCTTTGTATTGAATAAAATAAACACTCTCAGCGGCTTCTTTGCCATCTGTTTTTCCATCCCAAGTTTGTAAAGGACTATTTAATTTCGTCATAATATTTCCCCAGCGATTTGTAATTGTTGCTTCGAAAAACTCTACATTTTCAACATTTACAAAGTAAAAGTCGTTGGCTCCATCTCCATTAGGTGTGAAAATATTCGGTGGTTCAACAATCATTGGAGGTAAAACTACTATCTCCGAAGACCAAGAGTCAGAACAGATTCCATTTGATGCTACTACAGTGATAACATAGATTCCTGGTTCATCATAAGTATGGGTAACAGATTCTGTTGTATTTGTGGTATAGGTTTCACCATCGCCAAAATCCCAAGTATAAGTTGTTCCAAATTGACTGTAGTTGGTAAAATTCACTGTGAACGAAACGTTACCTAAAGTATCACTAGGCACATGAAAAGCAACAGGCAATGTCAATGAAGTGACCATTACTTGATCTGTTCCTGTGCATCCATTTGCATCAGTTCCGATTACTGTATAAACTGTTTGTCCAACCGGTGGAGTAAAGGCAGTTCCATCTGTTACTCCATTGTCCCAAACATAACTAACACCTCCTGAGCCGCTCAATATTACTGTTGATGGAGTTTGGTCGTTTGGTTCACATAAAACTTGATCCAATCCTGCGTTAATTACAGGCAATTCATTTACAGTCACAATGGCTGTTCCTGTTTGATTTTGCATACACTGTGTACTACTGGCATCTTGAATACTAGTCAAACTGTAAGTATAGATTCCTGGTGTACTTGTTGACACGGGTATCGTCGTTGTTCCTGAAGTTACAATTGGTGTTTGAGCTGTTCCATTGAGCGTATAGTTAATCGTGTAAGGCGCTGTTCCACCAGAACCAGTGACGGATACCGAGGGGTTTGCTGTATTCTGACAGACACTTACCGTTCCACTAATGGTTGCAACCGGTAAAGGATTGACTGTAATGGTCAAACTTGAAGTTTGTGGAAGTGTGCAAGAACCAGCCTCTGAAACTGTTAAGGTGTATGTAGTTGTGACAGTTGGAGTAGCTACTGGATTAGCCAAATTTGGGTTATTTAATCCAGTTGCTGGAGACCAAGCGTAGTTAAAATTATTGCTATTGCAACCATTTGATGCATTTGAATTAAGAATTGTATTTTGATTTACGCATATCGTATCTTGCACAGCATTCAATGCAATTTGAATAGGGCTATTTCCACCCAGTGTGAATTCAAATTCTGGAGTATATATTCCACATCCTGTTTCTACACCTCTCCATTTATATGTTCCAGGACAATAGCCAGATAAGTCTATGATGGTATTAGGGTAAGGTTCGGTTATATTCCAAGTATTCGAAGCAGCGGTTCCACCATTAATACAAATTTCAGGAGAAAAATAATTGGGTGTTCCTGTAAAATTTGCATTTGCACAAACGATTTCAATTTCAACAACGTAACAGCATTCCCAACCTGCATTGCTTGAAAAAGTTAATTCAAGATTTGTTCCATTTAATGTTTGTGTAACATTTGAAAGAGCTTGGCAAGGACTACAAGCAAGGACTTTTTGGTTGAATCCAATGAAAAATATTGAAAGTAGAAATGTTATTTTTAAAATGTTCATTTATATTAATTTAGTTATTTAATATTAGAGTGCAGACTCGATAATTAAGTGTTTAGTTGCTTTTAGGCACTATTTTAATTTTTGCTCCAGCTTTTTAATTCTTTCCAAAAGCAATTCATTTTCAGATTTTAGTTGGTTGATTTGTTCTTGCTGTTCCTGAATTGATTTAATTAAAGGTACAACAAAATCACCATATCGAATAGAATAAAAATCGGTTTTGTTTTTTGGTCTAACTAGTCCGCTGAATTGTGCGTTCAATTTTTTTAATGATTTTTCAACATCCTGAGCAATAAGTCCTGTATAACGAATTCCTGCTTGACCAACTGCTTTATATTCGTAAGAAACAGGTTTTAACAATAAAATAAAGTTAAGTCCCAGTTCACTTTCTTGAAAGGAATGTTTCAACCTTCTGTCTGAAAAAGTACTCCAACTAACTTGTCCTCCGATAGATGTGACGTCAGTATTTCCAATCATCACCGAATTATCAGCATTTGCAATAGCTCCATTTCCTATGGCAGTTGCATTTGTCAAGTTACTTGAAGATGCGCCAGCATAAAAACCAATGAATGTATTGTTTGTTCCTGCAGTGTTGACTAATCCAGCAAAATTTCCGACAAAGGTATTGTTATTTCCCAAGTTGTTGTTGTATCCAGCATGTGCTCCCAAAAATGTATTTTCATTTCCCAAAGTATTGGAATTTCCAGTTGAAACACCCAAAAATGAATTGTGAAATCCGTCTTGATTCGACTGTCCGGCATAGGCACCAACAAAGGTGTTTTCATTTCCAGTGGTGTTCAAGTTTCCAGCACGTCTGCCGATAAATGAATTCATGGCGCCTTCGGTGTTTGATGTCCCAGTTTCACCACCAATGAAGGTGTTTTGTGAACCGGAAACATTGCTGAAACCCGCCTTGTAGCCCAAAAAGGCATTAATAAAACCGATAGAATTGACGCTTCCTGCGTCTTCTCCTACAAAAATATTATTATTGCCCTTTGAGGACAAAACTTTTTTCTTGTTGATGTAGTAAGCGCTATCCAATGCAAGGTTGATATCTCCATTGATGTCTAATTTTTTGTAAGGTAAATCCATTCCGATCCCTACTTTTTCATTGTTATTGAAAATATTGTTGCTTGAAACAATCCATGTTGTTCCATCCCAAAACGGTGTGTTTCCAATAGCAGTTCCTGACGGAAATAGGGCAGAGGTAGCATTTTTTGCGTACAATGCATAGGGAACACTCAACAATTCGGAAGTGCCAAATGAAATAAAATTTGTGCCACCTGTGAGATCTGCTTCAATTTGAATGTACTTGCTGTTTGTTCCCCAATCTATCGCTGTAAAAGTTCCAATGAGTGGATTTCCCAAACCAACAGATAGTGAAAATAATCCAAAATTATTGGTTGTTACTTGGTGACTTTCTTGATAAATAATTAATCCGTTAGGTGTATTATCGTGCACTGAAATGCGCAGACTGACCGTTTGATTCGAAATTTCCGCCCCGTTTACGTCGCGTAAAATTGACTGATATTTAAATGCTTCTGGTGCTTGACCAAAAAGTGAAAAGCACATTAAAAGACTGAATGCGAGAAATATATTTTTCATTTTAAAACGTTTTTTTGATCATTTTTTGCATTGTTTTAACTTTCCCGTTTTCAGAATAAATATGCAAGAAATAAACACCAGCTTCGATGTTTTGAAGGGAAATTATACTTTCATTGCTAAATCCAGTTTGAATTTTGTATGCTTTAACAAGTGCTAGCTTCTCATCGTAAAGAGAGACAAATAATTCCTTTTCATTGGTTTGATTTTGGAGATAGACAATTTCTTCAAAAGGATTAGGGAAAATTTCTATTAAGTCTGAGTTTCCAACCATCGCAATTGAAACGTAATTTTGTGCTGATTGCTGAAAGCCTTGAGATAAAATGTGTTGATTGAGTAAAAAACTTTCTGAAATAGGTTCTCCCATTGTCCAAGAAATACTGCCATTCGGATTGGTAAAAAAATCGCCACCACTAGCCACCACTTCTTGTGCCTGTGCATATGTACCGAAGAATATGCAAATTAGCATTGCTTTTAAAGAAAGTTTAAAAATCTGCATAGAAATTTGAAAGCTTTGTGGTTGGATGAATTGCTAAGATAGAGAAATTTATCAAACTTGAAAATTTGAAATAAAATCCAATTGCTGCATGGAAGTATAGTAATTGTTTGACTTATGTTTGACACAAAAAGAAAAAAGCTTTGCAATTATCTAAATTACAAAGCTTTATACTTTCACAAAGTGACCCCGTTTGGATTCGAACCAAAGACCTACTGCTTAGAAGGCAGATTTTATTTGTTTTGATATGTTGAGTGAAGTTTATTTATTTTATTTATATGTCTGTATATTATATTATTATATGTTTTTTAGTTTTATTAATTTTTGTGTTGTATTGATAAATAATGTACTTTTGTTTAAACCATGTTTAAACCAAGAATTATTATGGCGTCATCAAAGATAGTACTCTACACCTCCAAAACCCTTAAAAATGGAGAACATCCAATCATGATTCGTTTAATTATTGATAGGAAAATCAAATATATTTCATTAGGGTTTTCAACGAATCCAATTTATTGGGATAATAATGAAAAGTCTCTTCTTAAAGGGTACAATAATTTCAAAAAGGCGAACTACTTAATCCATAAAAAGAAAAGTGAAATCGATGGTATAATTCTCGATTTTGAAAATGAAGGTAAAAGTTATACCGTCGATGATATTGAGAAGAAATTCCTGAACTTTATTGAAAAAATTTCAGTCTTTAAATATTGCCAAGAAATTATAGATAGACTAGTAAAAACAAATCGAATTGGTGATGCAACAGTTAAAAAAGATTTGTTGAGATCATTAAAGAAATTCACAAACAATAAGGATATTGCTTTTTCTGAACTTAATTATTCATTTCTTTTAAAGTATGAAGAAGATTTTTTACATCGAGGAGTCACTGAAAACTCAATCAGTGTTTATATGCGAACTTTAAGAGCGATAGTAAATCTGGCCATAAAAGAAGGACACTGTAAAGAAGATGATTACGCTTTCAAAACATATAAAATCTCAAAGTTGAACAATCAAACTAAAAAAAGGGCGATTTCGAAAGAAGAAATGTTGCGGATAATAAATTTTGATGCTGAGGTTGGATCAAGTTCTTGGCATTCAAAGAATTATTTTGTGTTTAGTTTTTATAATATCGGCATGAATTTCAGGGATTTAGCACAACTAAAGTGGTCGAATATTCTGTACAATCGAATCATGTATAAAAGATCAAAAACTGGTAAAAATTTTGACATCAAAATCCATCAAAGAACTCAAGAGCTTTTGGATTTATACTCCAAAGGCAATGAACATTCCGAAGACTATATTTTTCCGATTCTAAACCCAGAAATACACAAAACTCCTCAAAGTAAAGTTGATCGAATTAAAAAAATAAACAAGCGAGTAAATAAAGATTTAAAGGACATTGCTACAAGCGTCGGAATACAAGCAACACATAGTATTACACACTATGTTGCTCGTCACAGTTGGGCGAATATTCAAAAACAAAACGGTGTCGGTACTTCGATAATAAGCGAAAGTATGGGACATGATAGTGAAAAAACTACGAGCATCTATTTACAATCGTTTATGAACGAGGTGTTAGATGAAGCAAACGAAAATTTAATATAAATAATGTGAAACACAAAACAAATATGCCCGAGACAACATTACACGATAGAAACTTATACTCAATCAACATCGGAGAAATTTGGATGGATGAGCGTAAAATATTTTATTCAGAGCACAAGGATGAAGATATGGTGATTAATTTAATTTCAAAATTACGGGATATTATTAAGGTGAAGGGAGAATGTAATTTTAGAATTCAGTTATTCGATAGTGGAAATAAGGAGGATAAAGATTATTACAATCGGCAAATGAATTTATTTCTCGAAAATACAAATGACTTGAAAAAAATATTTGAATTAGATTTTTTTTTCGATTCGGAAGGGAATTGTTTCAGTTATAATAATTATATCGAGGTATCAAAAAATGATGAAAATTTTGATTACTGGTTCACCTTATTTTTGAGGAAATTTAAACAGAATATTGGAAAAATTCACGACTTTTTAGATTATCAATTATTAAAAAATTTCAACAAAAATCAGTCTGAATTTTCTACTTTTTTAAAACTTTGTTTTCGTCAATATAGTGAAATTATTCCTTTAAAAGTAATACAAACCTCACAAGGATGGTTGGATAAAAAAACAGATGAATATGCGGCTAAAAATAGAAAGAACAAGGAAGGTATTAAAAGTAATTTTGTAACCAAACTCTCCTTTAAGCTTAAAGATGTTCCCGATTTCAATGACTACTTTGAAAAAAAAGCTATCGTTCTCCCTCAAATAATTAAAGAATTAAGAAAGGAATTTATTGAGGAAACGACGAAAATTCAGCAACTAAAGGATATTCTTTCTGGAACTGAAATTAAACCCAAGAATCGAATTAATTGGACAGGGTCTTTTAAAGAATTAAATATGTTCGTTTCTATTATCAATTATGATCTAAGGAAAATAGAACCCTTAAAAAATGGCATATGGGAAACTACATGTTGCTGTTTCACAAAAAATGGAAAAGAAATTGAAGTGCATCAACTTTCTAAAGCGAATGGCGATGAAGGAAAAAGAACTAAACTTTATTCTATACTTGAAAAAATTTAAATTTTTAAGACTCGGAGACTCGGTTAATTGAATAGGGTTTTAAAATAGAAAAATTCTTAGATTCCATATAGCATATACATTTCTGCACTCGGAGGACACTCGGATAGCAGCTATTACTGCTTTTTATTCTATTAAAAAACGCCTAATCTTGTAACCATAAATTTAAATAACAAAAGAATATGAATTTCGATTTTGAAAAGCCTTTGTTCACTCTCACTGTAGGTGAATATATCAATTTAAATAAACAACTGATTTCTTCTCAGGAGAAAAATTTAAACAAACAACAAATTCCAACTAATCAAGAGAAAAACGAAATACTCATTGAAGAAGCCAGCAATATAACTGGACTTGCAGTTTCGACAATTCGAACGAAATGTCATTTTAACGAAATTCCATATAATAAGCCAAAAGGAACAAAATTTCTGAGATTCAAACGGGATGAATTAATTGCTTGGATGAATTCAATAAAACTAAAAACTTCTAAAGAGGAAGAGAACGAGCTAAATCAGTATTTGATTTCCAAGTGCAAAAAAAATAAAATTTAGAAAATATATTTTTTGCTGTTTAAATATGAATTTGATTATCGAATATCACTAGATCCATTAAAAGAATGAACATAAAAACTGAAAATTTTCAAGATCCTCGAGGCGAATACCGTCGCGTGTGTCCATATTGTCTTCAAACTTTCATTGCTTCGCACATGAATCGTTTTTATTGCCCTGAAAAAAATGGCAAAAAGAATTTCTGCAAAAACCGACAGAAAAGACTTGTTGACGAACTAAGGAAATGTGGAATTGAACTCGAACGTCCGGAGCGTCCACCTTTGAAATTGTTTTTCGAACCATCGGTGAAAAATTTTCGCAACATTGATGAAGAAATTCAAGATATCTTGTTGAATCGAAAAATAAAAATTCTTGAAAAGGTACTCGGAGAATTAGATTCTGAGATCATTAGCTGGAAAGGACTCCAAAACCTCGGCTTTACTATTGATGACTACGATATAATAATTGAAAATGAGCACGGAACAAGGTCTCCCGTATATAAAAACATCCAATTAATATGGTTGGAAGAGAATAAAGTAAAAATTATAAAACTTGTAAATTAATCAAAATGAATGTAATTGAGAAATTTAATATCATCCCACTAAATCAACTACCAGAAAATCAATTTAATAAAGGCAAAGAGGTGTCTGCACTTCCAATTTTACTTATCGGACTAGGCGTCATAGTTACTGGCTTCGTTTTATATCATATTAAAATGAAAGAAACGCAAGAAAGAGAAAAAACACATGGTTAAAAGTGAGTTTGAATTACGTTTTTCGGTACTTTCAATTAGCAACTAACTTTAGGGTTTTGAATGATTTTACATATAACTATTTGTTATCTAGTAGTTAAATTTTAAGGAATTATCTATTTCAACTTTAATACAATCCTTTTTCTCTTTTATCAAATTGTTTTCGTCCTTGAGAATCAGATTTAAACTTTTGCTCTCCCTTTCAATCCTTTATCAACATTATCATACAAGATTTTAGGTGCAATATTACTTCGATTGTTCTTAATTCTTGAAATTTATTCTCGTTTTTCATCAACTAAACCGCCTAACTCCGTTCGGGTTAATTGTTTTTCTTAACGAGCTTTTTGAGTGACAAACCTGTCTTAAAACCTTGCAATTTAATCTCAATTCATCTCGTTGGATATTATCTTTTTCACCATAAACCGAATATTTCATTTCTTTCCGAGTTTAATTTGAATTTTACCTATTAATTCTATTTTACTATTTTCGACTTTCTTGAAATAGGAATTACGACATTAACCTCTATTTGGTAACACAGAAAAAAGAGCCATTTATACAACAAATAAATTATTGCAGGTTAAATCTCAAATCCAAGCTTACATACTTAAAAATAAGTCGAAAACTTATCGACACATTAACAAAAAAGTTTTTTAGATCAATATTGACTTTTACGAAGTAAGGCTTCTAAATATACTTCTTCTTGATCTCAAAAATTCTCGAGAAATCCCAAATAACAAAACAAGGAATCGGGCACCAAGAATTTCATTTTGTAGGGATTTTTCGAAATTCTCGAGAAATCCCGAAATAAAATACAAGCACATAACCGCAGGATTCTATTCTTTGTCGAGAAATTTCGAAAATTTCGCGATTTCTCGGGGTTTTTCGTTTTTTTTCGGGAATATTGTGTTTTATAATAAATGATCAGAGCCTTGGGATTGATTCGTTACCAAAAATAGATTAGTTTTTTTGGCGTCAACGAGAGTGTGACTAAAGGATTGAAATAGAGTCACAATTCAGTTTCCATGATATATTCAAGGATTTTGAAAAGCTTACCCAAAATATTATTCTTATTTTATTAAATAATCGGATTATTTAATAAAATAAGAATAAATGCATATCGTAAACTATACCAGTAGAACATAATTAGATTACGTCCACCAACACGAACTTTGTACAAAATTAGTAATATGAAGTTAGTAGAATTTTTCAATAATTATCCGAATGAAGCTGAATGTAAATCTAAATTCAAGGAAAT
>CANHQP010000037.1 GCA_947462925.1 Flavobacteriia bacterium | reverse complement strand
TCCCAACACCACCATGATGCAATTATGTATACATTGATTCCGAAATAGATCAAAAACCAAAAAGCCTTGAAACGATTTCGGACAAACAACAATATTAATCCGAAAATGGTCAAAATAAATATGGGAGAATGCAAAAACAAGCCAATTCTGAAGCTAAAAAGCGATTGAAAAATCATTGCTTTTCCAAAGTTGAAACCTTCCCCATTATACGCACCAAGAATCCAATTCCCCGTTTGTATTTTCCAAGAAAAAAACAAAATACTGATGATGGATAAAAAAGCAAATATTCCAATTAGAAGCCACTTCACCTTTCGCTGAAAGAACAAAGTGAAAAAATACTTCGTCTCCTCCCAAGAACCTAGTAAAAAAGGAACGATTAACACCACCAAAATATTGGTCGGACGAATCAAAGCAATTGCTCCTAAGGTAAAGCCAAGAATTACGGTGAATTTAAGTGACAAGTATTCTTTCAATTTCAAAATCAACCAAGCAAAAAGGCTAAAAAGAAAAAAAGAATAACCATGTGAAATACTTGGCGTGTGAACGGTGTAATAAATTAAAGGTGTTGCAACATAAAATAAAGGTACCAACCATTGAATAATCCTTTTAGAATCAGGAAACAACTTATTTAAAACCTTGCTGAAAAAGAAAATTCCTGCCAAAGTATAGAACAAACTTCCAAGATAAAATCCAACAATGAAAATATCGCTGTAACCATCCACTTGCTGACCAAAAACCCAGGCAAAAAAACAAGAAATCAAGAAAAAAGGAGTTTGCAAAACAGCAATTCCCGGAAAACATTTATTGTATTTTTGACCAGCCTTGTCGTAAATCAAATAGTGTTGTTGTTCGATTTTACGCACACTTCGTTCAGCTGCTGCAGTTCTCTCAAAATGACTGTCTTGGTAAATAAAAAGCGCTGGTAAATAGGCATAATATCCGCTTCCATCTGAACTAATAACTTTTGACAGTCCATCTTTTCGCAAAAGGTAAAAAACGCTAAACAAGCATACAAGCAGCAGAAAAATCCATTGCAATCTACATTGAGATAAAAACTTGCCAACTAAATTCATTGAAAAATCATAAACGGCTCAAATATAATCTTTTATTTCTCAATGATTATCGCATCAGGAAAACCCTTTGACTTAACCTTATCTAATACGCTTTTCGCATCATTTTTTGAGGAAAATGAACCAATAACATAACGGTATTTGTATGCACTTGTTGTATTCAATTTTTCCCTAATTACTTTTTCACCCGTTCGCTTGAATGACTCGTGATCAGTGTCTATCCATTCTTTTGAAGAAGTAATTTGCACATAATAAAGACCTGTTTTTGAAGCAATAGAATTACTTTTACCTTTAGACTTTTCTGCGTCTTTTGTGAACGATATTTTAGGAAATTCTTTTTTCAAATGCGCTCTAATTCCTCTAAAAAGTGCCGAAGCAATAATATCTTGACCTTCAGTAGTATTCAAATAATTGGCTTCTTTGGTATTTGTCAAAAAACCACATTCAACTAAAACACTAGTCATTTTGGTGAATTTCAACACTTGTAAAGTATGCTCTCTGTCGCCATTGTCCTTTACACCGCGTGAAGATCTTCCTGCTTTGCCTGAAAATTCTTTCTCAATGCTTTTCGCCAAAGCGACAGATTTTTTGGAGTCGAAAGTATGCACATGACACTCAGTACCATGGGTTTTTGATTTTTCGCTGGCATTACAATGAATGCTGATAAAAAAATCAACATCCGCATTATTTGCCTTTTCAACTCTGGCGTCTAAACTAATAAATTCGTCGGAAGTTCTGGTGTAAGTAACGTCGACATTTTGTAAATTATTTGTGAGATAATTTCCAACTTTTTTGGCAATAATTAAATTCAATTCTTTCTCTTGCAAATGTGCACTATTGGCTGATAAATGCCCTGGATCACTCCCGCCATGACCAGCGTCTATCAAAACGGAGATGCGTTTTTTTTGCGCGTTAATTGTTACTGGGCTAAATAGCAACAACAATAGTAAAATTCGAACCAACTGCATTTTACAAAATTAATGCATCAATATTTTGATTTACTTTGCAATAGAAAAGGTTTCTAAACAAACATTGTTGAAATCTCAAATCCTTATTAAATGAACATGAAGGTTGCACTAATAGAATTAGGTGGTTCTCACGAAGAATGCATGTTGACACAAATGATTGCATTAAAATCTATAAATGCTTCTATTACATTGATTTGTACACCTGATATCAAAGCAAGAAATCCGCATTTCGAAAAATATGTAGATGCCATTTTAGTGGTAGATTTCACCAAAAAAGCTTGGGCTGATTTTAAATTAATCTTGGGAATCAATCAATTTCTTAAGAGCAATGATTTTCAAAAGGCCATTTTGAATACCGCGCAAGGTGGACACATTCGCAACTTATGTTTGACAGCTTCAAAATCAGTTGAATTTATTGGAGTTATCCATACAATCCGCAAGTTTCAAGGGAGTTTTACACAGAAAACTATTCACCGTAAAATCAAAAAATATTTGCTTCTCAGTGATTTCTTATTGGATAAAATTACGATTCCAAAAAAATTGAATGTCGAAAGTTTTTATCCCTTAGATTATCCCGAATTTGACCTAAAAATTACCAAAAGACCTGCAGAAACTTGGATTACCATTGTTGGAGGAGTTGAAAACAGACGAAAAGATTTGACTGGTTTTATTTCGATGCTAGAAAAGACTAATAATGAAAACATCAAATTTATTTTCTTAGGTAAAAGCGACGAAAACAAGGAAGAAGTTGTAAATTTCAAAGCGCAAATTCAAGCGATCAATAGATCAAATCAAGTGGTCATGTTCAACGATTTTATCGCGCCTGATTTATTCAATGCCTATCTAAAAGCAACTGATTTTCTTTGTCCTTTGATTCACCCAGAAACACAAAGCGCAGCGCAATATATTTCCAATCAAATTTCTGGTGCTTTCAATTTGGCGTACAGCTATCAAATTCCATTGTTGATTCACGATAGATACAACGATATTGAAGATTTACAAAATAGTAGCATATTTTATAATCTAACAAATTTTGAGGCTATTTTACCAAATGCTATTCAAATTCGAGGAGAAATTGTGACAAAAATTGCATCCATCGAAAAATGGAAAAAGCAATTCCAACAAAAGAAATTGATAGAATTTATTTCAAAATAGATTCGATAAATCTTAACTTAAGTACACAAAAAAAGCCTCCTTTCTCAAGGAGGCTTTCATTTGAAAATTGGTTCAGACTAGTAAAACATCACATGTTGAATACTAACTTGACCTAAATTGTTAGAAACTTTCAAAATATAGTTTCCAGCATTTAAATTGCCTTTTTCAATCGTGTATTCTGAATTCGAAGTTTGAATAGATTTCATTACTCTTCCTGACAAATCCAACAATTGAATTGTATGCGTTTCATTGGCATCCGCAAAAACAATGGTCATGTAATTGTCTGCTGGATTTGGGTAAACGGCATGAGTTAATTCATTGTTAACCTCATCAATTCCTGCTTGTGTACAAAATACTGAAGGTACGTTTGCAGTACACCCTGTGTAACCATATAAATTTGCAGTTTCTGCAGGTGCATTTGCTGCTTGAAGTGGCGTTTCAGTACATCCTAAACGTTCAACTAAATAATCTCGAATGAAATTTACAGTGGTGTCCATGTAAGCCAAAGCATCAGCATCTGTTCCAGCATAAGGAACGTGAGGAGCACCTAACCAAGTGTAGAAATTGCTTTGTACACCCACTGCTTCTGCTTGTTCGTGAACCATTCTACTTCCATCCAAATAAATCAATTCAATTCCAGGGTTTACAATTCCACGGTTATACTTTACAGTTGCATCATTTGTTCCATGCATTGAACAAACTGGTAAATCACCAGCTTCCAACCATCCGTAAATTGCCAAGGCACCGCATAAATTGATTACGCCATTTACTTTCGTAGAATAGCAAGGATTTCCACTGTTACCTTCAATTCCTCCTAAAGTGGCAACAGCAGATGGAGTCAAATAAGCATTCAATTCACAAGTTTTATCCAAGTAAGCCGTGTGCAAAGCTGTAATCGCTCCTGCAGAACTTCCGCCGACATAAATATTGTTCGTGTCAATTTTGTACAAATTTGTTCCTTCTTTACTGTCTTTGTAGAAGAAACGAATAGAAGCTTTCATATCTTGAACCGCTCTTGCAACGGCTTTTACCGCGTTTACAGAATCAAATGGGAAAAATCCTAAACGATAGTTGATAGATGCGCAAGCATATCCTTTTTTAGCGAAATGATTACACAAACTCACAACATCTCCATCAGTACTTGATCCACCAATAAAACTTCCTCCATGTGCAAAAATGATCAATGGACGAGCGGTTTCTGTATCACCTGTTGGTTCGTAAAAATCGAGTGTAAGTACTGTGTTTGCTCCCGTGTAAGAAGCATTCGCACCGTAAGTGATTCCACTAGTAGTCGTAACGGCAGTAAATACGTCTGATGCGTATCTTCCGTTGTTACATTGTGCAAACGATGAAGCAGAAAAGAAGCTCATCGCAGCAAGTAAAGCAAAGTTGAATTTTCTCATAATTCTAAATTTAAAAATAAACATTTAAGGAAATTTGACGCCCCTGTATTTTGTAGCATCAACCTGGGGAATTGTTGAGCCAAATGTTTTATTAATTGCTTTGATAAAAACATTAGAAACCATTGCGTTTCCAATAGGATTTAAGTGAATTCCATCTAACGAAAAAGTGCCACCTGAAACGAAATTTGCATTCAAACCAATGCCATTGAAAATAACACCTGTTTTCACTGATTTCAGCAAAGTATTGACATCTGCCAAAGCCAAACCGTAAGTTGAAGCCACTTGACTGATAACAGCATTGTAAGAATTAGTCGCCGCTTTGATATTAGCAACTTCTTCCAAAGTCAACACATATCTTTCAGGAATTGGAATTAATGAACCCATTTTATTACATTTCACTGAATCCAATGGAATACTTAATAAAATATATTCTCCTGGTTTCATTTGTCTAGCACCCAATGGTAAAGAATTGTCTTGAATTACAAAAGCATTGTTTCCTTCTGCAAAGGACATTCCTTGTTGACCCAATGCATTGGTTAATAACTGAGCAGTTGCAACGTCCAACTTTAATCCATTGTATGGAATAGTGTTGAAAAATGGATACAATGTAACATCAGGAATGTTTCCAATGACACCTTTTGCTCCATTAGCGCTTAAAGTTGTTACTGCTGTGGTGATACTTCCGTCAAAACCAATTCCCGCTGCGCCATTTACTGGATTAATTACAGCGGCTCCACCTCCATTCAATGCATAATTTAAGATGTCTTGCTCACCAATATTAAGTGAGAAAAAAGTTGGATTTATTGCCATTGCATCAGAAAGTACTGTCGAAGTTGCAGGATTGGAAGCCATTCTTGCAAAAAATGGATTGTAATTTCCTACTCCATTTGCAGGATTTCCATAACCTGGGTAATACATTTCATTTGATGACAAACCTGGAACGCCCATGTTATTGAAAGGAGAACTGTAAACACTTGTTCCCAAACCAACAAGATCGCCACCAGCGGCATTAAAGGGAATTGGTGAAAGTGAAGTTGCACTTGTACAATCTGTTTTATATCCTAATATCGATTTTGATTTACCTGTGAACCCAATTCCCACAGATGAACTTGGCATTAAAGGTTGCAAGAAACTACCTCCACCCACTAATTGAAATTGCGTTGCAAGTATGTTTCCTACTGAATTTTCTTGACCTTCGGCATACAATGCACCATCAGCAAAACCTGCTGTGGTTGAACCTCCAAGAGCAACAAATCTTGTTGGATCCATGTTGCCTTTTTCAGGTGTGTCTGCGTCCAACTTTGGTTTACAACTCGTGAAAGCAACCGCTGTTGAAACTATTAAAGCAAATTTTAATTTCATCTTGTTAATTATTAAAATTTATAATTAAAACCAATCCCTGGAGCGCAAACATTCGTTTTAAATGTTCCATCTAAATTTGTTTCTAGATTTTTGTCTTTGCGTTGCAAGGAAACAAAAAGAAAAGAAGCGTCTAAAGAAATGTGCTCGCCAAACTTATAACTAACTCCTGCGGTGTAACTAATTCTGTTCGCATCTGGTGTTTCAGGTGTTACATAACCATCTTTTACAGGCGTTGTATTGAAGGAAATTCCTGCCATTGCAGTAAAATCTTCTGTCACATTGTATTTTCCTCCTAATCTAAAGGCATATGAGTTTTGATACTCTCTGGCTGATTTTGTATCTAGCAATGAAGTCGTATTCAACTCATAATCAAATGCCAAAGTATCATAAGCTTTCCAACCTGCATAATTGAAATCAAAAGCCATGTTGAATTTATCGGAAAACTTGTATGCCACTCCAAAGGAAGCAACTTGCGGTAAAGGCAAAGCTGCACTAAACTTTCCATCAGGGAAATTCGCGTTCAATGCATCTGGAACAGTAAAAGTTGCTTCACCGTCATCTACTTTCATATCCACTTGTGAGCGATAAGTCAATCCAAAAGATAATTTTTCCGTTGGTTGAAAATAAATTCCTGCATTGTAACCCAAGCCAGCAGCAGAACCTGCCAATTCAGCGTGTCCGTAATTGCCGTCGCTTCCCAAAACAGGAATGTCTTTTTGCAAATTAACACTTCCAGTCGAATAAACGAATCCAGCGCCAATTCCAATTTTATCTGTGATTTTGTAACTTACAGTTGGTTGCACAAAAATGGCCTTCAATTCCAATCTTGTCAATGCGAAACGACCTGTCCAACCGTCTTCCCATTGAACTGTGCTTCCAAATGGTGTATAAACAGCCAAACCTAATTTCAATTTTTCCACTTTTTTGAAACCAAACGCGCCATACAAACTGAAAGGCGTTCCCATTGGAGAATTGGTTCTAGCAGAAGCATTGGTGTTTGCATCTACGTATTTTCCACGTGCGAAAATGGGTGTGAAACCTGCATTTATTTCACTTTTTTCTAAGAAACTTGCACCGCCGGGATTATAAAATAAGATTGTTGCATCCTGAATAAGTGCTGTACCTGCGCTACCCATGGCTTGTTGTTTTTGTCCTTGCAAATTCACTTGAAAGCCTTGACTTCGAAGTATTAAGGGGACTATAAACAACAATAAAAGGATTCGTTTTTCCATCGTTTTCATTTTCAATTGTTAGACTAAAAAAATCATTTTGACACAACAAAAAATGTTATGCTAGCATAAAGCTAATTTTTTTTTCTTAATAAATTGTTAATGTCGGGAAAAAAGGGAGGAAATTAATTCTTAGCTAGTCAAATCTACTTAGCTTTCTTTAAAGCAAAAATATCTTTCCCTAAGTCTTCATCCTTTCTCACACGCCAAATCACAGCGTCTAAATAATAATGATGCATGACCAAAGAAAGAAACAAAAAGGCAACAATATTCTTCAAAATAAAAGCATCTGGATCTGTAAAAAGATTCATCGTTGTACCCGTTCTACCCAATTCAAAAACAAAGGAAAACAATACAGAAACGATGAAAAACAAAATGGCTTTTTGGCTTAAAATCGTTGCCAATCCATGATTTTTGGTAGAACCACCGTAGTGCTTTTTATTAAACAGTCCCACAAATGCTAAATATTGTATGTTGTGTGGAATCGTAATTCCAATAATAATCAATCCTTTATTTTCAATCGGCAAGGATAAAACTCCCCAATACAAAACCAAAGCACTCAACATCATCGCCCATTTTCTGATGTTCAATTTTCCGAATTTGAAAGCTTTTTGTAAAGTCAAAATCAATGAAAAAACAAAAAGTACTGCTAATGCAATCAGAATGACATACAACACTTTATCTGAACCATTGACCAAAATCAATTTGATCAAAATAAATATTCCAATGAAATAATAGCCCAAATTTCTACTGACATATTTGTATTGTGGACGCGCATTGATTGCGAATCCAATCACTAAGAAAAACAATCCCAACACTAGCATGTAAGCGCTGATCTTGCCCCAAAATTCTAATACATAAGCCAATTCATTCGCATTTGGAGTAAAAGCTGAAATCTCGTCATAAAACCAAATTGTTTTTGTTTTAGCCAAATAAACGAACGGAATAAATGAACCACTCAATAACAATAATTTCTCCCATCGATCAGAACCATCTTCTGGTTCGTTGAACTTCTTTTTATAAATCGCAATGAAACCCCAGTTTTGCTTAATCAAATGATAAAAACCCAAAGTCAAAGTTACGCGTCTTGCAAACGACAATACAATTTGACCGTTGTAAGCCATCGCTTCTCCTTGAATCAGAATAAAATAGGAAATCAAAGGAATCAAAACGATGGCAGCGGTGCTTCCCAACAACCAACTTTTATGCTCCTTAAAATATTCCTTGTCCAAAAAGGTTCTTGTGTAAGTCGGAAAAAAGTGTCGCACATCAAAAAGCAAAGAAAACAAAACCAAAGTGATAAGAAAGGCTGTAAATTCATCTAATTTTACCAAATTGGCCAACACAAAATAAAAACCAATCATCAAGAAACCAGAAACGGTACTTAAAATGATATACATCCAATCTTGTCGTGCGTTTTTGAGGATATTTTCCATTTGTAATAGAATTGCTATTGATTGTATAAATGTAAGTAAAACTTCAGTTTTAATGCAAATTTTGGTACCTGTTAATCGGATTAGTACGAAATAAGAAAATGACTTTACAATCAACAATCAAATATAAATCACTTATTTACAGATAAATAAATAAAACCTCTTTGCCAGACATTCAAAAAATAACATTCTTCTCAAAAATTGTGAACCTGACAAAAATCATTAAAAATCGACTTCAAACAAATGCAAATTGACTTGTCTCTCTAATTGGTTTGTTTATCTTTGGTGCATCTAAAAAAAGAGTACATGCTTTTCGAAAATTCATTGTCATTTGCCCAAAAAATGGATGCACAAGATCCATTGAAAGATTACAGAAATCGTTTTCATTTGCCTTCATTTCATCCAGATGGAGTCCGCTATTTCACAGGTAATTCCTTGGGATTGCAACCAAAATCTACTTCAAGTTATATCCAACAAGAATTAGATGCTTGGGCAAAATGGGGCGTTGAAGGTCACTTTTTAGCGGAAAGACCTTGGTATTCCTACCATGAACAATTGACTGAAAAAGCAGCGAAACTTGTGGGTGCAACCAACAAAGAAGTGGTCATCACACATTCATTGACAACCAATTTACACTTGTTGATGGTTTCATTTTACCAACCAACAGGCAAAAGAAATAAAATCATTTGCGAAGCGAAAGCATTTCCAAGTGATCAATATGCACTGGAATCTCAAGTGAAATTCCACGGATTAGATCCTGATAAACATATCGTTGAAATCGCGCCACGTGAAGGACAACATTTGATTGATGAAGCAGACATTTTAGCCAAAATTGCTGAAGTTGGTGATGAATTAGCGCTTGTGATGTTTGGCGGTGTGAACTATTATTCAGGGCAGTTGTTTGACATGAAGAAAATCACTGAAGCAGCGCATGCAGTTGGAGCCATTGCAGGATTTGATTTGGCGCATGCTGCAGGAAATATTGATTTGAAGTTACACGAGTGGAATGTCGATTTCGCAGCTTGGTGTACTTACAAATATTTGAATTCATCTCCTGGAGGAGTTTCTGGAATGTTTGTACATGAAAAACACGCCAATCGTCCAGAATTGCCGCGCTTTGCAGGTTGGTGGGGACACGACAAAGAAACACGTTTTCAAATGCAAAAAGGCTTTCACCCGATGGAAGGCGCTGAAGGTTGGCAATTGAGTAACGCGCCGATTTTGGGAATGGCAGCACATTTGGCTTCGCTGGATTTATTTGATGAAGTTGGAATGCAAGCGCTTTGTCAAAAAAGAGATTTATTGACAGGATTTTTGGAATTTGTGATTGATTCAATTTCTGAAAAACACAAAGAAAAATGCACGTTTGAAATCATTACCCCAAGAAATCAAGCGCAAAGAGGAGCGCAAATTTCCATGTTGGTGCATGGAGAAGCGAAAAAATTGTTTAATCAATTGACAGAAGATGGTGTGATTGCAGATTGGAGAGAACCAAATGTAATCCGCTTAGCGCCAGTTCCAATGTACAATTCATTTGACGACGTTTATGTTTTCGGAGAAATTTTGGAAAGAGCCATTTTGTCGGTTTGAAAATAAAAATTGAAACATCGAAAAAAACATCAGTATGAAAAAAGTAGGAATTGTAGGAGCAGGATTAGTTGGTAGTTTACAAGCAATTTTGATGGCAAAAAAAGGTTACCAAGTTTCTGTATTTGAGCGCCGACCAGATTTACGAAAAGCAAAACTATTGGCCGGAAAATCAATCAACTTAGCACTTTCAGACCGCGGATGGAAAGCATTGGAATTGGCAGGAATTGCTGAAGATATTCGCGCGATTTCAATTCCTATGTACAAACGTTGCATGCACGCTTTGGATGGAACATTGACTTATCAACCATATGGAAAAGAAGACCAAGCGATTTATTCCGTTTCTCGCGGTGGATTGAACCAAAAATTGATGAATTTGGCGGACGATTTTCCTAGCATCGATTACAATTTCAACCGAAAATGCGACGATATTGATTTGAAAACAAATACGTTGACTTTCACCAACAGCGAAACCAATCAAAAAGAAAATCATTCATTTGACAAGGTTTTTGCCACTGATGGTGCTTTTTCGGCGGTGAGAATGCGCATGCAAAAAAATACGATTTTCGATTATTCTCAGAAGTACTTGGATCACGGTTACAAAGAATTGGTGATTCCTGCCAATGCAGATGGAACGCATCAATTAGACAAAAACTGCTTGCACATTTGGCCACGTGGAGAATTTATGATGATTGCTTTAGCCAATTTAGACGGAAGTTTTACTTGTACATTATTCTTCCCGATGAAAGGAGAAACTTCATTTGACACTTTGAAAACGAAAGAACAAGTTTCAGATTTCTTCAATTTGATGTTTGCTGATGCAGTATCGATGATGCCTACTTTGATTGACGATTATTTTGAAAATCCAACTTCATCGCTAGTCATGGTTCGTTGTGACCCTTGGAACTACGGCGATGATGTCGTTTTATTAGGTGATTCTGCCCATGCTATTGTACCTTTCTACGGACAAGGAATGAATTGTGGATTCGAAGATTGCACCGTTTTCCATGAAATGCATGAAGAAGCGAAAGGCAATTGGGACGGACTTTTGGGAAGATTTTCTGACAAACGAGTACCTGACGGAAATGCGATTTTAGATTTGGCTTTGTTGAATTATGTTGAAATGCGCGATTTGACTGCCGACCCAAATTTCTTATTGAGAAAGAAAATTGAAGCAAAATTTAGTAATTTGTACCCAAATAAATGGTTGCCGTTATATTCCCAAGTTACTTTTAGCCACATCAGATACAGTGAGGCCTTGGCGAACGGAAAAAAACAAGACCAAATTATGGCGAAACTCATGGAAATGGAAAATATCCACGAAAAATGGGATGCGCCAGAGGTAATGGAAAAATTAAACGAATTAGTTGACCAATGAAAATTATTTTGTTCACTTTGATAAGTTTGTTGACAGTCTCAACTTTAGACGCTCAAAAACTATATAAACCTAAAAAGAAACGCAAAGACTTTTTTGGAAAAGTTGAAAGTCCAAATGACGGAAAAGTTCGCCCAATCGGACTTCAAGTTCAAGTTGGACCAACATATACTTTGACTAGAAAAGTCAATCAAACATTTCAAAGTGAGCCAGATTCTGTAAATCGATACAATGAATATACCCATGACCCTAGCGGAAAAGTAGGATTTTTCGCAGAAGTTGGATTGGTACATTTCAATATGAAAGACCCTAAATTCAAATTTGGTCGTTTTGTAGATTACATTGACTATGGAATTGGATTTAAATTGATTAAAGGAAGAGAAACAACAACTGTATCTCAATTTGATGCATCAGGAAATTTACTTTTCACCAACACGGGTGAAGGAAATTTTAGCAAAGGTTACGTGTATGGACGTTTTGCAGTGCACAAATTGCAATACTTGAATAAAACGAAAAACATTTTCTTGGACCATTCTTTGGGACTTAATGGAGATTACAGCATGTTGGAAAAATCTACCTACATAGGCGCAAGAATTATGAGTACAGAAACTTACTCCCCAGATTTCAGGGCGCAATTGCATTATGATCTTGGTTTCGGGATTCGTTTGAAAAAAGGAAGATATTTGGTTCCTGGTGTTCAATTACCGGTTTTGGGTATTCAAGAATGGAACAATGGAAGCGCCAAATTGCAATGGTTTTCTAGTAAATACTATCCTGTGATGTTTCACCTTAAATACATCCATCTTTTTCCAGCCAAAAAATCGAAACACGCTTGTTTTGAAGGAAGTGTGGAAGACAGAAAACGCAATGAGGAGTATTTGCAGAATCGTTGATTTGAAAAACCATTTTCGTTAAAATTCGCCAATTAACATTTCGCTCACAATTTAATTTGTTTTTAAAAGTTATTTTGGTAGAAACATTTAAAGCGAAAAGACATGGTAGAATTGAGTAAAAAAATCTTAATGAAAGTGAGTTTTGACGCACAACTATTTCAAAAAGAATTGGCCAAAGCATTGCAATGGATTAACGATCAAGAAGAAATACGATTATTGAGAGAATGGTGTCTGCAAGAATTCGGGAAGAAATATCCGAAGATTTTGCAAAAAGCATTTATTTCCTAGTTCCAAAAATTCCAATTCATTTACTGTTTCAGAAAAAATGTAATTTTACCACATGAATTCTGAAATTTCGCCCCTGCAAAAAGGTGATTTAATCGCCATTGTTGCTCCTGCAAAAGCAATCGAAGCACAATTGGTGTTAGACGCAAAAGCATTTTTTGAGTCGCACGGCTACCGTGTTGTTTTGGGCGAACATTGTTTGGGAACACACCATTATTTTTCAGGGACTGACGCACAACGTACAGAAGATTTTCAAAAAGCAATCGATAATCCCGAAATCAAAGCAATTATTTGCGCAAGAGGCGGTTATGGTTGTGTACGGATTTTAGATCGAATTAATTGGGCAGGCATGTTGCGAGATCCGAAATGGATTGTAGGATTTTCAGACGTTACCGTTTTTCACCAACGCATGCAAAAATTCGAGTTAAAAAGCATACATGCCACCATGCCACTCAATTATGCAGAAAACACAGCAATTGCTTTGGATTCTATGCTTGATGCGTTGCAAGGAAAACAAACTGAAATTCAAATTACATCTCACCCATATAACAAACGCGGAAATGCAGTTGGAAAATTAATTGGTGGCAATTTTTCGATTTTATATAGCATGTTGGGCACCGATGATCAACCAGAATACGCCAACACAATCCTATTTATCGAAGATTTAGCAGAACAATTGTATCACCTCGACCGCATGTTTTATGCATTTGCAAAAGCAGGTATTTTAAACAGAATCAACGGTTTAATTGTTGGAGGAATGACAGATATGAAAGATACAGCGACGTCAATCGGTTTGACTTTACACGAAATTATTTTGTCGCATTTTGAATATCGAAAAATTCCGATTGTGTTTGATTTTCCAGCTGGACACATTGCAGATAACCGCGCGCTGATTTTTGGTACAGAAGTTGAATTAAACGTGGACGAATTAGCAGTTAATTTGAGTACTTTTGTTTCATAATTCCATTTTTTGATGAAAATATTATTAGCCGTATTGGTCATTTTTAGTTTGGGTTCTTGCGTTGAAATCATCGATGATTTAAGTATCAAAAGCGATGGATCAGGAACTTTCAAATATACAATCAACTTGAGTTCAAGCAAGGTAAAAATCAATTCGATTTTGGCGTTGGATAGTTTGGACGGCAAAAAAGTGCCTTCGATTGCTGAAATTCAGGAAAAAGTAAAGTTTTACAAAGAAAAATTAGGGAAAAAAGAAGGGATTACTAACGTGAAACTAGAAGCAAACTACACAGAGTTTATCTTCAAATTTCAATGTGATTTTACCAATATTCAGATTCTACAAAAATCAATCAAAGAAATCATTCGCGAAGAAAATGCGGATTGGGTGAACAAAGATTCTGACCACAATTGGTTGGTTTGGGATGGAAACAAATTGACAAGAACGATTCCTAAACTTCCTGCAACAGCGCAAGAAAGAATCAAAAAAGAAGACACAGAGGCCTTACAAAAAGGAAGTTACATATCAATTACTCGATTTGATCGCCCTGTAGAAAGGTTTGAAAATACGCAAGCGCAAATGTCAGCAAATAAAATGGCTGTAATGATTAAAACCAATCCATATTCTTTGAGTCAAAACACTGAATTATTGGAAAATACCATTTACCTTAGCGGAATAAAAAAATAAGTTAATTTTTCGGTAAATTCGAAAGGATGCCGTACATTGTGAAAAAGTTGTTTTTACCGAATATGAAGAATCTATTTTGCCTTATCAGTGTGTTTGCTTTCACTCATTCCTTTGGGCAATCTTCCGAAGATTTAATCCCAAAAGATGCTGTTACTGTATTCAGTATCAACAATATTAGTTTGTTGAAGAAAGTATCCATGGATGAACTGGTTCAATATGAATTCATGGCAGAAGTGCAATCCGAATTGTTTGACGGTTCAACACAAGGCAAAACCTTGAAAGATTCGGGAATCGATTTTGATCAAAAATTAAATATTTTTTACGGATTAAATCCAGATTTTGAAGTGGCAGGATTCACTTTTGGAATCAAAAACAAAAAGCAACTCTTCACCGTTTTTGACGATTTTGATCGTGTGGAAACGAAAATTCCGAATGTTGAATTTTATTCTAGTTATTCAAACTATTTAATCATCAAAGGAAATTCAGGATTGATTTTGCGCGTTGATCCAAGCTACGAAAAAGTTTCAACTATCTCCGATTCCATTTGGTTTGCAAGAGGATATGGCTATTTCAACGACAACATCAACAACGATGAGTTTGATGAAATGGATCCAGAAATGGAAGAAGATTTTGGTCCTGTTGGTCCTGAAGAAGACGAAGCCATCGAAGAAGTAGAAATCGAAGGCGAAATGGACGAAAATGATTTGATGAGTAAAAATTATTGGGAAATGCGTGACAGCATCACCGTGACTTTACAAAGCAAATATTTGAAAAATATCTGCGACGAAATTTTTGTACAAAATATTGATCTAAAGAAAAATGACCCAAAATTTGCAGCGCAACTTGCCCATGCATCTGACGGTATTTTCTACTTAGACAATTCTAGAAATTTCAGAAACACGAGAGGCTTATGGAATTTTCAGATGCTTTTTCCTGAGTTGTTTACAGACATGCAAGAATTGTATACTGGAAACGTAATGGTTGGAGATATCGTCCTGAAAGACAATACGATTGACATCAATTTTCAAGCAAATTATGGCGAAACATTGGGGACCATTTACGAAAAATTAAACAGTACCAAATTTGATTCTCACGTATTGCAATACATCCACGAAAACAGTACTGGATTTTTTACTTATAATATCAATTTGAAAGAAGGATATAACCAGGCTTTCGATATTATCATTCCGATTTTAAGTGAAGAAAAAGATCCACGTATTTCAAGCAATGTTTTGATGGCTGAGTTGATCAATGAATTTGTAGATACTGATGCACTTTTTGAAACTTACAAAGGAAGTATGTTTGGTAGTTTCAATGGTATCAAAAAAGTAAAAACGACCAGAATAGAATTTTTATACGACGAAAATACCTTTGAATACGAAGAAAAAGAAATTCAAAGTGAAGAAGACATGCCTATTTTCACGTTAGGATTTTCGACGAATCGAAGCGATATTCCCGAGAAAATCTTGAAACACTTTGGAAAAATGACTTCAAGATTCAAAAATAAAGGTGAATATTGGGTGATTGAAGATGCGGTACTAAATTCTATTCCATTGTATATCATCAATAAAAACGGTTTGTTGATTTTCACCAATGACGAAGATTTGGCAATTAACCACAACAATGGTTATGGTTCTCAAGCTTTGTCTGGAAAAAGAGCGAAAAAAGCGAAATCCAGCAAATTTATGTACGGCTATTTTGACTGGAGCGAAGCATTATCAAGTCTTCCAAGAGAAATGTTCAACACTAGACAAAACGAGATTCTAGATGCCATGCGCAACAAAACAGGCGTATTAGAATTGACTTCATCCAAAACAACCAAAACAAATACCACTTTCAATTTGGTTTACAATTTTGATGGAACTTATGATAATTCAGGAAAATATTTATTGGATTTAGTGAATTCAATTTATGTACTTTCTAAATAAATCAGCAAACATTATCTATGGCTAGAAAGGTTTTATTTATTGTTTTTTTGATTACGTTATTGGCTGGATTTTTCTACTACAAACCACTTTTTAGCAAAACACCTCCAGAACCTTCATTGGTAGATAGACTTCCTGACGGTGATTTTTTAGGTCGCATTTATATTTTGGATGTTGCCAGAGAATCATCTCCGATGCTTTTCTACAACAAAGTTCCAATTCGAGATTTTTTAACGCATGAATTTTTGTTGGCACAAGGAAAAAATTATGGGCTCGATTTGCAAAAAGCAGCCTATTTTTTCGCCAATGAATCCGGAGAATGGGGCGCATTGATTTCAGTAAATGATAGTTCTAAAATTTATCCTGGAATTGTTCGATTAAGAAGCAATATCAAATTGGAAGACACTTTGGTTAGTGAACAAAAAGTACATGTTTTAAGATCAGAACATTTGTATTTAACGTATGATAAAAAATGGTTTTTCATTTATCAAGGAACGCAACTTCCGAAAAGGTTGTACAATGTGAAATTCGCTGAGAAAAACGATGTCACCAAAGCTTGGAAAGCATTTACTGAAGAAAAACACTTCAAAGATGAAAAATTAGTCATTTTCTCCAATTCAAAAAAACTAAGAAATCAAGGAATTGAAACCGCTTTATTTGCCCATGACAGTGATTCAATGTCCGTTCATCTTAAGACCTATATCAGAAACAAGAAACCGCTCAACATCTCCTTTAAACCATCGGGATTGGCATTCGAAGACAAACTAGGAACAGATAAATTGGTGAATTTGCATTTGAATGTAGGGAATTTGCGCAACGATAAAAATGATCCTATTTACAAAGCACTTGTCAAATTAGGAAAAAAAGTCAGTTTTCCAACGGATGCCTTTTTAAAAGCTTGGAACGGCGATATATCCTTCCATCAAGGAGGAACAGTAAAAATCAAAGAAACCTACGTGGAATCAGTTTTGGATGAAAATTTCAACGTTACGGAAGTAAAAAGCAGCGTGATGAAAGATGTTCCTGGATTTGCATTTATGATGTCAACCAATGAATATCAAAAGGAATTTTTGTCGAAACTATTCGCCAAAGGAATCATGCGAAAGGAAAACAACAAATTCTATGTGCTCACTTCTCCCCCACTGAGAATCAGACAAACACCTTCACATATTTATTTGTATTCATCAGATTTTACGCCCAAAACCAAAGAATCTAATTTCAATGGCGGAATTTGGAACGACAAAGGAATCAAATACGGATTCTCGTTGGATTCTCTTACAAGCAATGAACTTTTTGGAAGTGTTCACATCCCAGTAAAAAGATTTTTAAAACGCCGCAAGTTTTTCTAAAACTTTACGAAAACATTTTTCGGCTCTGTAAAAAAGCGAAGTGCTTCCCAGCCGCCTTCTCTTCCAACTCCAGAAGATTTTACTCCTCCAAAAGGTGTTCTCAAATCTCTGACCAACCAAGCGTTGATCCAAACAATTCCCGCTTCGATTTGATCGGCCATTCTGTGTGCTCGTTTTAAATCGGAAGTCCACAAAGTAGCACTCAATCCATATTGCGTTGAATTCGCCATTTCTAATACTTCTTCTTCCGTATCAAAAGGCGTCAACGTCACAACAGGTCCAAAAATTTCTTCTTGATTGGTTCTGCATTTAAAATCCAATCCTTCAATAACAGTAGCTTGCAAAAAATATCCTTCATTGTAAGGCGCTTCAAGATGCACTTGGTTTCCACCAGCAATCACTTTTCCACCTTCTTGTTTCGCTAATTCAATGTAAGATATTACTTTTTCCAAATGTGGTTTGGATACCAAAGCGCCCATTTTCGCTTTTGGATCAGTAGGATAAGAAACCGTTAATTTCTCAACTCTTTCAACAAATGCAGCTTTAAATTTATCATAGATTCCACGTTGAACGAAAATTCTAGAACCACACAAACAAATCTGACCTTGATTTGCAAAAGATGAACGCACAGTTGTTGTTAGCATTTCATCAAAATCGCAATCGTCAAAAATGATATTTGGGTTTTTTCCACCTAATTCCAGTGATAATTTTTTGAACATCGGCGCTGCGGTTCTGGCGATATATTCACCAGTTTTAGTTCCTCCAGTAAAAGAAATTGCTTTGATTTTAGGATGTTTTACAATAGCATCGCCCACTTTACTTCCAGCACCGTGAATGATATTTAAAACACCTGCTGGCATTCCAGCTTCAGATAAAACCTTGCCAAGTAAATATGCAGTATATGGAGTTACTTCTGATGGCTTTGCAATCACACAATTTCCTGCTGCCAATGCGGGAGCAATTTTCCAAGTAAAAAGATACAAGGGCAAATTCCAAGGAGAAATGCAACCTACGACACCAATTGGTTTTCTGGTAGTATAATTGATTCCTTCGCCTTCCATCGAGTGTGCTTCAGCAGCAAAATGCAAAATTCCAGTCGCAAAGAAATGAAAATTCGAAATCGCTCTTGGAATATCGACATGTGCAGCCAAAGAAACAGGCTTCCCATTGTCTTTAGATTCTGCTTGAACAAATTCGTCCATTCGATTCTGAATACCTTCAGAAACCTTCACTAAAATAGCACTGCGTTGATCGATTGACATCTTAGACCAAATTGGAAAAGCTTTTTCTGCAGCTTCAACTGCTACTTGAACGTCACTTTCGTCAGAATTTGGAATCAAGGAATAAACTTTGCCAGTAGCAGGTTCATAATTATCGATGTAATTTCCTTGATTTGGATTGATGTATTGACCGTTGATGTAGTTCTGAAGTTTTTCCATGATGCTGATTTCTTTGGGATAAAATTACTGCAATTTTTTGACTTGAAAATTGAACTAAGGATGAAATATTCAGGACAAAAAAAAATCCTGAATTCTAAGAATCCAGGATTTCAAAATATTGAAGTATTTTATTATTTGTTGATTACAACATTTACTTTGCTAACAGTACCGTCAGTCATTTGTAAGTTAATGATGTACATACCATTGTTCAATTCAGTAGTATTTACTTTCACTTTACCATTTACATCAGTTGTTACTGTTGTATTCATTACTGTTTTACCAGCCAAATCAGTTACAGTCATTGTAGCGTCACCAGTATAACCTTTGATAGAAACAATCACTTGGTCTTTTGCAGGATTTGGGTAAACATTTGCTTCAACAGTATTTGTTTCCAAAATTCCAGCTTCAGCAGCAGCAAAAGTTTTTACACCAATTGCAGGAACAGGGTTTCCTTCGAATCCTAAACTCCAAGTATCTGCATTTTTGATTGGTCCGATTGGTTGTTTTTGAATCAATTCAATTTGGTCATACTTAGTTTGAGTATCATAAGCCAAGAAAATAGTTTGACTTGTAGCAGTTACACAAAACAAATATCTTTGATTGTCTTGCAACAAGAAAGGAGTATCAAAAGCTTGATAAATCATTGTGTCTTGCAAATCTTCACTAAAGGTGTAAGATCCAGCTCCCAGCTCTTCCAATAGAGCGAAATCTAACGCTGCATCATCTGTATCATTGAATTGGTCATTCCATTGGTAACCTTGAACTAAGATTTCCTCACCAATCATATCTCCATCAGCCGCATTTTTCAAAGTTCCGAAATAGATTCCTTGAGCACCAATTCTGCTTGCATTTGCATTTCTGTAATTGATACAAGTTGTGAAAGCACCATTTTGTGGGTTTGGCTTAGAACCTTGGTCAACTGTTGGTAAACCATTTGCATCTAAACGAGCTAAACTTAACATATTTTCAGTCAAAACGAATTTTGTAGTAATAATGTTATCTGCTGGATAATCATCAGTGACAGTTGGAGTCAAAGTATAGGTAATTGCATAAACTCCTGCACTAAATGCAGAGGAAGAAAAAGCTGGGAAGTCTACCCAAATACTATCTTCAGTTGCAGTACCAGCAACAAAATCAAATGAATTTGATGTTTCGCTGTAAATTGTAGCATCATTGTAAGTAATTTGTGCTGTTACAGTTGCACCTGTTTGTTGTACAGAACCATAATTGAAAACATACAATCCTAAATCAACTGGAAACTCAGTTGAATTTAGTGCTAAAGCAGCAGGAACTGCTTGAGCTTCAGTAGTCATAAGGTATTTATTTGCTGTACCTAAATCATTTTCATAATAGTCAGCTTTATTTCCAATAAATGCAATAACAGTTTCACCGTTTAATAATTTCTCTTTAAGAAGTG
Source organism: Flavobacteriia bacterium (assembly GCA_947462925.1). Taxonomy (GTDB): domain Bacteria; phylum Bacteroidota; class Bacteroidia; order Flavobacteriales_D; family Crocinitomicaceae; genus JAQVCM01. The sequence continues at coordinate 16,063 of CANHQP010000037.1, read as the reverse complement.
CACCAGTAACGTCTGAAACCATTACAACCGGGATTGTAACATTTAGACCTTGAGCACCACCTCCCATTCCAACAGGAGAACCAGAAATATTATTTATAACAATTACAGCAATAGCACCAGCATTTTGTGCGCTTAAAGCTTTTTCCCCAAATTCACAAGAACCTCTGTAAAGCAAAGCAATCTTGCCTGTCAAAGAACCAGGTGTTGCAACATCACACATCAAAGAGTCTGCAGTAGGAGAAGTATCTAATGCTAATTGCACGGTATCTAAAACTGCATTTGATGTAATTAACATATCTGGAACACCCCAATCGGTGATAGCAGCATACGTTAATTCATATCCTCCAGCAATTGAAGCAGGCTCTTCTACGGAGAAAATTACCTGAGAATTTGCGCAAAAGCCTGTAAAAGCAAGCGCGATCGTAAGTAGTGTTTTTTTCATAATTTTTTTGAGTTTGTAATGGTAAAAGTAACAAAACATTTTTTTAAAATGAAATTTTAATGTTCATTATTTAACATAGCCAAAGAAATAAGTAAATTGGAATGATAGCAAACAAAAAAGGTCACTAGAAAGTGACCTTTAAAAGTTTTATTCTAAAATAATTAAGCCTCAGAGGTAATTGCTGCTTTTAAAAATTCGCGGTTCATTCTAGCGATATTATCCAAAGAAATTTCTTTAGGACATTCAACGGCACAAGCTCCTGTGTTTGTGCAATTTCCGAAACCTTCCTCATCCATTGTTCTAACCATGTTTAAAACTCTATCTCTCGCTTCAACTTTACCTTGTGGTAACAAAGCCAATTGAGAAACTTTTGCAGATACGAAAAGCATTGCTGATGCATTTACGCATGAAGCTACACAAGCTCCACAACCAATACAAGCAGCAGCTTCAAAAGCTTTATCTGCATCGTGTTTTGGAATTGGAATCGCGTTCGCATCCATTGTTCTTCCAGAAGTGTTTACAGAGACAAATCCTCCTGCTTGTTGGATTCTATCAAATGCGCTTCTATCAACAACCAAATCCTTGATTACAGGAAAAGCTTTCGCTCTCCAAGGTTCAACGTAAATTGTTTCGCCATCTTTGAATTTACGCATGTGTAACTGACAGGTTGTTACTGCTCTATCAGGCCCATGAGCTTCTCCGTTGATATAAAGCGAACACATCCCACAAATCCCCTCACGACAGTCATGATCGAAAGCGATTGGTTCCTTACGCTCGTTAATTAATTGTTCATTTAATTGGTCTAACATTTCCAAAAATGAACTATCTGTAGAAACGTTATCTAACTTATACGTTTCCATATTCCCTTTAGCATTGGCATTTTTTTGACGCCAGATTTTAAGGTTAATATTTATATTTTTTGATGCCATATTTTTTGTTATTAGTTATAAGGAAATAGGCATTAGGGTTGCCCTTTTCCTAAATAGTATTATTTACTTTTCAATTTATTCAATAGTGTGTTTATCATTTTACCTTCTTCCGCAATTAAACTAATAATTGAATCATACAAAGTATCATTAGCAATGAAATTTAATCTTTTAGCTAAAATCAGTTGTGTTTCCAGTTCATACAGCGAACCTCGACTAATTTTGATGAAATTCATATAACTTAGAGTTGAACTTCTTCCATAACCCTCAGCGATATTAGAAGGAACTGATACACATGATCTTTTAACTTGATTCGTTAGCGAATAGATTTCGTCATTTGGAAAATCAGAGGCAAGAGAATAGGTTAATTCAGCAATTTGCATTCCTTTTTGCCAAATTAATAACTCTTTATATGAATTTATCTCCCCCATTTCCTATTGCCTTTTTCCTAAATGCTATTTTTTCCAAATCACTTGTAATTTCTTGCGGCAATTTTGATGAATTCATAATTCAATGCTTCCTTATGAAGTTCTTCGTTATTAATATCATCGCCTTTATATTCCCAAGCACCAACAAATTTGAAGTTTTCATCATCTCTCAATGTTTCTCCTTCAGCATCTTGATACTCTTCACGGAAATGACCACCGCATGATTCTTTTCTTTGCAATGCATCAATTGCCATCAATTGTCCAAGTTCAATAAAATCAGCAACTCTCATTGCTTTTTCCAATTGTGGATTCATTTCATTGGAAGCCCCAGGAACGTAAACATTTTGATGAAATTCTTCTTTCAATTGAGCGATTTCAGCAATGGCTTCCTTCAAACCTTGCTCATTTCTGCCCATTCCCACCTTATTCCACATAATTAATCCTAATTTTTTGTGGTAATAATCAACAGATTTTGTCCCGTTTGTATTTAGGAATTTATTTATTTGGTCGTTCACACGTTGTTCAGCCTCATCGAACTCCGGAGTATTTGTTGGTATTGCTCCAGTTCTAATTTCGTTTGCCAAATAATCAGAAACAGTATATGGTAAAACAAAGTATCCATCAGCTAAACCTTGCATCAAGGCAGAAGCCCCTAATCTATTTGCGCCGTGATCTGAGAAATTTGCTTCCCCAGCAACGAAACAACCTGGTATTGTTGATTGTAAGTTATAATCAACCCATACACCACCCATTGTATAGTGCACAGCTGGATAGATTTTCATTGGAGTTTCGTAAGGATTTTCATCGGTGATTTTCTCATACATTTGGAATAAATTCCCGTACTTACTTTCTACCCATTTTTTACCTAAAGAGATAATCTCTTCTTCACTTGGATTATGATTACCAGCAGCAAAAGCAGCTTGTCTACCTTTACTTTTAATTTCAGAAGAAAAATCCAAATAAACACCTTCGTTTGTATCATTTGCTTCGATTCCATACCCTGCATCACATCTTTCTTTAGCAGCACGTGAAGCTACATCACGAGGCACCAAGTTTCCAAAAGCTGGATATCTTCTTTCTAAGAAATAATCTCTGTCATCTTCTGCAATTGCAGTTGGTTTCAATTTCCCCGCTCTAATTGCTTCTGCATCTTCTTTTTTCTTAGGAACCCAAATTCGACCAGAATTACGCAAAGACTCAGACATCAATGTCAACTTCGCTTGATTTGTTCCATGAACTGGAATACAAGTTGGGTGAATTTGAACAAAACAAGGATTTGCAAACAATGCACCTTGTTTATGAATTTTCCAAGCAGCAGTTACGTTACTTCCCATCGCATTTGTTGACAGGAAATATACATTTCCATATCCACCTGAAGCGATAATAACCGCATGAGCAGAATGTCTCTCGATTTCACCTGTCACCAAGTTACGTGCGATAATTCCTCTTGCTTTTCCATCAACTTTAACAATGTCCAACATTTCATGACGGTTGTACATTTTCACACGTCCCAAACCAATTTGGCGAGACAATGCAGAATATGCACCCAACAACAATTGTTGTCCAGTTTGACCTGCTGCATAAAAAGTACGTTGTACTTGCGTACCACCAAAGGAACGGTTATCTAATAATCCACCATATTCACGAGCAAAAGGAACACCTTGAGCCACACATTGGTCGATAATATTTCCAGAAACTTCAGCTAAACGGTGAACATTTGCTTCACGTGCTCTGTAATCTCCTCCTTTGATTGTATCGTAGAATAAACGGAAAATTGAATCTCCATCATTTTGGTAATTTTTCGCAGCATTAATTCCTCCTTGAGCAGCAATTGAATGCGCGCGGCGAGGAGAGTCTTGAAAACAAAATGCTTTCACATTGTATCCCATTTCACCTAAAGAAGCAGCTGCAGAAGAACCAGCCAACCCTGTTCCCACAACGATAACATCGATTTTAGGACGGTTATTTGGTGCAACAAGCTTTAAATGATCTTTATAATCGGTCCATTTTTTTGAAATGTGACCTTCTGGTATTTTTGAATCTAATATTGACATATCGAAGCTATTTTTTAATGATCTAAATTATCTCGTAAAGTATAAGAAAATCGGAATTGAAGCGAACCCTAAAGGAACGAGCACCGCAAAACCTTTTCCAACCATTTGGATAAATGGTGTATATTTTGGATGACGAACTCCTAAAGATTGAAATGCCGAAGAGAATCCATGCCACAAGTGGAACGAAAGTGTCAACATTGCTAGAGAATATAAAACAACTGCTAACAATGCAAATTCATTTGCAGGAAATCCTTCTTCAGATTTATCATGACCAAAAAAAGCAACAGTCAAGGAATGTAAATCTTTATAACCTTCACCCACTTTCAAGTTAACTTCTGGTGCATAAATTTGAGTTCCGTGTTTGATTACCAAACCTTCGGTTGGCAAAAAGCTGCCAGTTGTAGTTAAGTACAACGATTGTTTTTGCTCACTTCCAGGCGCACTTACTTCTACTCTATGCAAAGGCATTGGTGTAGAAGAATACTTCGCTTTCCACCAAAAGTTTGCCATGTGCGTACAAATGAAAATCAAAATGATACTACCTAACAAAGCCATACTTCTTGAAGCCAAACCAGAGTTTGCACTTGGTTTGCTGTAAGCATAATTTACTGGGCGAGCCTTTTTGTTTTGAAAAGCTAACAAAAATCCATCAATTGCGTGAAATAAAATGGAGATGTAAGTCGTGTAGGACAATACTTTAATAAAAATATTGTGAGACATGAAATAACCATACTCATTAAACGCACGCTTGCCTTCTTCTCCTCCGGCAAACAATTGAAGGTTTCCTAAAAGGTGTCCAATCAGGAAAGTACACAAGAATAACCCCGTCAAAGCCATCCAATATTTTTTGGCTAAAGAGGATTTTAATAATACTGACTTACTCATTTTATATAGAAAATTTGAAAATATTCACTACAAATTTAACAGCTACAGCAAAGCAAATTAAACTCCATCGTTATTTAGATTGAATTTAGATAGAGAAACTTACATTGTTGAAATACCGTTTCCTTCAATTGCGAATTTTTTTGGTTGATACTAATTTGCTTCTTTTTAAAATTTAAAACAGCTTAAAAACAAAAATGTTCAACTATTAACTAGCTGAACATTTAAGTAATTTAGAGACTATAATGGAATATTTCCATGTTTTTTCTGAGGTAAACTTTCGGCCTTGTTTTCTAGCATTTGGAATGCTGCAATCAATTTTGTTCTGGTTTCCTCTGGTAAAATAACGTCATCAACAAAACCTCTTTCTGCTGCACGATAAGGATTGGCAAACATTTCAGCGTATTCAGCTTCTTTTTCTTTCCATTTTTCCTCTGGATTTGAAGCTTCAGAAATTTCTTTTTTGAAAATAATTTCTGCCGCACCTTTTGCACCCATTACGGCAACTTCCGCTGTTGGCCAAGCAAAATTTAAATCAGCGCCAATGTTTTTAGAATTCATTACATCAAAAGCGCCACCATATGCTTTACGTGTGATAACAGTCACTCTTGGTACGGTCGCCTCAGAGAATGCGTAAAGTAATTTCGCTCCATGTGTGATAATTCCTTTCCATTCTTGATCCGTTCCAGGCAAAAATCCTGGCACATCTTCCAACACCAATAAAGGAATATTGAAACAGTCGCAAAAACGAACAAATCTTCCACCTTTTCTTGAAGCATCAATATCCAGAACTCCGGCCATTGCAGCAGGTTGATTGGCAACAATTCCAATCGTTCTTCCTTCTAAACGTGCAAAGCCAACAACAATATTTTTCGCGAAACCTTCTTGAACTTCACGGAAAGAGTTGTCATCTACAATGCAATCTAAAACCGAACGAATATCGTAAGGAAGTGTAGAGTTTGCAGGTAAAATATTTTTGATTGCTTCTGTTTTTGAAGCTGTAAATTCAAACTTTGTTGTCGGTGCTAATTCACCATAATTTTGAGGCATGTAAGTCATCAAATCACGCACATCTTTCAAGCACTGAACATCATTTGCGGATGTAAAATGTGTAACTCCAGATTTTTCTGCATGCGTTTTAGCACCTCCTAAATCTTCAGACGTAACCTCTTCATGCGTTACTGTTTTCACTACATTTGGACCTGTTACAAACATGTAAGAAGTATCTTCGACCATGAAAATAAAATCAGTCAAAGCAGGACTGTAAACAGCACCACCAGCGCAAGGCCCCATGATAACACTAATTTGAGGAATCACTCCTGAAGCACGTGTATTTCTGTAAAAAATATCAGCATAACCAGCCAAAGAAACAACTCCTTCTTGAATTCGTGCACCTCCAGAATCATTCAATCCAATCACTGGTGCCCCATTTTTAAGGGCCAAATCCATGACTTTGCAAATTTTCTCCGCATGCGTTTCAGAAAGAGAACCACCTAAAACTGTAAAATCCTGAGAAAAAACGTACACCAAACGACCGTGAATTTTTCCATAACCAGTAACCACTCCATCACCTGGAAAAGTTTGTTTATCTAATCCAAAAGAAGTTGAACGGTGTTCAATAAACATTCCCATTTCTTGAAAAGTATTATCATCTAGTAATAATATCACACGTTCTCGAGCTGTTAATTTCCCTTGCTGATGCTGACGATCAATGCGATTTTGTCCACCTCCCAACTGAGATTTTTTGCGGCGTTCAATTAGTTCATTGCTACTATTCATATTATTTGCGTATTTCAATGGTTGTTTCAAGTCCAATAGATTGATATAAATCTGTAATATCTTTCGTTGACAAAGATATACAACCTAAAGTCCAATCTATCTTTTTTTCTATAATTTCATCATTTTTTTCAGGCACACCGTGAAATCCAACTTGTCCGCCAATTGCTGCCGCTTGCGAAATGGTTTTGTTGGCTTTTCTTTCCTTAAATCTTTGATAAGAAATTTCGTTTGGATAATCAAACCAAATAAAATAGGACCAAGACCTATGCGGATACATTGCTTTAATTTTAAATAGACCTTCTGGAGTTTTTCCATCTCCCTCTTGCATTTTATCACCAATAGGGTCAAAACCTAATACACAAGGATACGCTATTAAAAGCTCATCTTTGTACAAAACTTCAACCACCCTTTCCGATTTTTTGACAAGAATTTTTAAATCCTTTTTTGAAATTTTCCGCGAGGAAACAATTTCTTTTAATGTTTTGGATGAATCAACTTGATAAGACGAATTTTCATTTTGAATTACATGAATGTCATTCTTTACTTGCGCGTTGCAGGCACAGAGAACCAATAAATTAAATATGAATATAATACGCATCTTAACCAACTTATTAACCAAATAAGGCGCGAAGCACCTCATCGATTCTTCCACATTTTATTAATTCTATTTTGAAGTTTTTCTGATCAATCCCTTTATTGAATTTAGAAATAATGATCTTTTCAAAACCCAATTTTTCCGCTTCATAAATACGCTGATCGATGCGATTGACAGGTCTCACCTCTCCAGAAAGTCCAACTTCTGCTGCCAAACAAAAGTTTTTTGGAATCGGCAAATCAGCATTTGAAGATAAAACTGCAGCAACAACAGCTAAATCGATTGCTGGATCGTCTACTCTAATGCCACCAGCGATATTGAGAAAAACATCTTTAGCGCCCAATTTGAATCCACACCTTTTTTCCATGACTGCCAAAAGCATGTTCAATCTTCGCGCATCAAAACCTGTCGATGAACGTTGTGGTGTTCCATAGGCGGCGGTACTTACTAAAGCTTGAACTTCAATTAAAATGGGTCTCAATCCTTCCAAAGTCGAAGCAATTGAGATTCCACTTAACGTTGCATCTGTGTTTGTAATAAGTATCTCTGAAGGATTTTCAACTTGTCTTAAGCCAGATCCTAACATTTCATAAATTCCTAACTCATTGGTGCTCCCAAAACGGTTTTTTATGGTTCGCAGTAATCTGTAAACATGGTTTCTATCTCCTTCAAACTGCAAAACAACATCAACCATGTGTTCCAGCACTTTAGGTCCAGCCAATGCACCTTCTTTGGTGATGTGTCCAATCAAAAATACAGGAACATCCGTTTGTTTAGCATATCGCAAAAGTTGTGCAGTACATTCTCGAACTTGAGAAATACTTCCTGGTGAGCTTTCTATTTGATTACTGTACAAAGTTTGAATTGAATCAATTACCAAAAGTTTTGGTTGAATCTCTTCCGCCTGCATAAAAATATTTTGCAGATTGGTTTCTGTAAGAATGAAACATTCTTTGTTATCTAAACCAATTCTTTCGGCGCGCATTTTAATTTGCTGATCACTTTCCTCACCAGATACATACAGTACACGCAAGTTTTTTTCTAAAACCGCCAATTGTAGCATCAAGGTGGACTTTCCAATTCCAGGCTCACCCCCAAAAAGTATCAATGAACCAGGGACCATTCCATTTCCCAACACTCGGTTTAATTCTGAATCGCACAGCGTAATTCTTTCTTGACCTCTATTTTCTATGTCTTGAATTGGTTGTGGTTTGGCAGTACGTCCAGTATTGGTCGAAAAAGCAACCACTTGAGAAAGGTTTTTCTCTACTATTTCCTCCACAAAAGTATTCCATTCTGAGCAAGAGGGACATTTTCCAAGCCATTTAGGAGTTTGATAACCACAGTTTTGACAAAAGAATGCCGATTTAATTTTAGCCATAAAGCAAAGTTAAGAGAAAAAGCAGAAATTCACATTTGAAACATGTAAATTATGAATAATTATTCAACTCGATTGGTGTTTGTGTTTGTTTCTGTTGCCATTGCATTTCCCACCTTTTATAGACATAAGGTGAGAGCAAACGTTGATCATTATTTTGAAATATCACGATATTGTCGTGCGTGGTATAATACCATGAGATTTCATAGACCTTCATTTTGATTCCCAATTTTGTCTTTTCAAACCCAGAAACGGTAGAAAAGTCGAATTTCAATTCTTGTAAAGCAAGTTTATTAATCGTTATTTTCTTTCCTTTAACTCCAAGTAATTGAATTAAAATCACATAATTCCGATTCAAAATTTTGATGTTATTGGATGCGACTGAATGAGTATGTTTGCGGACGTCTTGGTGATATTTATTTTTGCAATGAATGTCACAAAACACTTTGTCTGATCTACCAAAGAGTTGTTTATTGCAAACGCAGCATTTTCTGGTGTATGCAATGTTTGAGTTTTTTTGCATGATTGTAAAAAGATATAATGGTTTGTTACTCTAAGTTATGAAAAATTATAATTTGCGACCAAATATTTTTGAACAATTAGGTGATTTTATCCGTTATAATCACTTACAAGCCTGAAAACACTAAGAAAAAATTTTGCAAAAATCTTTATCAAATCCAAAACAAGATTATTCGTAATTTCGCCAAAAAATTTAGCAACAATTCAAAATTCATCCAAAATGGCTATCAAAAGAACAAACTCAGAATCTCTTTTTTCAAAAGCTAAAAATTATTTCCCTGGAGGTGTTAATTCCCCGGTAAGAGCTTTTAAATCTGTTGATGGCTCACCATTATTCATTAAAAAAGGAGATGGTTGCATGATCTGGGATGAAGATGATAATCAATTCATCGATTTCTGCTGCAGTTGGGGACCATTAATTCTAGGACACAATCACCCTAATGTTTACAATAAAGTAGTAGAAACACTTCAAAATGGTTCAAGCTTTGGTGCGCCAACTCGTCTAGAAAATGAGTTAGCTGAATTAATTCTTGAAAGAAATCCATTTATAGATAAAATCCGATTTGTAAGTTCGGGAACTGAAGCTGTGATGTCGGCATTGAGACTTGCGCGTGGTTACACAGGTAAAGACAAAGTCATCAAATTTGATGGTTGTTACCACGGCCATTCTGATTCCCTATTAGTAAATGCTGGAAGTGGACTTGTTACCTTGGGTGAATCATCAAGTGCTGGTGTTCCAGCTAGTTTTGCTCATGAAACTTTGGTTTTGCCATTAAACGATATCGAAGCACTCAAAGCTTGCGTTGAAGCTTACAAAGATCAAATTGCTTGCGCGATTATTGAACCAATTCCAGCCAACAATGGTTTACTTCTGCAAGAAAAAACCTTTCTTTTGGCATTGAGAGAAATCTGCACTGAAAATAACATTCTGCTTTTTTTTGACGAAGTAATTTCTGGTTTTCGAGTTGCCTTTGCTGGTGCTGCAGAATATTATGGAATCGAGCCAGACTTGGTAACCTATGGTAAAATCATCGGTGGTGGACTTCCAGTTGGTGCCTATGGTGCCAAAAAAGAAATCATGGCAAGAGTTTCTCCAGATGGAAATGTTTACCAAGCTGGAACTTTGTCCGGAAATCCGGTAGCGATGGCGGCAGGAATTGCACAACTTACTGAATGTGCAAAGCCAGGATTCTATGAAGATCAAGCCCAAAGGACTATCGACTTTATTGCTCCAATAAACGCACACGCTAAAAGCAAAAGTTATGATTTTGAAATTGTGAGCATTGGTTCAATATTTTGGTTAAACTTTGCAGGGAATAAAACGATTCGTAAAGCAGAAGAAATAAACCCAGATATGACTGGTTTCAGGCATTTACATAGTGCGCTGTTAGAACGAGGGATTTATTTAGGACCAAGTGGTTACGAAGTAGGTTTTGTATCATTGGCTCACACTCCTGAAATACTTCAAAAAGCTGCAATTATTATGTGCGATGCGCTTGATGCGATTTATTAACAGAACAATTTCTTTACATTACTATTAATGTTTAGCTTTTAGATTTATTCTCCTTTCAAACATTTTGAAATGAATAAAATAAGCTTTAAAAAGTAATTATAACCATCATATAATGTAAGTATTTGGTTGCTAAAATTTCACAATTAATAGCATTAAAATTCTCGAAAACAATTTAAAGGTCGTAAATTTGTAGAGGTTGACATCAGCGTATCACTGCGCTTTTAAATACCAAACCAGATAAGATGGAATATATTAAATTCACAAAAAGAGATGCATTTTCGAAGGAACTTGCTCAAAAAGTCAACGATTATTTAAAATCTAATAATCTCAAAAAGTTTGGAAGCTGGAAAATTCTTTTGAAAGTTCCGCTAATGTTCACAATTTACCTTTTACCTTATTTTTTAATGGTATTTGGTGTAATCGAAAGTAAATGGATTATGCTTCTAATGTCATTAACAATGGGAGTTGGAATGGCTGGAATCGGTCTTTCTATCATGCATGATGCCAATCACGGTTCATTTTCTAAACGTCCTTGGATTAACAAAATGATGAGCTACTCTATGGAGGTTTTGGGCGGAAATGGTTTAAACTGGAGAATTCAACACAATGTTCTTCACCACAGTTTTACCAATGTGCACGATTTAGATGAAGACATTAAACCTGTTGGATTGTTGAGATTTTCACCAAATGAACCGAAAAAGAAGATTCATAAATTTCAAGTTTATTATGCTTGGTTTTTCTATGGATTAATGACGCTTTCTTGGATGACAAATAAAGATTTTGCACAATTAATTAGATACAAGAAAAAGGATTTACTTGCGGCACAAAATATAACATATGGCAAAGCCATGTTCTTTTTAATCTTCTCCAAAGTGCTATACTATGTTGCAATTGCCGTTGTTCCTTTAGTGGTTATGGATATCTCTTGGTGGCAATGGCTAATCGGGTTTTTCTCGATGCACTTTATAAGTGGTTCAATCCTTGCATTTGTTTTTCAACCAGCGCATGTGATGCCTGAAACAAGCTTTATGACTGTAGAAAATCACCAAGAAGAAAATCCTGATGAAAGTTGGGCTGTTCATCAAATGAAAACTACAGCTAACTTTGAAAATTGGAATCCAATTTTAACTTGGTATGTTGGAGGTTTAAATTATCAAATTGAACACCACTTGTTCCCAGATATTTCTCATGTGCATTACCCAAAAATTTCCAAAATTGTGAAAACGATTGCAGAAAAACATGGAGTTCCATACAACTACCACAAAACATGGGGAGGAGCTATTTTTTCTCATCTAAGATTACTTAATAGATTGGGAAGAGCTTAAATTTAAACATAAATAAAAGCATAAAAAAACGGCGATTGTTATTTCAATCGCCGTTTTTTTATACCATAAATTTTTTATTTTTTACCAAACGGGACAATCATTACAATTGTTTGTAGGCTTCAAATAAACAAAGAATCCTGCAACAATATGACCCATTGCAAAACCATACTTTTGAGTTGCATAAGCATTTAAATCGCTAGGTCTTGTCTTAACCTTAACTTGATGCATAAATCCTGTATTTCCTTCTGCTTGCAAAAAGACATGATTAAAAAACTCTAACCTCAATCCTGCGTGAGCAGAAACAGAATACCCAGACATTGAAATCGTCATCATGTCTTTTTGCTGTCCAAAATTAAAATCATTGAAAGACAAAATTCCACCAGCTCCTAATCCAAAATTAGTACTGATTGCGAACTTTCTGTTTTTAGTTCTATACAACATATCAGAACGTGTCAAATCAAAATGCAAATAATTCAATCCATTTGAATTTTCGTAATGAAAATGATCTCTGTCCGTTCTAACTGGCTCATTGTTATAAGTTCCTGACCAAATTGTATCAACTCCTGGATTAATCGTTCCATCCAACAAGACTTGATTGCCATCATCAAAAATGTACTTCATATGATCATAACCAAATGAAAGTGCATAATGGTTTTTGAAATAATAACCAATTCTCGCATTAAATTGAGGAACTGTAATATTACCCAAATCAACGTACTCTTTTAATTTGTGACTAGGATTATCATGTGCACTTGCGTTCTTTAAGGTGAAATCATATCCTCCTCCAATCAATCTCAAATTGCTTTTGGTGTAAACTGAACGATTATAACCCCAATAACCATAAAGTGTTCCTTTTCCATAAGACACCTTGTTGATTTTTTTCTTCGTTTGTGCTTGTAAATTCAAAGACAAACAAACCATAATTAACAAACCTATTTGTTTCATTGCACTTATTTTTGATATCAACTCATTTTCAAAAACGACACTTCCTTTTCTGTCAAATGTCTATAAAAACCCCTTGGCAAATCTTTCTTTGTCAAACTAGCAAATTTTACTCTGTCCAACTTTACAACTTCATAACCCAAAGATTCAAAAATTCTTCTAACCACACGATTTTTGCCAGAATGTAACTCAACTCCTATTTCACGAGATCCACCATTCTCAATAAATTCAACGTGATCACATTTGATTATTCCGTCCTCAAGGGTAATGCCAGACTTCATTTTCTCAACATCTTCTAGCGTAACCGCTTTATTGGCTTCTACATGGTATATTTTTGATGCTTTGTATTTTGGATGTGTTAACTTTTTAGCCAAATCACCATCGTTTGTAAACAACAAAAGTCCCGTAGTTTCTCTATCCAATCTTCCAACAGGATAAATTCGCTCTTTACAAGCTTTTTTCACCAGTGACATTACCGTCTTTCTACCCAATGGATCATCCATTGTAGTGATAAAATCTTTTGGCTTATTTAATAAAACGTATCTTTTAGTTTCCGCATTGATGGTTTGACCATCATATTTTACAACATCACCAGGTTTGATTTTGTAACCCAATTCTAAAATAATTTGATCGTTGACGCTGACAACTCCTGTTTGGATCAGTACATCAGCTTCTCTTCTGGAAGCAACACCTGCATTGGACAAAAATTTGTTTAATCGAATTGCATCTTCATTGAATGTAGGCATCGGATCGCCTACTTTTTCTTTATCTTTAAAAGGGACATACTTTTTACCTTTTCCAGCAAATCCTTTTTTAGCATCAATTTGCTTTTTTTGAAAACTTGACATTGTCGGAGTTTTGGACTTAAATCCAGATTTTTTTGCTTCTTTTGGTTTAAAAGTAGAATCTTGTTCTTTTGAACTTTCTTTTTTCGGTGTTTCTTGTCGGCCGCGGCCTTTTTCATTTGTGTTCATCACGAGCATATTTTCCACAAAGGTAAGAAAATATATTGTTGGTCTTATTTTTTCAAATACAACCCAAAATGATATTAATCAGGCAATCAAAAACACATTTGACTGCCTGAATTTTAAACTAATTATTTAATGTTTTTCTTTTTTTCAATTTCTTTTACCTTTTGAGCCTGAGTTGAAATTTCTGTTTTTTTATTTGATTGATTGGTCATATTTTCTTCAATCTTTTTTTCAGCTTCACTGATTTTCTTTCTGTAGTCATCGATTGAATTCAACAAATTCTCTTTCTCTTTTTCCAAATCCTTTTGTTCTTTTTCAAAACTTTCTAGTTTTTTTGTTTCTGCTTTTAAATCCTCCTCCACACATTCTTGAGCAGTTTCCAAAGCAAATTTTCTAATGACCTCTCGCATTTCATTGAATTGAGCACCATGCTGATTGCTGGTCATAAAAGCGCCACCCAAATCAATCGCAAATGCCACTTTAATAACATCACCAGAAGTAATAATTTTAGCATAGGCATCAAATGGTTTGTCTCCCATCACTTTCAATTTCGCTTGCATTGAAGTAAATTCTCCTTTTGAAGAATTGTATTTTCCATCCCAATCTTTTAACTCACTTTTAAGCGCTTTTTCAACCACATCCAAGTTTCCATAAGGGATATTGACCACAATACTGTTTTTTGATCCAACACTGAAATTGTTGTTTTCTTCAGAAATAGACACGGTATTTTGTGCAAACAAAGAAAAACCTATTACTGTAAATAAACTTGTAAATAAATGTTTCATAAATAAATTATTAAGTCGAATAATGATTGATTCAAAACTGTCGATATTGTTTTCAGTTTACAACGTTTTTACAATTTTGATAATTTCTATTCTTATTCGAATAAAATTAAACAAAAAATATTCACCCGAAAGTAAATTGTGCAATTTTGGCTTTCATTTATTTTTTTTCAATTTCAGCTGTTTTGCCCTTATGCAGAGTGATAAATAATAATTAATTTAGCACATGCAATTCAAAGATGTTGTTGGTCAGGATGAATTAAAAGCCCACTTAATTCAAGAAGTAAATCAGGGAAAAATTAGCCATGCCCAGATGTTTCTTGGGAATGCTGGTTATGGAGGTTTGCCTTTGGCCTTGGCGTTTATTCAATATCTATTTTGCGAAAACAAACAGTTAAAAGACAGTTGTGGCATTTGTGATTCATGCAGAAAAGTAAGTGCTATGCAGCATCCAGACTTACATTTTTCTTTCCCTGTTGTTCAAGTCATAAACAAAAAAAGTGATTTTTTCCTCCCGCAATGGCGAGCTCAATATGAAAATGATCCCTACTTTAATTTAAATCAATGGCTCAATCAAATAGATGATAAAGGAAGAAATCCAATCATTTCCACTGAGGAAAGCCAAGAAATTATTAAAAAATTAAGCTTTAAATCTTTTGAAGGTGGTTATAAGGTGATGCTTATTTGGATGGCTGAAAAAATGAATCGCGATTGCTCTAATAAATTATTGAAAATTTTAGAAGAACCTCCCGCGAAAACTTTATTTATCTTGATTGCTGATTCTCAGGAATTGCTTTTGCCAACAATTCTATCAAGAACTCAATTATTAAAAGTTCCGAGAATTCAAGTAGAAGATTTATCTAAATTCTTACAATCAAAATTTGATCAAGATTCCTCCACTGCAACCAGTATTGCAGCTCAAACCGAAGGAAATTTGATTGAAGCACTTGAATTGCTTAATTCTAATTTAGAGAAAAACGTCAATCGTGAATTATTTATTCAATTGATGCGCGTTTGCTATAAAAAGGATGTTAACCAAATGCTTGATTGGGCTGAAGATATAAGTGCTATAGGAAAGGAAAGACAAAAAACTTTTTTGAAATATGCACTTCACATGTTTAGACAAAGTTTGCTTAGAAATTACACTGATAATCAGCTTACAAAGACATCCGCTGAGGAAGAGGCTTTTTTGAAAAATTTCTCTAAATTCATAACAGGCAACAACATCCATGGATTTATGGAAAACTTCAATGATGCCATTTATCACATCGATCGAAATGCCAACCCTAAAATACTATTTACTGAATTGTGCTTCAAAGTGATGCGATTTATTCACTTTGCTTGATTCTTTTAACCAAAAAAGGACTGAAGTAAGAACGAGGGCACTGAAAAACTATAATTAAGATTAAAATGTGAGTAAATATGGGTGAAAGACTTTGGTTTTTCACCCATTTTTTGTTATCTTTATTTACGTAAATTATCATAGAAATGCTTGTATTACAGCAACAATTGCAGTTTAGTGAATTT
>CANHQP010000036.1 GCA_947462925.1 Flavobacteriia bacterium | reverse complement strand
CGAAGCCAACTATTTACAAAATTATTTGAACGAGTTTTGTTTCAAATACAACCGAAGATATTTTGGTGAAAAGGTATTCGACAGACTTTTGATTGCTGCTGTATCTTTTGTTTGGTATTAATTACTGGTAAAGTTTACGATATGCATTAAAATTTAAATTCAAAATCAAATCGATTTTAATAGATATTGGTTTGAAATGAGAAATCAATTTTTGTGAATGAAGATATTATGTTCATAAAAAATAATAGTCTACAATTTATCCTAGAATAAAACACCGGTAAACCGATACACTTAACTATCTAATAATAAAATAAATATATACTAAAACCTATTAAATAAAACGAATTTATCAATTTACCTCACATGAACCTAAAAAAATGTATATTTGTTAAACAATTCACAAATACCACAAAATGAAGTACTTTTTCCTATTGTTACTGATGATATCGACTGGTGTAACAACTTATTCTCAAAATGAAAGAAAAGTTGCTATACTCGACATGACTGCTCGAAACGGAGACAGTGGATTTTCAAGAACTTTGTCTGCGATCAGATTACTTCAATTGGCTGGCGTACCTTTCGATACAACTTCAAATTTAACTTTAGCGCTGACTTATCCAGTTGTTCTTACTGGTACTAGAATTCAGAATGGAGCATTAACAACTACTGAAATTTTTCAATTAGAAAATTATGTTTATCAAGGTGGAATATTGTTGACTTCTGAATTGAAAGAATCTCAAATCTATAATCTTTGTGGCGTCAGTGAGGCTACCTCCAACTCGGAATTATACCGAATTATTTGGGATACGACTTCTAATCCTTCCTATTTTGACATGGTAGATGATTCTTTAGAGGTTACCGTTTCCTTGGGAAGACAATTAGATGGGCCTAATTTTTCGAGCAAATATTACACTTTAAGCACAGGAACTGCCTTGGCGCATTATGAAGATGGAACTGTGGCTATGGTAAAAAATGCTTTTGGTGATGGATTTGCATATTCGTTAGGGCCTGATTTTAGAGATGTTGTTATTAGAAATTCTATCAATCAAGATGTGAATGCGCATAGAACTTATAACAACGGTTTTGAGCCAACTACTGATGTTTTTGCTTTTGTAATTAGAAACATTATTAGAAAACACATTTCAAATACAGTTTATAAATATACTGCACCAAATAATTATTCATCTGTTGTCATGATAACGCATGATGTTGACAGCAAAACATCTTACGATACCTTGGCAAATTTTGCTATTTTTGAAAATTATAGAGGCATCAAAACGCAATACAATCTAACAACCAAATATATTTCCGACTCTTGGTTTTCAGACCTTTATATTGGCACCAGTTCACAAGTAGAGTTTTTGCAGAGTAAGGGTCATGCCATTGCATGTCATTCAGTTGGGCATTTCCCAGATTTTGGAGACAGCGAAATTTTTCCATTTGGAACCTTGGGTAATGATTCGAGCAATTATCATCCATTTTATAACGGTATTAATACCATCAACGGCACTATTTTAGGTGAACTAGAGGTGTCAAAAAATCTAATAGAAAATGACTTTAATGTTGATGTAAAAAGCTTTCGATCAGGACACTTGACCTATCCAGATTCATTGGTTTTAGGATTAGAAATGTTGGGTTATGAATTTAATTCATCCTACTCAGCAAATGATGTACTTACAGGTTTTCCATTTTATGCCTTGAAAACACAATCTTTTTTAGCAGAACAATCAACTGTTTTGGAACTTCCGATTACCATTTCTGATATATTTCCTGATTTACCAATTACCATTGATAATTACATGAGTAAAGTACAAATATGGGCTGATGTAACACGCAGATATGATAGAAATAATGCTTCCACAGTTTTATTAATTCACCCAAATAGAAATTATAAATTAACAGCTCAAGAAGCTTATTTAGAATTACTTCCTGAAACAATGAAAGGAATGTCATTTGAAGCTTTTGGCACTTTTTGGAGAAAAAGAGATTCACTGAAATATCATTCAGAATTGCAAAATAATGCGCTTACAGTCACGATGGATAGCGAATATGACAACTTACTTTCATTCGTAATTGATACTTTGTCCTTGAATTCCATCTCTTTTTTTGACATGAATGGAAATCCAATCGAAATGAATTCTCAACCTTTTGGGACATCACAAAAATTATACTTTCAGGAGGACCCTAGTTTAGTTGCTGAAATTGTTGAAAAAACCAATCCGTTGAATTTTTCGGTTTTCCCAAACCCAACGGGCAGTATTTTAAATGTAAATGTTGAAGGAAATTATTCAGATTTAGAAGCTACCATTTACAGTATAGATGGTCAACAAATTTCAGAACCTGAAAAATTTAAGAATACTTCATTTACCATTAATTTAACTCAAAAAAATCTTAAAACTGGAATGTATTTTATTCAATTAAAGACCGAAGGAAAAATCAATAATAAACGTTTTATTTTTATACAAAAATAGAAATGATTCGATTTTAGATATTGAAAATCAATCATTTTAACCTTTTCAACATCATTGTTTCTGCGGCAATTCTTCCTGTTTTAAGCGCTGCATTGATGGAGCCATTTAACAAGTGATCTCCACAGATAAATAATGATTCCTTCACTTGAATATCTGAAGTATTTAGGACATTTGAAACGCTATCTTGGTTAGGTAATGCATATTGAATTTTGTATGTTTTCAGCATTTTCCAATTTAAGACTGTGTCTCCAAACCAAGAAAGTAATTCTTTTTTCATGTTTTCAGCGATTTTTTCATCCTCTACATCTAGAATACCATTGCATGAAACAGAAATCAATACTTTACCGGCAGGAGCATAATCTGCGGATACATTGGAAATTACTGTAAGATTGGTCACCCACTTTCTATTTTCGGAAGCGTTTAAGACCACTATTGCTTTTTTGATAGGAGCTTCAGATGCTTCGAAGTATACATTGGTAACTTGCTGTTTTTCGTTATTCTGTTTTGGGAAAAATCTTTGGCTCAATTCAGTGGCGTTTGTAGCAATTAAAATCTGAGAAGCTTCATAAGATTTCCCATCTTCGGTATAAACTTTATTGTCAATGATATCCGCTACTTTTTGATTAAACAAAAAACAATCTTCAGGTAATTTTGAAGCCATTTGTTTTGGAATTTCTTCCATTCCAAGGGCTGGAATTGCTGCGTCACCCTCTGAAAACATTTTCATTACAAAGTCAAAAATTCGACTGGATGTTTGAAGTTTATTTTCAAGGTAAATTCCAGACATGAAAGGAGCATAAAATCGATTTATCATTTTTGAACTAAATCCGTATTCATTGATTTTTTCGATGCTCGTTCTTTCTGGTTGATTGAAGATTTCATCAATACTTAATTTTTGCAAATTCTTTTTAAGCATAAAAGTCAACAATTTATCTTTCAATGACCCAACAGGTGCAAATAGTGTAGAAAAAAGGGCTGAAGGTCGGCGAAATAGATCTGACACTTCAAAACTCCCACCATCGAATAGAACATGTGCTCCAGGCAACATTTTTTGAAGATTTAAAGCTTCGTAATCTAAGATTTTTTGCGCCTCTGGATATGCTGTTAATAAAACTTGGAATCCTCTATCTAAACGAAAACCTTGATGTAAATCAGTTTTAATTCTACCTCCTGGCCTGTCGCTTGCTTCTATTATAAAAACCTTACGTCCTTCATTTTGTAAATGTATTGCTGCTGCAAGTCCAGAAAGTCCAGCGCCTATAATTATTACATCTTTTGTCATGGTTATGAAATTGTCTTACTAATTGAAAAAGGCTGATTTTATAAAGTATTCAACATTCTTATCCCCTTTTTGTTCTGTGGATTCACACTTTTTGCCATTTTTTGAATTTCTTGGCTGGGATCCATTTTTAGCCACATAAGTTCTTGTCAATGAGTTCTTTATTCTTGTAAACAATGAAATTAAAAGTTTAAAAAAAGCCGAATGAAAATTTTCCATCCGGCTTTCTGAACAAATCAAACTAAAGTTTATTACGGCAAGTCATTGATTAATGTAACTAAAGCTGTTTCACTAATTGGTGAGAAACTAGGCATGATCATAATTTCATTGGAATCAACTGTTTGAGGAAGAATCGCATAATTCAATTGACCATCAACAATAGTAATTGCAATTACGTGGATTTCCAATCCAATCGGAATCAAACCATAGTGTTCAGAGAAATAACCATCTGTTGTAAACACATCCAAAGAAGCCAATGCCGTTGGTTCACCATCATAAGTGATATAGACATTCGCATTAGAATTATCAAATCCAGAAGGCAACTTCACTTTGATTGTTGTTTTTGGTCTTGGGTCGTCATAAAAGCGGTCAACATTTGTCCAGCCCCAAGAATCATCAAAAAAGGCGTAAGTGGTACCCAAGGAATCTTGATTGAAATTAATTGTATCAGTCGTCAAATCCCAAGTCAAATTATCATTTCCATCAATAATTCCATCAAACAATTGCATCCCTGCGTCAAGATTGAATGTTGGCACTTCAATGAACACACCTGAAGTGGTGCTCAATTCTTGACCGTTTTGTGTAATTCTCAAGTAGTACTCCCCTCCTGAGACAAGTGGCGCTAAATCTCCATTTGGCAAAATACCCATTGTTGGTTTATTGGCAAGAACCATGGTTCCGCGATCGAATATTTCTACTAGTTCAATATTCACATTCCCCGACACCGTTTGCCCATTGGACCATTTCAAACCATTTGGTAAAATTGTCACTTTCGTACCTCTAGATCCAATAATTGTTGCACCCAAAGTCGTATTTACCGTAAAGTTTTGTTTTAATTGATTCACTTTTGAACTGTGAAAATCTTTTAAATCAGTAGAACTATTAGTTGGTGGTGTGGGTATAACTTCTTTTTTACATGCTGTTGTTAAACCGATAACAACTAAAGTAACTGAAACGATTATTTTTTTCATGGCTAAGTAATTTAAATTCTGTTTAAATACTATTCGCAAAATGAAAGGTTGCCTCGGTGCGGAATTTTAGTATATAAGATAATTAGATTCACTTCGTCGGTGCTACGCGCTCACTTCGTGGCTACCTCCGGTGGTATTAGATTCGCTGAGCGTCTTCTTGCGGCGGTGTTAGATTATTAGATTTTTGAAATTATTATTGTTTTAGGTCTATTGTCTTGAGTCTAATATCTCGGGTCTAATATCTTGGGTCTAATGTCTAAAAACATCTTTCATCACCCTACCTGTAGACGTTGGTACTTTGAAATTCAACAACTCTGCCACTGTGTTAGCGATATCAACTTGTTCGTAATATGTTTCGCAAGTATAATTTCTTTTAAAATCTGGTCCAATTGCGAAAAACTCAATGTGTCTGCACCCTTCACAAAGATCTCCGTGAGAAATATAACCATCGGCATGGCCTGCCGAATGACGACCGTGATCGTTTGTCACAATCAACGTCGTTTTATTTTTATATTTCGGATCATTTTGCAACATTTTCCAAAAATCATGGATGTATTTGTCTGTATCTATAATTCCCTGCAAATAAGCGGCAGAATCTGCAGCGTGACCTGCCACATCAGGCTGTTTAAAATTGACAATCGCCAATCTTACTGTATTGTTTTGAATAATTGTTTTTAAGTGATTAAAGGTTACGCTGTCTTCTCTATATCCAGTGAATAATCCATTTACTCCACAATCGGTCGATGGTTTGAATTTTCCATTCCAAATTGGATCAACACAATCAGAAAGGATTTCTAATTTATCTTTGGATGCAATCACCCAGGATTGAATGTTGGGACTTTTTGATTTTTGTAACCAATATTGAAAAACTGATGGATTGGTTGGCAGTTGCGTTCCGGCATTGTTTATACTTTCATAAACACCTGTGCACATCGCTTGATGACCAGAGCAAGTGAAAGTAGTACCATTGTTGTAAAAATTACTACATAAGACACCTTCCTTCAGCATTTTCGAACGATATGGAATAAATTGTCGTGTTGAATGTCCCCATGTTTCGGAAAATCTAGCACCATCAACGACAATTACAAATACATTTTGTGTTTTGTAGACTTGTTTGGAAATCTTTTCCTTTTCACAAGCCCCAAACATAAAGAACACTGCAAATACAAAGATAAAAGTAGAAATCGAAAGTAATTTTGAAATTTTCATATTAGCATCGTGAATATAAACATTTGTAGTTAACGTAAAAAAAGCGCCCCAAGTTGAAAATTTTCATTTCATTTGTGTTGCTTATGGTTTCGCAATAATCTCCCATAGCACAAGTTGTGATGTGAGTTAGGAAATCCAATCTTCAAATTCATTTGTTCCAATTTTTATATTTTTGATTTTCAACCTTATAAACCCCCAATATTAATAAAATGAATCTACCTTGATAAGTAACTATCCAAGCAAACAATTAATATCAATTCTGTTTAACTAGTTTTCTGAAGTAAACTTGACCTTTAGCGTCTTTAATTTCAGCAAAATAAACTCTTTTTTTCCAATCTTTAGAATCTATTGAAATTTCAAAAATCTTCATCTTTCTATCTTGTAAAATTCAGCCTATATTATGAAAAGCTTTTATTTGCTCATTTTAAAAGATTACCAAGTAGACAGATTAACCATTAATTAAGTTTTTTAACAAAACAATCATTTTTCACCCAAATCGATAATAATCTCGACCGAAGCACCTTCTTCATCGAAATACCTAATTTGACCGGATAATTGGTCAATTAATCCTTGCATAATGGAAATTCCAAAAGAATCACAGGTATCAATTTGCGCCAAAAAATCATCACCAAAACCTTTTCCATTGTCACAGTACTTGATCTTCAACTTATTATTTTCTGTTTCAATTTCCAAACAAATATTATTCTCATTCAAATCTTCAAAAGCGTGCTTGAGCGAATTATTAACCAACTCTGTAATAATCAAACCGATTGGAATAAGGAAATCAATTCCTTTATTAACTTCTACGGCCTTGATTTTGAAATCAATATTTCTACCTGATATGATTGGTTTAATGATTTGCTTCAAGTAATTTTCTATAGAAATTGAATGCACTTGTTCCACTTGGTAAATTGCTTCGTAAGCACGTGCGATGGAATAAATCGAATCTTCAATTTCATGGGTTTCAATCAAACCATTTTTCGTTTTCAATCTCGTGATACTGAGCAACAGTTGTAAATTATTTTTAACCCTGTGATGCACTTCTTTCAAGAAAAAATCGCGTTCTGCTATTGTTTTTTGTAGTTTAATTTGTAATTCTCTTTCCTCTGTAATATCCACGTGGCAACCGATTGCTCGCAAAGGTTCACCGTCTTCGGACCATTTTACAACTTTTCCATTACATCGAACCCAAACCGTGCTACCATTCTTGTGATAATATCTTACTACTGAATTAAATGCCACTTTTCCTTTCGACACGACATGATCTGTAAAGGATTGATACATTTGTGGCAAATCTTCTTGGTAAGCAATCGCTTTCCATGAATCAGGTGAATTTTCCATTTCATGATTTGCATAACCGAACATTTCTTTAAATCTTGGACTTAAGTACTCTTCGTTTGTAGCAATACTCCAATCCCAAAATCCAGCCAATGAACTTTCCAATGCACTTTCGCTTAAGAAATTTAAATCTTCTATTTCTGAATATTTTCTCATGAATATCTTTTAAATTTAGATTTTCCAACCAAAGAACTAATTCAAAACTTTGTCATTGAAAAACTCACTTTATTGTTCTGAAGTACCCACAAAAAATGTACCTCCTGTTCATTTAAATCAATTTTTGTTCAATTCAAAAGCCTTCAATCTCCACTTAAAAAAAGGTTAATAATCAATTAATAATCAATCAATCTATTTAAACAATAAAATTAAAAAATTAATTTACAATTCAACATTTTTTTAAAAAAATATTCAGAAAGAAACTAAGAAACAAAAAGATAACTTCCAAAATCCTTGCAGAGTCAATAAATTTAGTTTAACAAAAAACAAGTATTTTAGATTGAATTTTCCCAATCGCTTTTAGTAAGCTCAAACCAACTGGTAGGATCACCTTCATAGTCGAATGTTTCAATGAATTTAAAACCCAATTTGCGTAGCACATGCATTGAGTTTACATTTTCATGGTGGGTAATTGCGTATATGGATTTAATGTGCAACTTTTTAAAACCATATTTCAAAATAGCATTTGATGATTCTGTTGCGAAACCTTTTCCCCAATGCTTTTGCTTAAATCTGTAGCCTAGCTCATAAAAGTGACTGTGATTATTCAATGATTCTTTGAAATATTTAAGTCCACACCAACCTATGCACTCTTTCGTTTTTTTTGTCAACAACAGCCCAACGTGCAATACCGTTTTCAAGATATTGCTGTTGCAACATATTAATTACCTCCAATATTTCATCGATTGATTTTACTGGATTATTCTCTAAATAACGATGTACCTCTGGGTCGGAATCAAGTTCAAACAAATCTTCTTGATCTTCCATAGTTAATTCTCTCAAAAAGAGTCGTTCCGTTTCTAAAATTATTTCCATTTTAATGATTGTTCAATTATAATTAATTCTTCCTTGTTTACCTTACCCTTTTTCAAAAATTGAAACGCTAAATACATCTGTAAGCTGATTTTTTTTCCAGGGAAAGTCTTCTAAACAAAGTAAACAAAAATTAGTTGTCTTTGATTTCAATTTCGGTTTTCTTACCCTGCGTTTTTTTGCTGAAAAATTCAAAAAAACAACCTATTTGAAGGAAATCTCTACCCGTTTCATCATTGATCTTGTAGTCAAATTGATGTAAATAACCTATTTGTAAAAGTACAGATTCGTTTGGTTTATAACTAAATGCTGCCAATATTCTATTCCGTTCAAAATAAGGTTCAGAATCTGTGAAAAAGATTTCATTACTGAGGTTAAATTGAAAAGGTTGAAATGCATTTTTTTCCTTTCCAAAGGAATAAATCAAACCCAATCTATATCTAAATCGGTTCCTGTATCCGTTTGAGGTAAATCTAAATTCGGACCGATATCTTTGTTCAATCTTAATTTGTCCAACGGTTTGAGACAAAATAACTTGTGGCCATATCCTAAGCTCATTGTTATTTTTCGGTAAGACAAAATCACCACCTTCTTTGTAAGTTTGATAATTTCCTGCCCCTAAGGATAATGTTAAGTTTTTTACAGGTTTAAAATTAAATCCTCCTTTTACTTCATGATAATGAAAATTATTGTAAAATTTCAAAGATCTCACTTGAGCTTCTCCAAAAAAACTCCACTTGTTATTTAAATTATATTTTGCATTTAGAATATTCCAAGAACCTAGTTCAATTTTTTGAGAAAACGCAGAAACTAGAATGAGATTAAAAATCAAAACAAGAATCCTTTTTTTCATTTGTCATCTTTTTGATTTTCGTCTTTTTTTTCAGTTACTGAAAATGAACTTGAAAAAAAATGAGAATTAGGAATGGTAATTATTTCACTGTTGGGAGATTTGATATGCACAAAAAAATAGTTCAGTTCCACTACAGTACCTTCATAATTATAATCTTTGTGTAAGATTCTCACATAATCGCCCAATTTGACGGGATGATTAAAGAAAATCAATATACTGGATGTAATATTTGCAAGAAGTGACCATTGCGCAAAAAAAGCGATTCCGAGCGCTGTTAAAATAGAACTTGCAAAAAGGGCTATTTGGCTTTGTTTAAACCCCCAAATGCCAGTCAAAATAATTATTGCTGTCATAGTTGTAAAAAGCTGAACTGCACGAATCGCCATCTTTCTTCTACCTCTTTCAAGTTTTGTTTTCTTTAAAAAATTATTGATTATCGTTTTGAAAATAAGATAAAGCGCGATGTAAATCCCCAAAACAATCAAAGTTTCAATAATCTGAATATGCAACGTTTTCATCCTCTAATCTTTACATTAATTTTATTCTTTTCTATTCTTCTCAAACCGATTGTTAACTGAAATGTTTGCAATTAAATTCACAAAAATTTACAAAATTCAATCATAAATTAATTGGCTACCACCCTAAATCCCAAATCATCACCATGGTAATCAGGTACATTTGTTCCTCTACGAGCGGCGCGACAAAATCTAGATGCAAAAAACCAACTTGCGCCACGAATGGGGTGATAAATTCCTTTTTCTGGTCCTTTCGGATCGATTTGAGGCTCTTTGGAATATGGACCATAAAAATCACTGCACCATTCCCAAACATTACCATGCATATCGTAGAGCCCAAAAGCGTTTGGCTCAAAACTTCCTGCTGGCGTTGTTTTCTTTCTAAAGATTCCTTTTTCTCCTTTATTGTAGGTATAATTTCCATCAAAATTTGCTTGATCTGTGGAAATATTTTTTCCAGTGGAAAAAGGAGTTGTTGCAGCTGCGCGACAAGCGTATTCCCATTCTGCTTCAGTTGGCAATCTCGCGCCTATCCAAGTTGCAAATGCGTTTGCATCTACCCAAGAAACATGAATAACAGGAAGTTTTCCTCGGCCAAAACCTTCGTCTTTGGGTTTTACTCTTCCGGTAGCTTCACAAAATAAATCGTATTGTTCAAAAGTAACTTCGAATTTACTCATTTTGAAAGCACTGACTGTGACTTCATGCTGCACCTCGTCTGCATAACGATCAACTTCAGTGGTTGGACTTCCCATTGTAAATGTACCCGCTGGAATTTCAACGAATTCGATGGTTGGTTTTGTCTGAGCAAACACTAGAGAAACCTGAAATACTACTATTGATAATAGGACAATTGAATTTTTCATGGAAATTAAAAAAGATTAATTTTTGATTTATAAATCGACTTTTATAACACACAAAACTAAACACAAAATAAGCTAAATTTTGACAACAATCACTTTTTGAGGAAAATTGAAAAATGTACGTTATTCTTTCATTAACTTTTTCATGCTGCTTTCTCCATTTGGGAAATTAATTTTTGCAAGGTAAATTCCATTTTGAAAATCTGATAAGTCGATCGTAACTTTGTCAATGATGTTGTGTTTTGTCCAAACAGTTCTTCCAATTTGATCGATTATTTCTAAAGAATAAATTGTTTCTGGAACAAAAATATTGACCTGCTGATTTGTTGGATTCGGATACATTTTTATCAAATTATTCTTTGTTCCCAATTCAACGAAACTTGCGGTTTGACTGCAAAGCCGATTAAAAAAGTCTAGACTTTCAAAATTAAAATCACTGTAAAACTTGTGTTCTGCATTTGAAGCTGAGATTTGACTCAAAACCTCCAGTCTCTGTTCATTTGTGAGTCCTACGAAACTCGAATAAAGCGCAGGAGTTGCTAAAATATGATTTTTAATGGTGTCAGAATGCAATGCGTAATTTTCGCTATCCAACTGTCCATTGTTTGCTAACTGATTGAAGATTGCAATTGATGTTGCAATAGAAACACCAGGAATTCTAGCAAACCTTTCAGGATAAATCGGTTGCTTATCGATTATTTTATAATCGTGACAGATGCCTCTCGCCTGCAATGTTGAATCATTTTGCCATGCTTCATAATTCCCTTCAGGACCAACTTCGGCATTGTCATCGTATTTTGCCATGCGAAAAGCAAAAGGATTGTTTCTCACCCCAAAAATTGCTTGAGCAGAAGATGCACAATATGAAATCCCAGCTTTGTAGTTCAATGCGTAGGAGGTAGCTGCTGAAAACGAACCACCATTGCTCATTCCTACAGAGAATTTAGGTAAAGTTGGAAGTAAATCACCCCGATTAATAAATGTATCTGTTATGATTTTAATGTTTTGATAATCAATGCCATTTACGGTATCAATGGGAAATCCTTGCCATCTCAATTTTCCGTCACCATTCAAATCTGTATTCAAAGTTATTTCTTCTGCTTCTGTAACGATAATCGCAAAAGTATCTGCAATGGCACGGTTTACAAAACTTCGGTATTCCACTGTCGTTATCCAATTGGAAGCAGAGCCACTTGTGCCATGAAATAAATACAATAAACCTTTCGGATTTGGCGGAAAAAAGGAATACACGTTCTTCAAATTGTCAGCTCCCATGATTTGTTCATAATTGATATTGTAAGCCGGCATATTTGCGGTTTGTGATGTCACAGTAACATCTTGATTTGGCATAACAAGCGTTGTGTGCCATTCATTTGGATTCGATAAAAATTGTGAATCACCATTCCAATTGGAAAAAGTTTTAGAATTATCATATGCTTCACACCAAATGTGAACCGTATCGCCCACTTGAAAAGATCCGGAGCCATAACCGCCATTGACAGTTAAATTGTGAAATTGAGCTTCTAGTCCAGTGGATAATAAAAGGACCATGATTAAAGTGGATATATGTTTTTTCATAATTTTAAATTATGTTAGTTTTTATTTTTTAAAAAAAGCAATCAATTCAAGCCTATCAAAATTACAAAAATTGTTTTCATTAATGTCATTCAACATTGGTTCAAATCTAAAACGAACGGTACATTATTTCAATTGGTTACTCTAAAACTATTATTTTTTCTTTTTGTACTTTTTAACAAACAAAAAAATCGTTATCAAAACAACGACAATCCCTAAAATGGGTAGTAAAATAGATAAATCTACGAACGGGCTGGAATGAAATGTTTCTTCTCCTGTAGGCCACTCACTTGAAGTTGTTAGAATCAAAATTATATCTGTTTACTCAATTTTAAATTCTAGATTTTGATCTGCAAGAAATTGCTTCAATTTAGGAATGGTACTTTTCCCCATTCCATGAAATTTTAGCACTTCTTTCTCACTGAATTGAGCAAGAATAGCGATCGTTTTAATTCCATTGCTTTCAAGTGCTCGACGAGCTGGTGCACTCAAATTGGACAAAAAATCATCCTTGGATAAACGATTATTTTCACAAATTGGACAAACAGGACAAATTGAACTTTTATAAAATTGATGTCCGTTTACACAAAATTTTGAAACCTTTTTATTCTCCATTTTACAACAAATTTAAAAAACATTCAAGTTCTACAATTAGTTATTTTTACTCAATTTTAGGAACTCTGTGATTCATTGAAAATTTCAATAATTCAATTAAATTTTTGTCTTTGAGTTGTTCAACCGATTTGATTTTGATATGTCTAAATAATTTTCCTGTACCTTCAAGTAAACCATGAGGATCAGGAAGTTCCGAACCATAATTAAATCCTAAATTTACATGTTTGCTTGCCGGCATAATATAGCAAAAATGCGCTGTATTTTTTTTTATTCCAGTACCAAAACCAATATTTTTCTGCTGTAACCAAACAACTTCCACAACTTTAGGCATAAGGTCGTAAATCAATTGTCTTGTAGTACTTGCGATAACTTTGATCTCAATAGAAAAGTTGGCAATTACTTTTTCAAAATCTTCGTTTGTCTTTTCCAATTTACTTCAGTTTTTGGATGTTTTTTCCCTTAAAAATCAGCTATTTTTTTTCCATTCAAATCAATAGAATATTTTCTTCCATTTAGTTCAACTTTGGCCTTTCCGTTTATAAAATCATGACACCAATCATATTTAAATGGAATTAATACCTTTCCAGTTGTATCGATAAATCCATATTTTCCATTTAACTGAGCTGCTGCAATTCCCTCCGAAAAAGATTGAATATAATCGTATTTAAATGGAACTATTTCCGCTCCTTTATCATTGACAACGCCCCATTTTCCGTTTAACTTTACAGGAACTATGCCATCAGAAATGGATTCGATTTGCTCATATTTCAAAGGAATAATTTCCTTTCCTGTTGGGTCAATAATTCCCCATTTGTCTTCTAAAATAACAGTCGCTTTGCCGTTGTAAAAATTAGTAACGCTTTGATATTTCAAAGGAATTATTTCGGCGCCGGTTTTGTCAATAAGTCCTTGTCTTCCATTTAATTCAACACTAGAATAACCTTCAGTAAAACACAAAGCAAAATCGTATTTTGGTTGAATGATGACAGTACCTCTTTTGTCAATAAATCCAATTTTATCGTTGATTTTAAAAACCGCCATTCCATCTGAAAAGGACTCCAAATCTTCGTACTTACCTAAAGGAATAACTACTTTTCCTGTTTTGTCAATAAAACCAAACTTTTCTTTCATTTGAACCAGCGCCAAACCATCGGAAAAATCATTGGCGAAATCAAAGTCAAGTTTTACAACGATTTTTCCAGTTTTATCAATGAAACCCCATTTCTCTGCAATTGCTACTCGGGCAAGATTCTCGGAAAATCCAGCTGTAAAATCATACTCAGGCTTAATAACGACGTTTCCAGATTTGTCAATGTAGCCTCGTTTTCCATCTATTCTAAACATCGCGAGTCCATCTGAAAAACTAGCAGCTGCTTTGAATTTCAATGGAATAACCAACTTTCCAGTTGAATCAATAAAACCAACTTTCCCATTCATTTTTAGAACGGCTAAACCTTCGTGAAATTCATTGATGGAAACCTCACCCAGCGCTTTGTTTTCAGTCACAACAACATTCCCAGCTTGGTCTTTTAAACTGTAATTTCCATTTTCATCTTGAAAAAGAATCAAATGTTGGGCGTTTGTGTGTTCATTTTGAGCATGGTTGCAAGAACTTAAAATGGTAACAAAAAATAAAGTGAAAATAGTTTTGAAAAATTTCATAGTGTTTTTTGTATTCAAGTTTATTCTATGCGTTTCTCCTGAAACGAACTTTTTCTTCCTCATTTTTTTTTGCTTTTTACTTGTGCTACTTGGACTTTCAGCCTCAAGTTTAATTAAAATTTTACTTCGAAACTTTCTTCAACAAATCATCAACAATCGCTTCTCTCCTATTTTTTCCTTTGGTGCACGGTGCACGCATGGAAGACAATTACTTTCAGGATGATCTACCGCCAATCTCCACATGTTTCCAATTCCAAGATGGATGATTTGCGCAGCTGGCTTCGCTTGATAGTGTAAATCAAAGAAATTTTCGGTCAAAAAAGCATCAAAATCTTCCTCTTTTCCGTGAAATAACTTTCTGAGTTCTTCTCTGATTTCAGGAATCAAAACTTTTTGTTCCGCTTCAGCATTTGAAATCAATTCACTTGCGGCACCAAAATAAGTGCATAAAAATGTGGCTGTTGGAATCGGTGAACGATCGACATGATACGAGTAAACATCAGTTGGGAAAAATGGAAAGCTGTCATCTCGTTCATAAAACTCAATGATATTGAGCGAAGGCGAAGCACCATAATCTTTTAATAGTTGGTAATCATTCAACAAAATTTCACGTGCTAAATTGCCTTGTTGACTTAATTTCAAATCTCGAAGTTCATCCAAATCAATTTCTTCCAAATTCTCTGTTATTTCAAATTTATCAACGATTTCAGCAAAATCACCTTCCAATTTTCGATTCCAGCAAATGGCATTCATTTCTCCTAAAAAAGGTGTTGAAACAAGCGATTCGAAATTTGAAACTGTTTGGATTTGACTAACAAAAGGCGATAAATCTTGTTTCATTGGAGTGTGAATTTACTTTTCAAGTTATATTGATGTCTACAAAGTCAATTATACTTTGATTTTTCTAAGAAAAAATATCGTTATTTTACTTTTAGAATAGAACGACGAAAGCTGATTATTAAATTCAATCGACTACCAGTTGTTCTCGGATACTTCCTTGTTCAGTTGATAGTTCTATAATGTAAACGCCTCTTTGTAAGCCTGATAAATTTAGATTCTCAGGATTTTGAGTCATTATTGATTCAAAACAAATCTTTCCTGTAATATCATACAAATGAATGATGGCAGCGCTGGCATCAAATGAAGAATAAATTGTTACTCCCGCCCCCTTGGAAACAGGATTCGGAAAAAAAGCAAAGTTACCGATATGTTCCTCTTTAATACCCACATTGCTATAATTGTAAATGAGCGATGTACCTTCACAACCATCTGCATTTGTTACCACAACTGAATACGCTCCATTTCCATTGGATGGAAGCAGCGAGGAGGATGTGGCACCGTTTATTAAATTGCCTTCAAAAAACCATTGATAAGTCTCAAAATTTCCAGTTGTTAAAAGTCCACCTAAAAAGTTAATGACAGGTAAGGGATTTGCATTAACATTCACTAATTGACTTAGTGTTACAGGACAACCTGCAGTTTGATTTAGGACGGTAACAGTGTAGGTACCTGCTTCTGTAACTGTTATCTCAGAATCCAATTCACCATTTGACCAAACAAAATTTGACCCATTTTCGGCAGTTAAAGTTACTGATTCACCATCGCAAAAAGTTGTAGAACCATTTGGTGAAATCATTGCGGGAGAGAGGCAAAAAGTATCAAGTCCCAAGCAACCAGCACTATTGGTAACTTCTATAGAATATAAACCATAACCTTCAAGTGGAATATGATTGGCTTGATTTGAACCATTTATAGCAGTTCCATTAAAACTCCATTGATAAGTATTGAAACTTCCAACTGATAAACTTCCATTTGTGAAAACAATTGTTGGAGTTGGCAAAATACTTGCTAACACAGGAATATTTATTTGACCTCTACAACCGTTAAAATCTTGAAAGACCACCGAATAATTTCCAGCAATGTTTGTCGTAATAAAAGAATCAGAACTTCCAGTTGACCAATTATATAAACTTGCCCCTGAAACAGATAATGTAATTGGAGTACCCCCACAAATGTTAAATGGACCATTTTGATCTAGCGTGAGCGGTGATGAACAAAATGAAGATTCATACGCTCCTAAATCAACAACATTTTGAATGCGCGTTAAACCATCAAGGTCGTTAGTTCCTAAAACACTTATATCTAATCCATAGTCAATGCCAGGAGAAAATAATCCCAAATGATAATCTAAGGATGATGCATCAAATGGCGCTAAAGCTAAATTGCCTGGATTGCTAAATTGTGGATCAATAGAAAGTACATTTGTTCCATTGGCGTTATTTGTAGCTGGTTGGATTATACAATTATTTATGTTCACTCCAGTAGCTAAAACCTCAGAATCTCCTCCATTATCCCAAATGATTGAATTTGCTATGGTGCTAATTGAATTCATTGTTATTGCTCTTGTACCAGATCCATTTTGAAGCTGTCGATTATTGGCGACTGTACAATTTATAATTTCATTCACTTCTTGATTAAAAGACTCATTCATGGAAATAACTTCCTGTCCGCTAGCATAATTACCAACCAATAAACTATTTGACAAGATTAATGTAGCAAAATTTCCAACATAAAAAACACTTCCATCGTCAACAGATGTATTGCCTGAAAAAACGCATCTGTCAAAATTAAATTCAGAGGAATTCAAGTAAACAGCTCCTCCATCTCCACTACTCTGATTGTATGTAAAAAAACAATCTGTAAAAAAAGCCATATCATTAGAAAGGTAAACTGCTCCTCCTACTGTGTTGCTATTGTTGGCTTCAAAAACACAATTTTTGACAGTACAAATGCCAGTATTGACCTGTGCCAAAGCTCCACCATAATCACCTACATTGCTAATAAACTTGCAATTTTCAATCACTGCACTTGAATTCGAAGCGTAAATTCCACCTCCTGCATCCGCACTCCCATCTAGAATAGCATTTCCACCTCTAATTGTAAATCCGTTTAAAAGCGTTTGATTACTAGTATTCCAAAAATAAACAACATGATATGAATTATCAAAAGTTGAACTTGTCGCAATATCTCCACTCAAAATGGTCACATTGGCAATTGGATTTCGCTCATTTAGAAAAGTTTCCGTGCCATTAAATCCTCCATAGACCTTGGTGCCGTTTTTAATTTCAAAATAAACTGTCTTATCGGTAGTTGATGTTGGTTTGTATGTTCCTGCAGCAACCCAAATTTCATCTCCAAAAGTTGAAATCGCAATCGCCGATTGTAAATCATTGAACGCATCGTTCCAATTTGCACCATTGTTCGCACCTGATGCATTAGAATTTACAAATAGGGTTGTAGCAAATGTGATTGAAATCAACCCCATAAAAAAGCAACTAAGCAGCACCTTTATTTTCATCTTTTTCACTTAAAAGTTCAGATGTAAAAATACTTTTTTTTTCTTTTTCAATTGCAAGCCTATTTGCTAAGTGTTAGCCTTTTTTTGTGATAGCAAACTATATTATAAAATTCCGATTTAAAAAAAATGTAAAATCAACTTTTAACGGAATTTAATTTATGGTAGTAAATGTATGACACGACTAAAATTGCAAAAATGATTAATGGCATAAATGTTTGTCCATTGATTCCGTCTACTGCGCCGTGACTAATTGTTGCAAAAATGAAGTCAAATACAAAACCCGCATAGGCCCATTCTTTCATTCTTTTTGGAACTTGAGGAATAATTAAAACCAATACGCCCAACACTTTGAAAACAACCAAAGCATTTCCAAAATATGGAGGATAGCCCAAATGTCTAATTCCTTCTTTCGCTAATTCACTTTGTGAAGTCAATGCGGGCATAACTCCTTCAAATAAAGCGATGATTATGGTTGCTGTCCAAAAAAATATTTTGTCTTTTTTCATGTTTAATTATGTGTTTTTCAAATTGCTATACTGTCGTGGACAAATCAAATTTCGGCTTTATAATTCGCATCAAAATCCACCATCCACTCTATTCCATATTTGTCTCTAAACATGCCAAAATAAGAACCCCAAGGACTATCTGCGATGGGCATTTCAATTTGTCCACCTGCTGAAAGTCCGTTGAATAGTTTATCAGCTTCTTCTTTGCTTTCTGCACTGATGGAGATTTTGCTTCGATTTTCGTTTTCATTGGTGCGCCCCATCATTTCTGGGACATCATTGGCCATTAAAACATTTTTTCCGATAGGCAAAGCAATGTGCATAATTTTATTTGCTTCATGTTTCGCAACAGGAAATTCGTCGCTAGCCATATCTTTGAAACGCATGATCGTTGCGAATTATCCGCCAAAAACGGATTTGTAAAAATTGAATGCTTCTTCGGCATTGCCGTTGAAGTTGATGTGTGGATTTATCAATGCCATAATTTCGTATTTTGTTTCTATTTCTTCTTTAATTTATCTCATTTAATTTGAGGTTTTGAATCTTTTGATTCAATTGCTCCCACCTCGTTCAAAACCAAATTTAATCTTCTCAAAATCTGCAAAATAACGTTCGTGATTAAAATTCACAATAGATTTACGCGCATTTTTTGAAAATTGAAGATAGTCCTTTTTTGACATTTCTCCAAATTGATTAAACCTAGCCATAAAATCGGTAGTTGTTTTACAAAAAAATCCGTTCAAACCGTCAACAACCACGCTGTTATTTTCTGGCAGATTTGTGCTGAGTACTGGAACGCCGTTGTTCAAATATTGTTTGGCTTTGATTCCAGACTTGGAAAGTTGCATTTCAGAATTTGCAAGCGTGGCAACACCGAGATCCAACGCTGCAATTCGTTGTTGAAGTCCTGCTTCGTCGTGCCAATTAATTCCTGTTGGTACTTCAATCTCGACGTTCAGATTGTCTTGAAAATACTGTTTGATGAAAGTTTTATCTTCGTCTTTCAACACTCCAATCAATACAAATTTTACAGGAAAAGCAATTGCTTTGATTGCTGGAAAAACCAAATCGATAAGACTTTCTTTGTGTTCACCACCAAAACCGCCAATCCAGCCAATGGTCAATTTTTCGTTCTTTTCAGTTTTAATGATATTCAAATCAACTGTCGGAGAAGTAGTATGGACTATTTGATGATTAAATCGACTCAAATATGCAGCGATGGCATTACTTCCTGCTGAAATTTTAGCGCAATGTTTGACAAAATAAGATATCGTTTTTTGGTTTTCTTCTAAATAATCTGCGTCGTCAAGATCGTAAACGGTGTCCTTCCGCCTAATTCGAACGAGTAATTTCAATAAACCAGCATAAATGAAATTTGATTGAACGCGCTGAATGACGATCAAGGAGTTTCTTTTCCTAAAAAATAACGCCGATAAATAAGCTTTTAGAAACAATAAATTCCTGAAATTGAATAACTTGGAACTACCAAATAACTGTCAATTCCTTTTTCTTCTTTGAAAAAATCAAGCGGATACTTTGCTCTATACCTTACACTCGGCGAATCCAGGTTGTAGTATGCAAACCAATAAATGAATTCTATTTTCTTATTGTCCAAACTCAGTGTTTTATTCAGTTTATATTGAATACAACGTATTTTATCTCGTAAAAGTCAATCATTTTATTAAAAACGGATCTGAATCATCAATAATTACAAAAATTCCTGTAAAAAGATTTACGTTTTGATTGAACTTATTTGATTTCTGAAGAAATATCCTTCGGAATGAAAAATCCTTTTCGTTTATTCCATTTTTTGACTAAAATCCAATTAAAATAATCCAAGCCATTATAAAAAATGATTTCTTTGATTTTGTCTTTTCGGTAGGTAATTTTCATTAAACAACGACAACTTAATTTGCCAGCTTCATTTGGAGCGCTATAAGAAGCCATCTCTATTCCGGAAATTTTGTCGTTTTGATAATAAAATTCAATAACGGAAGGTCCGTCGCAATTTGCATCGCGAAAATCACATCCATAAGTTGCCAAATCAGCAATGTATTCGGCATTTGCATTCATCGTTCTCAGGGAAGTAATTCTGCCCAGCGAATCAAACTCGTACACAAAATTGGTTCCGGCACCATTGCCAAATTCTTGGAGTTTTGGTGCGCGGTTTCTAGAGCTAATTTCTCCAGTTTGAATTTCACTGTTGTTTGTCGTTTTATTTAATTCAACTTGCAACCATCTTTTGTAGTCAAAGTTGGTATTCAAAATCAACACCATAGAACTTTTGGGTTCTCCAGAAAAAATCGTGGTATCGACAAAAATGACTTTTCGAAAGATCCTTTGATTGGAATATCCTTCACTGAAAATGATGGAATCTAAGTGTTTACTTTCGTTGTAGTGGTAGCTTGTCTTGGTTGCATATTCGTTCGATTTACAATGTCCTGAAATTCCTGAAATTTGACCGTTGGGATTATATGTTACTTCCACCTTCGAAATAAGTGGTTGAGGCATATCAGAAGATTTTCGATCGTAACAATCTTTTACATCAATCTCCCATTTCTTCAGTTGTTTATGTTCGTTAAAATCTAATACATGCCTTATTGTATCGGAAAAAGCCCGATCGATTTGATTATAAATGATTTGCTTTTCATTCTTTGAAAAAATTTTGAATTCTTCCTTCGATTTTTTCTCCCAATCGAGCAAGGTACTTTCATAATTGAAAGATTTGTATTGGTATTTTTCAAAAATATCGTTTTTGAAGAGAAAAACTTGGGGCACAAAATCGCTGATGGCAATCTCCTCTTGCGCGTGAGCTGCTTGTAAAATAAATACGAAAATAATTACAGCGATTTTTTTCATTCAAAAGTTATTTATTTAAATCATCAGTACATATGAAATTGCATTTAATGTTTTGGATTTTTCAGCTCATCACAAATTAACCTAGACAGCGCTGATTTACCTGTATCAGCTCCACCAAAAATTCATACAAAAACGACTTTCTTTCCTTTTCTGCAATTATGTTGGACTTGCTCAAATGGTATTGTAGTAATTTTTCTAAGAAAATTTCTAAATCAGCAAAGTGGTGATAGAAGGATGATTTACTTTTTCCAACTTCTTTTGCAAGTTGTTCTATTATCAGTCCTTTTTCAACAAACAATGAAAAAAATTCGTAGCCCTTACTTATCCAAATCTCTGTCTTTTCAGCCATTGAGTGTTGGTTTTATTACTTAGTCAAAATCTTTCATTTTTTATCTAAAAACACAGAATATCAATATTACTGCAAACTTCCGTGTTTCAAAATAAAGTGATTTTTTGATAAATATAGGCCTTTTTTTAATGCTTTTAAAAAGTAACTTGCCTCAAAATGGTTTTGCAATCCAATATCCAAGTTCTGCATTTTTTCTTTGAATGTTGATTTTGTAATGCAAAACTCGCATTTGATTTTAACTTGCATGAATTGCTTTTTCTTGTGGATTTGACTGCTTGAGTTATTTCAATCGTGTTTTTTTGAAGAAAAAAGGAATCTCGCCGTCCGTTTATCGCAAGCAACAAAGAGAAAACAAGATTTCTTGATTGGCTATTCAAACATCTTAAATGTTAAAATTCCGCCTTCAATGATTTGCTGATAGGTAATAAAGGAATCTTTGATTCTGCGATTGTTCCAAAGTCTGACATTGTTGTACAGCGTTCGCTCTGAAAAATGATCACCTTGAATTTCCAATGTTTTACCATTGTTAAAATGTATGGTGGCTTTTTCTACCTGCGGACTACCAAAAACAAATTGTCCGTTTGTTGGGTTCACAGGATAAAATCCTAAAGTAGAAAGAATATACCAAGCGCTCATTTGTCCGCAATCATCGTTTCCAATCATACCGTTTGGTGTATTGTCATGAAATTCCTGCAAAACTTTATGAATATACGCTTGACCTTTTTGAGGTTCGTCTGAAAAAGCATACAAGTACAAAATATGATGACTTGGCTCATTGCCATGCGCATATTGACCAATCATGGCTTCTTGACCCAAAAATTTATTTGGGTTGGGGGTTTCTGTGGTAAAAAAAGTATTTAGTTGGCGTGTCAGGCTGCTCTTTCCTCCCAACAATTGCGTAATTCCTTTTAAATCATATTGAGCAGGTGTCCAGAAATATTGCCATGCATTTGCTTCTGTATAGTCGCCTGGATTGTTCATGGGTGAAGTAGCAACGAGCGGGTAAAATGGAACTCTAAAATTTCCTTTGGTATCTTTACCTCGAAATAATTGGGTTTCTGGATCAAAAAGATTTTTGTAATATAAAGCTCTTTTGGAAAAGTACTTGGCTTGGGTTTTGTTTTGCAATAATTTCGCCATTTGACTTGTACTATAATCGTCGACGCCACTTTCCAAAGTTCTGGATACAGATTCATTGTCTAATTTATCGAAAGGGTAATATCCATACTGATTGTATAATTCCCAATCGGAATTGATGTGTGACACTGTACTAGTTTCAATCATAGATTCTAGCGCTTTCTGTGCATCAAATCCCCTAAATCCATTTCTGTACGCAGATAAAATCATCGGAATGGCATGATTTCCAATCATGCAATAATTGTCCTGCCCCCACGCAGACCAAATGGGCAAAAAGCCTGCAGCCTGATGATGCAAAAGCATTGAATTGACAATTCCATCAATTTTTTCAGGCACAAGAATCTGCAAAAGAGGAAAAGCACCACGGTAAATGTCCCAATTGGACAAAGTAGAATAGTATTCCTTATTCATGGCTTGTGCAATTTGATTATCTGCCCCTCGATAATAACCATCAACATCTGCAATATTCGATGGTTGTAGAAACAAATGGTAAAGTGAAGTGTAAAAAATCTCCTTTTGTTTTTGTGGAGCTTGAATTTCGATTCTACGCAAATACTTGTCCCATTCTACTTGATTTTCTTGGACAACTCTATCAAAATCCCAATGAGGAATTTCTGTACCTAAATTATTTATTGCACCCTCGACGGATACAGTTGAAAGTGCAATCTTCACTTTTAAAAGCCGATTACTTTTCAAACCAAAAGACAAATTAAATCTAGGCGCATTTTCTTTTTTTTTCGAAGGTAATTTTTCTGATTCAGAAAAGGGCGTATCAAATTCAATGGTGAAAAAATATGTTCTAGTGACCCAATTTTTTGTTTTACAATATCCTGATATCTTGTGATTGTTGACAATTTTGACATCACTTTCTAGCACTAAACTGTCAGTCAAAAAACGCAATCCATGCTGCAAATCAAGCAGAACTTTTCCATTTTCAGAAGGGAAAGTATATTGATGAAAGGCAACGCGATCGGAACAAGTAAGTTCTACCTTGACCTCATCTTTTTTGGTAACGGAATAATATCCAACAACAGCTTTTTCGCTATCCTTGTGGTAAGCATTTCTTCTTTCTATTTTATCTTGGGAAAAAGGCAAAAGTAAAATATCCCCCATCTCCCCTATTCCAGTTCCGCTAAACCTTGTCTGAGAAAAACCCAATAATACTGAATCTTGAAATTGATAACCACTTGTATGATTCCAACCTTCATCTCTATTATCTGGTCCTGGCTGCACCATTCCAAATGGTTTAGAAGGTCCTGGGAAAGTATGTCCTGTGCCATCAGTACCTATAAATACATTCACAAACTGCGAATTTTGAGCAATTGAAAATTGGGTGCAGAAGAAAATTAGAAATATTATTTGTCGCATTTTTTATTGAATTGTACTTAGCAAAAATCAAACAGCAATGTAAAAATAAGTATTGTTATCCGAATCAAATTTACTTTCATGAGCACCTAAAGCAAAATATCTTATACCTGCTACAGCCCTTCTACCCTATAAAATCTGACCGGTTTATTGTTGGGTCATATTGAATTTCTAAATCTGTTCCATTCCAAATTGCTTCGCAGCTCTCAAGACGATAGGTGTCGCCTTGGTTCCAACTTGCACCGATAAAATCTTCAATCAAATCTTCAATGAAAACTCTTTCACCAATGTTAATGTCTTTCGGAATTAAGTATGCCGCAAAAGGTGACTTAAATGTATATGGATAATAAAATGTCCAATCAATTACCGTTTCAAATTCACTGTTTTCACCAGTATAATACTCACCACGAAAATCCCCAGCAATATGGATTTCTCCTGTCTTTTTGTTTTGAACAACAGAATACTTTGAACTAATTTCCTTCGAAGGTTCAACCTTTTTAACGATTGGTTTCAGTCCACTTTTAGCGGCCTTATTAATACTATCAAAATCACGAGCAGTCTTTATGACGCGCAATCCTTTTGCGTTTTTATTTCTGTGTCCAAAAGCCATTTGATATAATTTTTACGTTTTGTTGATTTAAGTCAATTTTTAAACAAGTTTCGGGTTTTTGTCTAACAATTTTCAGAAGTTGGTCATCTGATAATCCTTCCGTATCCACAATTAGGTGGTCGCAATTTGAACATTTCCGAAAAGAAGAATTGGTAACTTCTAGTTGGTCCCAACTCATCTTATACGGGCAATTCATGGCCTTTACAAATTCATCTTTGTCTGTATAAACTTTCTTTGTAAGTGGATCAAATTTCATTGCGCTTATTTTTTAAATGTTGCAAAGTTACTTTTGACATCAACCCAAAGGTAGCGATTTCGAAACAATGACCTCTTTGTAAAACAAAATTCTTTGCTTAACTTTTTTATCGCTAATTTTGATTTAGTCGCTAATATTAATTGGTCATTCCTCTTTCCAATCCAAAAATTTATTCAGTCCTTGATACCTCCAGTTTTCTCATCTTGTCAAAATTATCTGGCCATTTATAAATGATTTTTTGGCGTGGTCTTCTGTCAAATATTGTATCTACTAAAATATCACCGTACACGATGTCAATAACAAATTCATTTTTAATTAATGCGTAACTAAGGTGCAAAGGAATATCCATGTTGAATTTATCCTTTGAAGCGTAAATTGTATCTATTGAAATGGGTTTGAATAGATCTGTTGAGTCTTCCACAAACAAAACACCTATATAATCATGCCTTCTTGTGTTAAAAAAAGCGACATAAATTCTTTTAGTCGTGTCTGCGATCTGCTTATAAAAACGCCCTGAAAAATTCAAATCAGTATAGGTATTTGGTGGACTGT
Source organism: Flavobacteriia bacterium (assembly GCA_947462925.1). Classification (GTDB taxonomy): domain Bacteria; phylum Bacteroidota; class Bacteroidia; order Flavobacteriales_D; family Crocinitomicaceae; genus JAQVCM01. The sequence continues at coordinate 11,716 of CANHQP010000036.1, read as the reverse complement.
AACTATTAAAAAAAATCTGCATTTGAAGTCCGTCAAGCGACTGTTGGCTCCATCCGATTGGTGCATTTTCTAACGGAAATAGTTTGAAAGTCGAATCAAAATAGTCCGTTTTCTTGGGTTTTTCATCGTGTATCATTTCATATTCAACAGTATTGGTTTGCTGACCAGTACCATCAATTAAAAAAAAGATGCTCGATATGAAAAGAAGTATGTATCTCATTGTCTGAGGACGTCTGTTTTTTTTGCTGTGAACTATTTTTAGAGCACTAATGCTAAATTATTTTATTTGAGCTCAAAATACGGATTATAAATAAGTCCGATTACATTACCAAACGGGTCTTTTAACGTTGCAGTCATCATTTCGCCTCCAGTGTTGTATGGTTTTTCGTTTTCTGTTGCTCCTAATGAAATTAGTCGATCATAAACTTCTTGGATTTTCTCAACTCCCCAATATGAAACCACACTTTCTATTTTTTCACCAGTTATTCCTTCTTCTGGTTGAAGCCCCAATTCATAGCCGCCAATATTAAAGCCAACATAATATGGCTCGTCAAAATATGCTTTTGTTTCAAATGCCATTGCGTACCAATCTCTTGCCTTTTGAATGTCGCTAACCTTGTAAATGGTGGTTCTTAAACCTAAAATTGATGTTTGTGCCATGTGCTTTAAAAGTTCGATTTAATATTTTCAGGGGAATAAACAAATTGGAAAAATAAGACTAAAATTTAGATTTTTCTCCAATTACTACCTTGAATGTTAACTTGCAAAAAAATCGATGGTAGTTTCCGTTAGTTTTTATTTTTTAATAAATCTGGACTGTGATTAAAAATACATTCTTTTCAGTCTTTTTGTCTAATTTTTCTGAAACTTTCCCCTCAATTGGTTTTGTCTGTGCGATGCAAATTTTCATCTAACAGTTTATTCAACTTTACAGATTGGTTTACACTTGACTTCAAAATTCACAGAATTTGCTATAAAACATATTTCGTGCGCTTTGTGGTGTAACTCAATCGCTTTTTCTATCATACTTTCGTCAGTAACATAAAAAATTGGATTCAACGTTACTTCTTTGAAACTTCCACCTCCACTTGCCTCTTCAATCATAATACCTGTTGCATCATCTGTGTAAGAAGTAATTACCACTCCCTCCATGGCACATAGATACAAATAGGAAAGCATATGACAAGATGAAATAGCTGAAACCAATAAATCTTGGGGGTTCAATTTTGATTTGTCCCCAACGGCAGGATTATCCGTTGTTAAAAATAATTCAGGTTTTCCTTGAATAGAAACTGTATGGCTCCGGTCATAGGTGCGTACATTTTTAGTTCCGTCACCTTTGTTCCCTGTCCATACTGCAGTTAGTTTGTAATTGTGTTCGTGTGCCATGGTGTTTTTAGTTTATTGTTCTTCAATTATTGATGTTCCTTTTGATTTATCTCCTGAAGTCCATTCCCAATTTTCGTGAAGACGAATTTTCCCATTTTCAAGAATTTCTGGTACTGAAATACAAATACCTGTCATCAATTCGTCTTTGTCATTTACTTGGTGATAACACATTTCTATCTTTCCTGAGTGGTCAACCAAGCCAATTAGATGTCCATATTTAATCTTCCCACCTGAATATTCAGAAGTAAGAATATTTCCTGCTTGTTTGTAATGAAAAAGAGTTTCATTGGAAGTTTCTCCGTTTTCAGTATTACTAATCGGTCTGAATTTTTTGTCGTTATAGTTCATTGTGTCTTTTTAATACTTTTTACTTCGTTCAAAAGTCATTTTATTGCTTTGGTATATCGTTAAAACCAATATACTGATAGATTTTAGCTTTTCCTTGGCTCAATCCTAAAATCTTCTCAGGCAGTTTTTCATTGTCGGTGGAGCGATATAAATGCAATTCTTGTAAGGATTCCATAAGCTTGCCTTCGATTAATAAAAAATCTAAATGTGATAGTTTTCTGCAATCAAGATGAAGCGTTTCGATACACATATTATTAATTCCTTGCAGGCTTTTTGCAGTTAGTTCAACCTCTTTCAGGATTAATGTTTTTAATTTCCGAAGCTTAAAAACTTGTGAGATGTCTTTTAATTTTTTGCATCCTTCAATTTTTAAACTCGCCAAATCTTTGATATTTTCAATACCAGATATGTCAATGAGTCGCGGAGACCAAAGAATTTCCAATTTTTCTAAACCTGACATGTCTCTAACAACTTTTAATTCCGTTGTTAACTGATCAGTAAACGAAAGTCTTTTAAGATTTTTTAAATCTGCAAATGAAGCGTAGTTTTCCTTCCCAACATTAATTTTCAATTCTTGTAGATTTTTGAATTCAATTAGTTTATCCAAATCAGCAAATTTTATGTCGAGATCCATCTTTAAAGATTGAACGCCTTTAAGATGGAGTAAGTCATTCATACTACCCATTTTTGGTTTGACACTAATGTATCCGTTAAAGCATATATTTAAATTGACCAATGACTCAGTTACTGGAATATTCTTAACGTCAGAACAACTTAAAGGGTCAAAAAAATAAAGTGTTTCAATTCCATCCAATTGCATATACTGATTGACTTCATTACATGTTCCTGTAGTGGTATAATTCATTCCCACTGGAAGAAATAAATCAATTGGAATTTCACTTAAAAAAGACTCTTTCTCAATCAAATCTTCAGACATGTACAACGGACCTTCAATAAAATCAATCGGGACAAATTGTAATATTTCTTTGAAATCACCGGATTGAATTCTTTTCTCTAAGTAGTTTTTTAGTTTTTGCCCGTCTTCATGAATTGGATGATTAGCGTCTGGATTATTCAGATAGTACAGTGGTGAATTCAGCCAATAAAAAATAAGCGCTGTAGATTTATCACAAAAATCATCTTCAAGTATCTCATAAATGCCTTGATAACCTTCATCAAAATTGTAATGATATGCATTCACTTGAAGTCTAGCGGCTCTATATAACTCCTTCTCTGAGAGGTGAATCTCTACCTTACTTTTGTTCAAAATCTCTTGTGTAAGATTTTTGATTTCTTCAATGGTAATCGCAGGCTTCGATTTTTTTTTAAAGTTAAATAATCCCATCAATCAGTATTGTTTATTTTTTATTGTTGTAAAGTAACCTTCCTCCGCCTTGCGCTCGCTCCTACTCTTTAAAATTATCTTTGCTTCGAAGTTAAAGTTATTTTCATTCCATTTTATCGTTTTCCAATTCAAACAACTTTTTCAGTTTTTCTCGTTGAATATCAGGATTCGAATTCTTTTTTTCCAGTTTGAGCGACTTTTTATAATTTACAATAGCCTCCTTTTTCTGCCCATTTTTCAAATAGGCTTCTCCTAAACTGTCAAAAACATTGGAAGACTTGGGAAAGAGTTGGACATTCAATTTGAATACCTGAATGGCTATTTCAACATTATTGTATTCTCTCAACCATTTGTATCCTATCGCATTTATTTCACTTTCAAATCTGAAATCTGGTTTTGTTTTAATTACTTGTGCAATAAGCGCTTGTAATTTAATCGAATCATTTGAAAGGGAAGGATTATCCAAGAATTGAATGCTTGCACCAATCTTATTGTACTGTTCAAGTTGCTTTTGAGCGATCGCATTTTTTGGAAAAAGTTCAGGAATATTGATCGATGTATTTCCTTTTTTTAATTCCTCATTTAAATCAAATGTAACCACTGTCTCATAATCAAAATGGTAATACAAGTAAATTTTTCCGCTTTCTAAATCGTAGATCGTCGTGTATAAACTTCCGCCATATTTCCCAAAATCCTGGTGCATGGCATTCATCATATTGGTACAATAGGCAAGACTTGTATCAGCAGTATTTTCCTTCAGATATTTTCTTCCTTTTTGATAAAAATCTATGTTTACCTTATTGGCATCCTTGGTACAAGATGGATAGAAATTGGATTGAATATAAGTAGGATCATTTCCTACGATTAGTGAATCGCCCTCCATTATTAAATACTGACCAGATTTATCAACGAAAAAAAACAAAGACGAATGGAAACTTTCCAGGTTGTATTTTAAAAGGAAATCTTTCACCTCGGTTACTTTTGAACATGTCTGCAGAATGGTTTTAGTAAAAGAGAACAAATCCTCATCCGTACCGATTGATTTTTTGCCTACTGTATCTACAACGGCCAGATAATCCATGGAAAAACCGTCAAATACAAGTCCGGCTTCATTCATTCCTCCTTGGGGATAAAGATTGTCAAACCCAACATACATCGCGCCGAATTTTGAGCCGGCTCCTTTCTCAAACCAAATGCGCGTATTCGGGTTCCAATAATCTTCATTGTTGCCCACCATCGTTTTACTGCCTTTCGTGATTTTAAACATTGAACATGCGGATCCATTTTGAATGGACAAAAGGAAAGAGAGAACGGTACAGAAAAATAGTTTTGTTTTCATTTGTGTGTTTTTTTTTACGAGATAAGGTTGTTGACAAATACCTGCTTGCATTTCTACTTTCTCTTCCATCTTGTTCTTCGTTTTACAAAATCATTTTTAAGGCATAAAGGTTGTCGGACTGCATTGGGCAAACTTCGATTTACCTTTTAGCGAAAACTGATAGTCTGAAATAAAAGCATTCAGTAATCTTTGAAATTCCTGTTCAATATTTTCCGAAGGTTTATCTTCCTTTTTGCCAAGAAAATTAAATAGGAAATAATCTATAGTCCCATCTGCGTTAAAATATATCCTATTAAAGCACTTTGTCGGCTTTTCCCATTTGAAGTTGTTTTCAGAAAGGAACTTGCCAAAATCTTGTAAAAGTTTCCCATATGCTTGCTGCAATGCTTCTTGCTCTTTTTCTGTTTTGAAAACCGCCAATGAAGTATCAGCATGCACTGCACTTCTATATAAACTGTCCAAATGCTTGATTGAAATACCTTGTTTTTCTGCGTCCTGAAAAGTCAATCCAATATGCTGTCCAAATGCTTGTAGACAAGTTGTCAGAAAAATGATGATCATAAGATTTGCTTTGTTCATTCCTTATTTTTTTGTGCAATTTAACTCTTTATGAGTTGTTTTTTTTGCCTTGTATGTAATATTTACTTCAATTTTCAATTTTTCCCTTAATCCGAAGATTATCAGGGGAGATTTCGCTTGCAAGTTTATAGTATTTGAGACTTTGACTTTTTTTACCGATTAAAGCATAAGCATCACCCATTAATTCAAGCGCAAAGAAATCTTTAGAATTCTTCTTGAAATACGTTTCTAGCGCTTCTATACAGTTCTGATATTTTTTTTGGTTAAAATTAATTATGCCAACTTCCCGGTATAAACTACTTGGCGGAGTAAATTCAAATTGCAGCGTTTTTGAAAACTGTTTATAATGCGATTCAATCATGGACACATTTATAATTGTTGAATCCCAATTTCCCTTTTTTACTTCGTAGCCCTTATATAGCATGGACATTCCATCTAAAAAACTATACAAGTACATCGAATTATGGTGTTCATTTTCATAGGTTTTGTATTCGCTTCGAATATTTGGGAAACGATTCAAGGTTTGAATTAATTCTTCAATTTTTTTGTGATGATTGGCAAATTGGTTTTCATAGTTGCCACTTGATGAAAGAAAAATAGTGCAGCTTTTATCTTTTGAAAGTTTACTTTCTACTTGCTTAATAGCCTCACCATCACAGTACCAAATGCTCGGGTCATATATTTGAAGCGAACTAAATGATTTTTGATTTGGCAATATGTAGGAACAGAAATATCCACCTAATGAATGTCCAATCAAGACATTAAAACCATTTGTTGAATACCGCAAATTTACCTCTTTCATCAATTCGTCTTCGATAAAACCCAAGAATTTAAGACCATTTCCTGAGTTTTGAGAATTAAAAGAGGTAGTATCTAACTCACCAGTATGCTTCACTTTAGTTGTACTAAAAGACAAATCAAATCTTCTATTTGGATGGGTGATTCCTACCACAATGTGCTGTGGAATTTTACCATTCTCAGACAAGTCTTTTTCTAATGCATTGGTTATACTAAACTTCCATTCAGCATCTAAAACATAGATTACTGGATACACACTGGTAGAATCATAATCTGCAGGCAAACTGACCCAATAATTCCTTTCTGTTTCAAGAATTTTTGATTGAATCGCATATTTTTTTATTGCGACAAGGTTGGTATCAACTTGCGCATGAAGCGATGTCGTTAAAAAAAAGATAAGATAAATGAGAATCTTTTGCATTGTTATTTATTATCGTCAAAATTGATAATTGTAGTTGTATTATTATTAATGTCATACACTGTCCAAATACCTTTTAAGTTATTAGCATTGCAGTCAAATGAAATTCGGAATTCTCCAAAGTCGGCAAGGATTTTCCTGTCGCGATAATCATAAATGGAACCACTGGTTTCTCTCCATTGGCTAATTACTCTTTCTCCTTTGTAGTTTGTGTAAACTTTTACGTTTTGCCACATTGGATGATAATTTGAAGCAATCAACAAAGTTGTCCATATTGCTATAAACAGATACGGAATAGCCAATACGATTAAAAGTCCTGTGGCTGTGTGTTTAAATATCTTTTTATCTAGTCGTCTGATTTGTAAAAACAAAACAATGAAAAGCAAAAAAAACAAAATCATAATTGTAAAAGTCGCAATTTTATCAGCCGTCACATTTAAAAACTCAAAAGGTGTCCCAACAAAAAGTGCAATCGCTAAAAATGCAAGTCCGATAAATATGAAAATTAACTTTTTATTCATTTCCTTTGTCTGCTGGTTACATTATTATAACATCTCACACTTTGGGAAGTAAAGTCTTCCCGCTTACAGTTATTCAGCCACTGACTTGTAATTGATTTTGTGCCTATTATTTAAACCAATTTTCATTTCTATCAATGTGCTCACTGCCATAAGAATCAAGGAAATGCCATTTCCCGTTCTTTTTTTCAATAAAAACAAATTCTCGCCAAGGTCCATTTCTTGCTTGAAAAGAAAATAAATAACAAGCCTTATCCTGTGCTTTATTAAAAACCGGTTTGTAAATGCGTATTCCTCTCATAAGCAACCCCTGTTTACGCAGTGAATCATGATTTGCAGGAAGAACACTGGTAAACGCATAATTTAAACTGTTCAGTTTATCTAAATCTATTGGTATGTCCTCACCAGGTTTTGAACATATATGAGCATGAATTAACTCAGTAAATTCAAGGTCAATCGGTTTTGAAAGTCCTCTATACTTGTGATTGGTCTGAAAAACTTCTACTAAGTCCTCATATTCAATTAGCCAGTCACTGCTGTTTCGCAAATCAAATGTATCCACCCAACCATCACCATGATAGTGAAAAAAAGGTGAATACTTATAAGCGAAAAGCGTATCAGAAAGTAGCACGCATATTTTACTATGCTCTAAAATTTTAGAGATCGAATCTGCAACAAGGTCTAGTTCGGATTTTAATTGATTTGAATCAGCTGATTCAACAATTATTGGAAATAGTGTCTCATACCATCCTCCTCCTTTTAAATAGCTTGCGATTGAGTTCGGGTTTGCATCTAACACCTGCGGAAGCGTTTCTTTTATCACATGAAACTCAAGCTCATTATTTGTTTCTTGTCCCAAACTTTGAAAGGAGAGCAAGAGGCAAAATATTATAATCCAATTCTTCATACGATTAATTACATATCGTTCAGGGGCTTTGCGAAATTGGGAAATTCAAATCACAAATATTCAATTTACCAACAAAACCGCTATTTTGCTAAACGCTGCTTGGCGAATGAGCTTTTTAGTCCGCTGTGCTAAAGTACAAAAAGTCGGAACATATTTGCACTTTTGCTGCTTATACCTCGTTTAACCTTTTTACTCTAGGCAATGTGGCGCATTGTTTCGCGAGTAATTATTGCGCTATTTTGTTCAGCGCATGTTAGCGGGATTTTATTTTCCGTTTTTTACAATTATTGTTTTTACTAAGTAACCTTTTTCGTCAAAATACTCAATCGTTCCATTGAGCAGTTTTTGATCTGTAAATTCTCCAGATTGAATGTGGAACGGGATAGAAAAACTACTAACTCCTCGACTGTTATTATCTCCAGACCAATAGTCAGCCTTTACTCTTGGAGATACAATTTTGGCGAGTGCATCGTTTATGTAAATTAATACAGTGCAATAAGAGAGGTTTTGCTTGTCGCCGGGAGTTCCCAAAATTTCATACGTATAATTTTCAGTTATTTTTTTTGAATTTAAGAATTTAACTTTTTTAATCAAAGTTCCCAATTCTGAAAAAAAGTGAGTTTCAACAAGCGTTCCATTTTTATAAATATTTTTTGGATATCGATAAATGAAGTTCGCAGGAATTTCTATATTGGGATACGAGAAGCGCCTCATGAAGTCATTCATATTTGTGTCTAAAATAATCCAGGGTCCTTCTTTTTTTCCATCAACCAATTGGTTAAACGCAGTTTTATGAAAACCATCGAAAGGAAGCATTAAATCAGCATTCAGTAAATTATCTGTTGCGTAATAACTGGTGTAGAAATCGAAATTCTGCCTATAAATGGAATCACTAACAAAAAATACGAATTTTTCTAGATTTTGGCCCGTTGGATAAATTCGACTTCCATTTTTAAGTATTCCCTTCAGATCAAACTCACCTATATCAAAGTACGTTTCATAATTTGATTTTCTTAAAGCAGAGTCCAAAGAACAATTGAAATAGGTTAATTCACCAACTGCATTGATTCTTTCGCCTTTAATAGGGCAATTACATCTGGTTGAATCAAAAATAATCGAAAGGTTTCCTCCATATATTTCAAATTGCTTACAACCATTTTTAAAATATTGCCTAAATCTCACTGATGTGTCCGTTTTCGAAACACCTGTGTAACTGATTTGCTTTAATTCACCTGAGCGGAAATACAATTTGTCAAATTTATCGTCTCTAATCCATTTTAACTCACCAGTGGCATAGTATTCAATTGATTTCTTATTCTCAAAGTATTCGAACCAGACTTTCCCATTTCGATGATAACGCGTATAGAACGGTTTAATGGAAGTTGAATCTTTATTGATTATCTCCGAATAAATTCCTCCGTGATTATAGCGTTCAATTACCCTTCCGTCAACATAAATCTCTCTACTGATTTTTCTATCATCCACTGATAAAGTGAATTCATAATCATTCGGGGCACCAAAATACGTTTCTTCCGTTACAAAAGGAATTGTATCAAATTTTTTGGGGTACAGAGTTTCAATTACAAAAATCTTTTTGGTAGGATGTTCATATTTAATTAGCAATTTTCCATTGTCCCAATATTCGGTAAGGTATTTAGAATTATTTGGATAAGGAATATCATAGAATCCATTTTTTGGGGCAGTGTCTTTTTCAATAATAAGTTTCTGAGTAGATTGTTTTATTGAATCTTTGAAAGAAACTTCAGGATTTTTCTCAGTAGGATAAATGTTACCGCAAACATATATTTTGTTGTTATAAACACTGTCTTTTATTTGATATCTTAAATAAATAGGGCTAGTATTCATTGAACCTATAAATTTACCTCCAGGAGTAATTCCTTGAAGTATCATTGCTTGTCCTGGATAAATAGTGTCAAATCTCCCATTTTTTCTCAGCCAATGAATATGTGCATCACGCTCTCTATAATGGTTAATTAGGGTATCTTGGGTTTCGTTGAAAATTTTTACCGTAATTTTAGGAGAAGATTCATAAATAACGTTAGCGAAACAAAGTCCCTGTGACATATTTGTAAAGCTGAAATTATATTCTTCTTGATCTAAGGAAAACAGTTGAATTGAGTCGGCTTTGCATGAACAATCTTCAGATTGTGCAAAGGTTTCATACTGGTAAATGGTAAGAAAACTTAACAATAATAACCGAGCGACTTTTTTCATAAATCCAAAGTACAATTTCTTTAAAGTGTTTCTTGTTATACAATTGTTAAACTCTGGGTGCAGATACCGCTAACGTTCCGCCGCTTCGAGAAGCTGTGAACTTCCTATCAGCGTACTCTCGGCTAAGATAAAAAAACTAGCGAAAGAAAAATGTGATTTTACTAAATATTTCGCAGCTTCATGAAACGGCTGTTAGCGGTAGTTTTTTATTATTTCACCATATCTTTCAGTATATGTTCTAAACATTTCTGCTCTCGTTGCCAAGTGAAAAACTTCGTTTCCATTAAGCACTAACTTTTCAGGTGCTTTTCCGTTACAAAATCTGCCTTTTGAATTGAGAGCTTTTTCTAGTATATCATAATTCTCTTGAGCTATTTTTGGTGTTGAAAATTCATAAACCCAAATTAAAAAATCAGCATATGTATCTTTTGTAGGCTTTTCGGGTTTTTTACTTCTTATAAAGTATTGCCGAATTCCATTACCATTAATATTTATTATGATATTCTCTTCACAATTATTATAAGACATTTTTCGAATTTCTTTTTGTTCAGTAAAATTAAAATTAGCTTTTTTAAGTTTGCTTTTTAAGATATTCAATAATTTAAAATTATCTGTAGCATTTTCTGTTACAATAGTTTCATATTTAGTTTCACTATTTGAAATGTCTTCAATGCCTAAATACTCTTTTTCTATTTCTATTTGGGAACTGTTTTCACTAGAATTTTTACACGAAAAAGTGGAAATAATAAATAATAGTAAAAAGATTTTTTTCATACACGTTTATTTTTCAGCGGATTTTCTTAAAATTACATTAACGTTTTGCAGCTACACGCAGGTGGCGATTTCGGAGCGATTCACTGTCAACCAAGCACAAAATTTGATAGAAGCACAAAGCTTGATTTAACCACTGAACCGCCACTTGCGTGTAGCTGCTGTTAGCGGGTCGTTGTTTTAATCTATATTCTTGTTTCATCTTTGTAATTTGTAGTCCAATTTACGCTAAATGCCAAAATCAGCTTTAAAGAAAAGAAATGCATTATAATTTGTGCCAATTGGTCGGCATAAGATAAAAGAGTTGATAGAATTAAGCTCAAAAGCAAAAGGGTTATAGCAACTATTCTTTGATTGTATTGCTTTTTTATATTCAAAACAATAATCGAGCTTGTCAGAGTAAATAAGGATACTCCCAAAATCGCTATTAACTCGCTTGGGAAAATCCAAATTAGAATGGATGGCTGTAATAGATGGAAAATAACAAACAGGTATCTCTTTCGTAATGATTCAGCATAATAGTTATTTGTACCTGTTGTAAAGTTTGCTACAACGCCCCCCCCAATGTCAAGTGCAAGAATTGTCAGTATAATTTTTTTAATGATAGTAATGTCAGCATTCCACTTAACGAAAAGAGTCAGTACGGCAAACGAAACGGAGCTAATAATAATTGCCAACAAGTCAAATGTTGTTGTTTCGCGTCCGAATACTTCACCTAAGAATTTATGAACTTGAATTTTCTTGTTTTGAATTTTCTTGTTTTGAATTTTCATTATTTTTTCGTCTTTTTACAATGACCGCTCACGGTTTGCCGCTTTGCGAAGGCGGGGATTTTCAGGACCAAACTTGATTTGAAAAACTAATGTTTCATTAACCACAAAACTGTCTTTGGAACACGAAACCCCGCCTTTTGGGTAGGTGCTGTTATGTGCTGCCCTTCTTCTCATTGTTTCACTAATTTAATTGTCCTATTGTCAATTCTCAGGAAATAAAGACCATTTGATAAGTATGAAAAATTTTGCTGCTCAATATTTATTCCTGACCAAATAACTTGACCAAAATAATTAAT
>CANHQP010000035.1 GCA_947462925.1 Flavobacteriia bacterium | reverse complement strand
GTTATTTGAGAACCGGAAAGGTTATTAATTCCATTCAAAGTCACATATTGGTTAGTTCCATTTAAAGTAAGCACTCCAGAAGTATTGCTTCCCTGACCGCCTGGAGCAAGACCGGATGCAATTAAATTTCCACTACAACCTGAGTTACTTACCTGCGGATAAGACCACGGAAATATCGGAGAGCTTGAAGAAGCATAGGTGGCGTTTTGAACTGTACCATTGCTTCCTGCAGTGGCAGTCAACACACCTGAAGAAGTATTATTACACTCGTAATAACCCACTAGATTGCCAAAATTAGGATGGCAACTACTCACCGTTTTAGTTGACCAATCCCTAATAACTTGCGCAGTAAGAGCTGTTTTCCAAATGCGTACTTCATCGATTTTACCAATAAAATATCGATTAAAATCAATATTACTCCTTCCTATTTCAAGGGGTAAAGTGGATGGGACATAAGCCGCAGGCGTGGTGCCAGTGCCCACGAGAACTCCATTTCTGTATAGATAACAATTGGTTCCATTAATTACAGCCGACACATGCTGCCAAGTATTAAGCTTTAGTGCAGCAGCAACTGTTACAAAATTAAAACCACCGCTTTTTCCAAAACCAAAAGTCAATGCTCCGTTGTTACCGCATCTAAGAAAATAACCTGCGTTGGTCCCTTCTTTGTTAATGATTGATCCTTGCCATTCAGATGGTCTCCATGCAGTCGGATAAATCCAAGCCTCAATAGTAAGGGTTGCTGAGTTCAAATCTGTAACAGTATTAGCTACACTAGCATAAGTACTAGCGCTGGTAAAAGTCAGGTCGTTATTCTGGGCAATCAAATCAGGTTGCAAAAACAAAGACAACACCAACAGCCCCATACAGAAACCAAGCTTGCATGAAAAAACATTTGTAGCTACAAAACGCATTACTCTTATTTTAAATTTTAGAAACAGATAATTAGTTCAATCAAATTGAACCAACATAACTTCGTGCTGGTTGCCTTAATACTTAGCCATTCGAAAAACAGACGTACCATTGGTCGTTGTAGCATGCATTAAATAGCTACCTGCAGTTAGATTGCTGAGGTTAACTTGAATTAGTCCACCTTCCTGCGTCCAGCTCCAGCGGTCAAAGTTCACATCCTTACCGTTCACATCAAAAATTCGGATGGATTCAATTTCTGTTTCGTAATTGAGCGCAAGATTCACAGATGTGCTAAATGGGTTCGGATACACTGCGCCATCATTCGAAGTAAGTTCGTTTAGACTTGCGCAATCATTCACCACTACATTTACTGGTGATGAAGTTGCTGAACAACCTGATGCATCGGTATAAGAAACGGTGTATGCGCCTGAAGTGTCAACCGTAATAGATGGTCCAGTTTCTCCAGTACTCCAGGAGTTCCCGTTTGTCATACTAGAGGTTAGCATAACAGAACCACCCGCACAAAAGGTCGTTGGGCCTGAGGCGCTGATTTGAGGTGCAGCCGGTAGAGCAAATGCATCACCATTTACCAGTATTGTTTGCGAAGTTGAAGCGCTGGTGCAGGTAACCGAAGCATTGGAGTAGTTTCCTAAAGCCAGTGCCGACAGTCGAATATATATGATTGTCGATGGCACCGAACCACCTGTTTGAGGAAGCGTTATGGAATTGGTATAACCAGTTGACTGTTGCAACGAAATTTCAAATCCGTTCGGCGCAGTTAAAAGAAGATCCGCTGTAAGGAAATTGCCCTGAACCGTAAAGATCGTTTCTGCAGAGGCATTCCCTTCACAAGTCGTCATTGCAGCAGGCGAACCTGAAAGCACCAAGACAGGGTTTAGGACATCTGAGAATTCCCAGGCACCGATATCCCAAAAATTTCCGCGAATTGTTCCTGCAAAATCATCCGTGAATTGGGATAATACCTCACCAACACTATCTGCTCCACTTGTCCCGGTGACCGGACGAAGATAATGCATATTTTCAGGATCCGTTGATTCAAAATAACTTGAAGGGATAATAGATGTTTCGGTGATGGAATTTGCATCCCTCGGTGCAACCATAGTTTGAAAAGCCGAAAGATCCGAAGCATTCGAACTGCCGCCGCTAAAGATGAAGTTAGCTGGTGCTATTCCTGTAAAGAACAGGTTTTTATTGGAGGCCGACCCGTATGTAGCAAGATTGTTGTCTGACCTTCCATAAGCTACGGTTTTACCTGTACCATTCGCTGTAGAGGTATTGATCACCATATTATTCATTAGGTTGGTAGTAACTCCTGAAGTTTGAGCGTAAATACCATAAGTTGTGAAATTCGCCCCAATGCTTGTTGCATTCAGATAAATTGTGTTGTTATAGAGGTTATTAGTTACACCATTTAGAGATACTCCGCAAATAGGTGGATTGTACAATGGCGAAGCATCAGTTGCAGACGGTGCTGTTAGATCACCAATTAAATTGTTGTATAAATTGAGTTGTGAATTAAAAGATAAAATACCATAGATAAAACCTGAATTATTGGTAGTTGATATTGTTGTAATTTTATTATTGTACAAATTCAAATTTCCGGAGCTTCCTAATCTCATGCCACATGCATAGGATCCATTCCCAGTTGCTTTCAAACCATTAATCGTATTCGAATAAATATCGGCTCCACCAGGCCCGTCATGATAAATGCCGAGTATAGTAACTTCGTTAGTTCCTGAAGCATTAAGGTTTTTTATTATATTTCTGTACACCTTTCCATTTAGGGTACTCGTTTGCCCCTCATAATAAATACCTGACAAACTTCCAGACCAAGAAGTTGCCATCGTAATATCACTAATCGTATTATCATGGATGTTTGCATAATTCACCTTATTTCCCAATGAAATGATGCTGTGACCATTAGCTCCATTAGGTATATTGATGTTAAATATCTGGTTGTTGTAGATGTTGGCAGCTGTCGCGGCAGTGCTTCCCGTTCCATTTATGTCGATGTATTTTGATCCCCAGCCATTTGTAGTAATATTCGAAATGACGTTGTTGTAAATATTTTGGGTTGGCGAACCAACACCGTTACTTCGGATAAAAGAAACAAATCCACTCGTTGCAAGTGAAATATTAGAGAAGTTATTTCCCGAAATATCAATTACAGCAGTGGATGGATGTGTCCCCATGTCGTAATAACCATAGAACCTAGGACTATTCCATGAAACTGCAGATGGGATAGTCAAACCAGAGACAGTATTGTTCTGTGTGATTTTAGAACCATTTGCGGGAATGGTGTTATTGTTAAAAATAAGAGCAACCAATCCTCCATAGTTAACATCGTAAGGATTTATTTGAGAAATAGGAATTATCATGTTAGCAAAGGTGTTATTGCTTATTGTTTGATTTAAAGGGCCTGAACCTGCTGTATAAATCCCGAAATAATTTCCTGCACCTCCAGATGAGAAAACTTCTGAACCGAATGAATTATTGTTAATAGATACATCCGCAATGTTTGAAGCTCCTGCGGTCATTAATAAATAACAGTAATTATTATATGTTGCGCGGGGCATTAGAAGGCTGTCCAAATCATTATAACTCATTTGATGGCTGCCAGCACCAATACCACTATGCTGAATTCCTAAGAGATAGCCGTTTACTGCATCAAGAGAAAGATTTTTTATTGTATTTCCCAATCCACTTACCCCTAATGAAAGTGCGCCGGAACTTTGGGCAGCATATATCCCTAAGAGATTTGCTTGTGCATCATGTCCTGAAGTCATTACCGTGGTAGGTGCAGCAGGATTATTGGCCTGCGAATTCAATGTGTATGTACCCACGCCGCCGGTTCCGGTGCCAAAAGTAAGAATGGTTCTTCCTCCTGGAACTCCATTTGCGTATATTTTTTGTCCTACGGAAATGCTTCCTGAAGCTAAGGAAGAGACCGTTAATGTTGTTCCGGTAATGGATCCTGTAAATACTGCAGATTGCATATTCAGCGCAATACTTCCGGGCACGTTTCCTCCAATCCTATTGGAAAGAACAGAGTGATTACCTGTACCACCGAATAAGTGTATAGCATATACTCTGTAACCTAAACCTCCACCATATTGGGCTGTCCATCCTAATGTGGTTGGATCAGCTGGAACCGTACCAACAGCTCCTACTGCGTTGTTCTGAATCAGACAATTACTCGAAGAGGCAAGACAAATACCTAACACATTAGCATCTGTTGAACCTGCTGCATTTTTTGCAACATAAATACCACTTCCAGAGGAAGCGATACTGTTCATGTTTCCAATCATATTTCCTAGAGAAGGACTAACTCCACCAATCGACACAGCCCCGTTTCGAACCAAAATACCTGCAAAAGCTACACCTCCATTAGTTTCGGTTAAATTCTCATTCACGGAAGTACTCGTAATGGTTACGTTATTCACCGTATTCCCTTGAATGACCGATGAAGCACTATTTGAAACTTGTACATCGATTGCATGAAAGGTGCCACTGTAATTCGTGGATACACTGGAATTGTAGGTATTGGTCAATGTAAGCATTCCCGTTTCGGAGGCTGAAGAGTAACCAATTATGTTATTGGCGATAGTGTAATTTCCACCATTGGGTGTATTTATAAAAATTGCTCGCATAGGCATGCGTGATGCAAACGTTTTCGCCGTTGTTTGGAAAAACCGATTCCCAGAGATGATCCAACCCGAGGAGCCTTCGCTGGGAATATTGATAGCGTTTGCACCACCGGCACCACTATTGAACCAATTATAAACATGATTCCCTGTAACTTGAATGTTGTCATTAGAAACGGATACAGAAGTTCCTTTTGAAGTAATTGCATTCGTTGGTTCAGCTCCAGGGGATGACGCACCAATAGCATTGTTCATTAGAATATTCCCATCATTTCCACTGGAAATACCGTTAGATAACAAGATTGTACCTGTTTGTGTGAATCGGGACGAACCAAGTACTACGCAATTCTTGATCGTATTATTCGTCGCATCGTTACTAAAGCGGATTGTAGAGGTGAAATCTGAGAGGTCAGTGCTATAATTCGTAACGGTAAGAGAATTTAGTCCATCATTTAGTCCATCAACGACAACATTATCCGCACCATTGAAATGAATCAATGCCCCTCCCGAAAGTGTTCCTGAGATCATTCTCTGACCTGCCGGCTTTATCATTATTGTATAAGCAGCCCCCGTTGTCCACTGATTGAGCGTAACTAAACCAGTTTCAGAAATAAGATCAGTAGAGATTGTCACTATTAAATTATCGCTCAAACCAGATGTGTTTATTGCTGAGAAAAGACCGCCTGGGTTGGTAAGACTCGTATATGTTTGTCCACTCCCAACATTAATACTTCCTGTCAGTTGAGAGAAGCCATTACCAGAGCAAACCAAAATTGAAAACACACCAATTGACAAAAAACGCGAAAAAAGATTAGTTAAAATTCTGTTCATATTTACTTAAATTGATTAAACATTATTGCATATAAGGGAGTATCATTTCTGGATGTAGCATTGTTAAAAAACAAACGTATTCAAGAAAGTATTTCATTGTGAGCACGAATTAGAGTATGGTTACTTTGGGGTAGTAATTTACGATTGGTCGCTGCTATTTATATTTAATTTAGCATCACATTAAATTATCACGCTTACCATGAAAAATAATTGGAATTTCTTTAGATACAGTCGCGCAATTTTAATCCTAGCTGCCATCCTTTGTGCTAACCAATTTATTTTTGGAAGAGATGATGTTGCAAACTCAAATAGATAGAATTGTCGAGACCTGTATGAGGGTCTAATTCGCTTCAATGAACATAGAAAAACAACAAAACCCATCAATATACCACAATTTAGTTCACGGCTTTGAATTTCGAAGGCAATTTAGATTAAATTCGATCGGCACATCATGCATGAACTAGTGTTTAGCTTATTTAAGTTAGTAAATTGACAATTTATCCATATAGATTTGCGTATATTTAAAATTACAATATATCATATTTTCCATTATGATCTGTGCATGGCAACACATACTGAAAAAACTATTTATACTGATCCTTGTCTGTAATCAATTTAGTTTTGCATCAGTAACAAGAGATGACAATCAATGTTCTATAGCTACTGAACATTTGAAAACTTTACAAGCAAAACGAGGAAAAGGCATTAACTCAGATGAACTCATTGCTGCAACTCAAAATCTTCGAAACTTTTCAAATAGAAATAATTGTAAAAGAAATGAAGCCGCTTGTATGGAACTTATTGGAAGTCTGTATTTTGACAAAGGTTTGCTAAGCGAGGCAATAAAACACCATCTGATAGCAAAACAAGAGTTTTCAAGACTTAGTACTCCAAAAGATGTGGCACGAATAGATAATAAATTAGGTATTGCCTACAATTTTATTGGTAATCAAACGATGGCCTTAAAACATCTTTTACAGGCAGAGGAAGCGCTTATTTCTTTGAAGTTGAACAACTCAATTGAAATCGCCGACGTTTATTCAAACATATCTTCCGTTTACGAAGAGGAAAATCAGAATTCAAACGTAGAAAAATACCTCTTTAAGGCACTTAAAATCTATAAAAAACATGGTGACCAATTATCCATTGCTGATGTTTATAACAATTACGGCAAATTCTATTTTAATAAACAAAATGACATCGAAAAAGCAAAAGAATATTTTATCAAATCATACCAAATTAAATCAAAGTTAAATACGTCATTATCTACAGCGGTTACTGCATTTAATTTAGGAACTATCTATTCTTCCGAAAACACCAATTTTGATAAAGCGATATTTTACTTTCAAATTACAAAAAAAATAAGTTCGGAACTTGGCAATGATTACTACGTTGGCATGTCTCTTCAAGCCTTGGGTGATATTTATCGTAAAAGGAAAAACTACCCCCAAAGCGAAAAGTTGCTTCTAGAGGCAATTAAACTTCAAAAGCGTTCGGGATCATTACCTGAACTCAGTAATTGCTACTTGAGTTTATCAAAATTGTATGAAGAAGTGGGTAATTTTAAAGACGCATTGTATTTTAGTACTGCTAGTTTTACCCTCAAAGACTCCATCACGAATGAAACTAAAACAAGAGAATTTATAGCACTTGAAAAACAATTTGAATCATTTAAAGGGGATAAAAAAATACAGTTACTTGAAAGAGACAAGGAGATTTCAGAACTCCGAATTAGAAGACAACAGAACTACATGATCTTTTCGATCATTCTTTTTATCATACTGATCTACTCATCTTACTCTTATTTCCGAACTGCTAACAAGCGCAATCGACTAGTTCTTGAAAAACGTATTGCCTTGGCAGCAATAAGCGCGTTAAACGCCCAAATAAATTCACATTTTATCGCAAACACGCTGGTGTCCGTGAAGCTCTTCCTTAATCGAAAAGATACAGAAAAATCAATAGGTATTATTGATAATTTTTCTTTGTTGATGAGGAATACGCTGATTTATAGTCGTGAGGAAAGGATCTCATTGGAAGAAGATATTCAAAATCTCAGAACATATTTGGCGATTGAGCAAGTAAATCATTCAAATAAATTCAACTATGAGATCAAATTAAGTAATGACATTTCTCCCGAAACAATTCAAATTCCACCTATGTTGGTGCAGCCCTTCATAGAAAATGCAATTAAGCATGGAATTCATTCCAAAATAGATGGCAAAATATCTATCTCATATTCCATAGATGTTTGTTCTAAACTTCTTATTCGAATTACAGATAATGGAAATGGTATTGAGCTTAATAAGGATCTGCCATCTAAAATCGGGGAAGGCACTAAGATAATTCTCGAGCGTCTAGCCATATTTAATGCTGACCGAATTGACACGGCAGTATTGTCATTTTCAAACGCATCCAATGGAGGCACAATTGTAACAATCTTAATTCCTAAATAATAATGAATAAATTATATTCCATCTTAATTGTCGATGACCTGGAAATACACAGAGAAAATTTACGAAACCAATTAAGTACGATTTCCAATCAGATTGATTCAATTTTTGAGGTCAACAATGTTAAGGGGGCAATTGAAATCCTAATGAATGAGCAAATTGACCTTGTCTTCCTCGATGTTGAGATGCCTGAAAAAACGGGGTTTGACCTTCTTAAATTAATTCCCCCCGAACGGTTACTATTTGAGGTGATTTTTGTTACGGCGTATGATAGATATGCTATTCAGGCAATCCGCAATTCTGCTCTTGATTTTATTCTCAAACCTGTCCAACAAAATGAACTCAAAGAGGCCTTGGAAAGGTTCGCTACGAAAAGAAATGCAAACCTCGAGACTTTTAATCACAAACTCCTACATCTTATCAATTCAAAAGAAATTCCAGTAACCTCTTCTAGAGTAGGTTTACCAACCTTGCACGGATATCTTTTTGTCAATGAGGAGGATGTCATTCAGTGTGAAGCCGACAATACATATACAGTATTTCACCTGCTTAATGGTAAGAAGATTGTAGTTTCAAAAACATTAAAAGAGTGTGAACAAATTCTAAATATTAAAGATTTTTTTAGAGTTCATCACTCACACCTTGTAAACCTTAACTACATTAGAGAATATGTCCGTGGAGAAGGAGGCCATGTAACACTCTTAAATAATCAAATTGTTCCTGTATCTCGAGCTAAAAAATTGAATTTTCTCGCAGTGATTAAAAAAATCTAATTTTCCCTGCCAATTGTTGAAAAAGCAGTTAGTTTGGTTGGAGGCAATTAAAAACAAATTCTTTCTATTGAAGTTGTTTTCAACAGAAATTAGATTTGCTGATTTAGTTGTTTCAGTTTTTACCAGGATAGACTCACTTTTACGTTCTGTTTTACTAGAAAATTGAAATCAGTTTAAAAACATTTCCAAACAAATTTTGTTTTAACTTTGTACAAAAGGAATTATTATGAACGCAAGAGTTGAAGCAGCATTGAATGAGCAAGTTTTGAAAGAAAGCTCATCATCACAATATTATTTAGCAATGGCTTCTTGGTCTGAAAATCAAGGATTAAATGGAACGGCGCAATTTTTATACGGTCAATCGGATGAAGAGCGTTTTCACATGTTGAAATTGGTTCGCTTCATCAATGAGCGTGGCGGAAAAGCGATCATTCCTTTTATCGAGCAACCACCAGTTGAATTTAACAACTTAGAAAGTGTTTTTGAATCTTTATTGAGTCATGAAATCGCTGTAACAGAAAGCATCAACAATTTGGTTGATATTTGTTTACAAGAAAAAGATTACACAACACACAATTTCGTTCAATGGTATGTTGCTGAACAATTAGAAGAAGAAGCACAAGCGCGCACCATTTTGGATAAATTGAAACTGATTGGTGGAGACAAAGGAGGTATGTACATGTTTGACCGTGATTTAGAAAATTCTGCGATTACACCAAACATGGCTTCGACTGCTCCAGTAAAATAATTCATGGAAAAACATAATTTAGGTTTCCAATTAGTATTGGGTTCCAAATCTCCGCGGCGACAAGAATTGTTGGCGGGAATGGGTTTTGATTTTGAAGTTAGAACCAAAGATACTGACGAAGATTTTCCAGCAACAATTCCCTTTAAAGATGTCCCTGTTTTTTTGGCTGAAATCAAAGCCAATGCTTTAACAGATGATTTAAAAAAAGGGGAAGTATTGATTACTTCTGACACCATTGTTTTGCTTGAAAATGAAATTTTAGGTAAACCAACTTCTCCAGAAAATGCCAAAGAAATGTTGCAAAAATTGGCAGGAAAGAGTCATGAAGTAATCACTGGCGTGCATTTAAAAAGCTTGGAAAAAAGTGTTTCTTTTTCAGTTTCAACAAACGTTTTTTTCAAGCCTTTGACCGATGAAATGATATCCTTTTATATTGAAAATTATAAACCTTTTGATAAGGCTGGAGCATACGGAATTCAAGAATGGATAGGTTTTGTAGGAATCGAACGAATTGAAGGATCTTATTTCAACGTCGTTGGTTTGCCTGTTGCCGAACTTTGGGATGCGCTTAATAAATTTTAAGAAAATCTTAATGTGCAATCCATAAACTTGGATTGATTCTAACGACTTGTCCTTCTTCAACCAAGTGAATTTCAAAGTGCGCCACAGAAAGAGATTCACCTTCAATAGCTAACAATGAACCAATAGACTGTTTTGTGCTGACTTTTGAACCGACACTGACATACGCTTCTTGCAAATTGCTGTAAACCGTTCTGTAATTTCCGTGTTTGATAATCACCACTTTTCCTGCGCCAGGAATCGATAAAACGCTGGTCACTTCTCCTTCATACACTGCACGTACTTGCGCTGATTTTGGTGCGCTTATATCAATTCCATTATTGTTTGTTGTGACGTTAGGAAGCGTCGGATGCGCATGTTTTCCATAACCTTCAGTAATGGAGCCAGAAGCAACAGGCCACAAAAGTCTTCCTTTGTTGTTTTCAAAACCTTTGTTGAGTGCTAATTCTTTCGTTTCCGAGATTGTAACCGTTTTCTTTTCAACTTCTTTTGGTGTAGTCGTTGTTGAAGACCCACTAGAACTGGTTTTTTTAGCGTTTTTGGCTTCTTCTGCTTTTTTCTCTTTGCGTTCTTTTTCCTTGCGCGCTTTTTCAGCCGCAGCTATTTCAGCATCGATTGCTTCTTTGATTTTTTGTTTTAAAATGGCTTTTTTATTTTCTTCTTTTTTCAAATTCGCCATTAAAACAGATTCTTCACCTTTTAATTTGTTGAGTGTTTTCAGTTGGACAACTTTGTCTTTCAGCATCGCCTCTTTTTCTTTTCTTTTCTCTTCAGCAACGCGAATTTTTCTTTCTTTTTCTGTTTCTAGAGATTTTTTCTCATTGGTAATTAAACCTTGGTGTTGAAGAATAATGAGTTTTTGTTTTTTCTGAATCTCTGCAATTTTTTCTAAGTATTTATTCCTTTTCAGGGCTTCAAAATAAGTCGATGCTGAGAAAATATACATCATTTTACCTTCTCTACTTCGGTGTTTGTAAGCGTAAATAATCAGTTTTTTGTATTGTTCTTTGAGTTTTTTGAGCTTCTTTTCTAAATCAATGATTTGTTGGTCTTTTTGCTCAATTTTTAATTCTGCGCCACGGATTTGATTGTCAAAATTCAACAACAATTCTTCGCGTGATTTAACTTGATTGTCAATTAATTTCAGTTCATTCAATGAAGCTTGCGTAGAACTTTTTGCTTTGTTTAAAAGAGATTTGGTATTGTTAATGTTTTTTTCAAGGCGTTCTTGTTCTTTGCGTAATTTATCGCTGTTTTTTTGCGCGTGTGAAAAACCAACACTGAAAACAAATAAAAAGACCAATATTTTACTCACAAATTTCATAATTTTCGGGGATTACCAGAAACAAAGGTTGCGGTTGATTTATTTCAATTTTCTCGTAAGTAAGATTCACCAAAATGTTATTTCTTGGTGTTTTTACATTCACCGTAACCTCTTTCGGAATGTTGAAATTGTCAACCATTTCTCTCGAAATATAATCCACAAAAATTTTGGTGGAATCGTCTGGACTTTCAATTTCCATTTTTCTCAAACCTTTCGCATCGGGAGTTAAAAAATACTTGATAATAATATCATTCGTTTCGTTTCTGCGATTTGGTCGTGGTCGATCATTGCGTTTGATTTCTTTTTTACGATGCGATGAAAGAATGTAATTGAAAGGATCGTGGATTTGAAAGTACTTTTGATTGGTGTCGTATGCAATAGGTAAACCAAGAATTATTTCTTCGATGTTTTTGTATTCAAAATCATAACCAAAATTATCTTTCAGTGCGGAAAGTTTTGACTTGGAATAACATTTACTTCGTTTATTCAAAATGGTAAGAGAATCTTTGGTCAACATGGTGTTGAAAATCGGAATTGCAGCGTAGGTTATCAAAGCATTTGTTGCGCTGTCTTTCACCATTCTGATTGATGTTTTGAAAGAAACATTTTGAGTGGTGTCTTGAAATTGAGTAGATATTTTAGAATAGAAAAATGTTGGGCGTAATAAAAACAGACTGTCCAAAGTATGAACCAATTCTGGTGTTTTTTTTCTGTCTAATTTTTCTGGGTTGATGATAACCAGTTTTTTAGAACAAGAAACCAAAAACAAAGTTAGAAAAGTGCCGATAATAGAGCACCTAATATTCTGGCTCATAATAAATTTTCTTTTCAATTTTTTGATCTAAGTTTTTATTCGTTGCGCCTAATTCTTTCGCTTTTTTCCAAAATTCTACTGCTTCTGCAATTTTATTTAATTTGAAAGAAACATCGCCCAAATGTTCATTAATTAATTTGTCATTAGGGTTGATTGAAAAAGCGTCCGAAAATTTTGTTTTTGCATCATTAAACTGGCCTTTTTGGAACAAAATCCAACCATAAGTGTCTAAATATCTTGATTCAGTTGGATATTTTACCAGTACTTTTTGAATCATTGTTTCCGCATTATTCAAATCCATCTTTGCCAACGCCAAGTGATAAGCGTAATTGTTCAAAGTGAGGATTTGATCTGGCTTTATTTGCAAGGATTCTTCGTAATTGGCTTTTCCGTCTTTGTAGTTCTTTAGATTGAAATAAGCTTCCCCTTTTTGCGCTAAAAACTCGGCCTTCATTGGCAAATCGTTGACTATTAAATCGAGTCCTAAATCTAATGTTTCAATTGATTCTTGAAATTGTTTGGTTTGCGTACAACTAATACCATGAAGTAAATAAACATTCACCAACGTAGGAAAAAGCTCCAAGCAACGTTTACTGTCTTTATACAACCTTTTGAAGTCTTGGATTTGATATTCCATGATCAAAACTTGGTCCCAAATAGCGTAGCGAGACTCGTCAAATTCCAACGCTTTTTGAAAGTTTTCCAGCGCTTTTGTATCGTTTTCATTTTTGAGATAAAAATCTCCCGCCATGGCATAAACTTTCGCTTCTTCTGGATATTTGTTCGATAAAACAGCAATCAATTCAAACATTTCAGGATCAAGTTTGGGCTGAGAATCATACATCGACAACAGAATTTTCATTTTTTGGTCGATTTTGATATCATCGCAAACAAAAGCTTTTTTCAACGCAATGTAAGAAGAAGCACGATCGCCTTTTTGGTCATAATATTGAGCCAAAGCCAATTGTGCATTTCCGTTTGTTGGGTCGCTTTCAGCGAGTAAAATCAAATAGTTAAAAGCTTTTTGCGATTGATTTTTTTCGAAATAATAATCTACTAAATTGGCCAACAATTGTACATCTTTAGGATTTTCTTTCAGCGCTTTATTGATTTCAGCAATTCCTTTTTCGTCTTGTTTGATTTGTCTGTAAAGTCTGAATTTTTCTATGGTTAATTCCGAATTTACACCTACTTGATCTTCCAATTTATCAAGCACTTTGATGGCACCAGAAGCATCGTTTGATCGCATCAGTGATTCAGCATAAGAAAATAACCAATTGACATTTTTTGGTTCTTTTTCAGTTAATTTTTGGAATTGTTTTGCTGCTGCTGCGTAATTTTTGTTTTGGAAATTCATGTAGGCAATTTCCTCCAAATACCACTGATTTTTAGGGTCTAAACGAGATGCATTTTGAATAGCGACCATCGATTTAGACATTTGTTGTGTTTGCAAATACAATTGTGACAAAGCAAATTGCACAGCATCATCATTTGGGTTGATGTTTTGACAATATTCAAATGCTTCAATCGCCTCTTTAAATTGACCGCGTTGTTTTAATCGAACACCTTCGTGAAATTTCTCAATATATGGATAATCAGCCTTGGAAAATCCTTTGGATTCTTTAGGTTTTTTTAACGAACCACAAGCTGCGGAAATCGTTAAAATGATGATAATTGAGAAAAGTTTATTTGTCATTTAATCAATAATTGAATAATCGCTTAAACTCAAATCTCGGGCCAAACCGTGATATTTTGCGTGGTTTCCTATCATTGAGTTTTTAATATTACCATCAGAAATGGTCGAATAATTCTGCAAAATACTGTTTTTTATGATAGAATTTGTTACAACAGAACCTTTACCAAGTGAAACGTGCGGACCAACGATAGAATTTTCCAAAATTACTTTTTCGCCGATATAGCACGGAGGAATGATAATTGAATTAATCAATTTTGATGTTGGGTCAATCATCGGTGTTTTTTTCTCGTAATCAAATTCCAACACGCGTTGATTGGTGAAAACAGTTACTTCTTTGTTCCCGCAGTCTAACCATTCGTTCACTTTGCCTGGTTTGAATTTTTTCCCTGCTTCAGTTAAGCGACGCAAAGCATCAGGTAATTGATATTCTCCACTTTTGATAACATCATTATCAATAAGGTAATCCAATTCTGTTTTCAAATCTTCTCCATGCTTGAAATAATAAATTCCAATCATTGCTAAATCTGAAACGTATGTTTGTGGTTTTTCAACGAAATCAATGATTTCTTCATTGTCATTCAACTTCACTACGCCAAAAGCAGAAGGATCTTCAATTTGTTTCACCCATAAAATTCCGTCTGCGTTTGGGTCTATTTTGAAATCAGCTCTGAACAAAGTATCTGCAAAAGCGACTACCACGGGACCGTCTAAAAGTTCTTTTGCACACAAAACAGCATGAGCCGTCCCGAGCGGTTTATCTTGGTAGAAAATAGAACCTTTGGCGCCTAATTTTTCTGCCACTTTGATTAATTCATCTTCAATTTCTTTTCCAAAATCTCCGATAACGAAACCGATTTCTTCGATTGGTTCACTACAAACAGCCGCAATATCTTCCACCAAACGGTGAACAATTGGTTTTCCACCAACGGGAACCAATGGTTTAGGAACGGTTAATGTGTGTGGTCTTAAGCGGCTACCACGTCCAGCCATGGGTACAATTACTTTCATCTTAGTAGTTTTAAATGCAAATTTGCAATATGAATATTTTAATTTTTTCCAGTACTTCCGAATCCACCTTCTCCGCGATTTGTTTCGCTCAATACATCTGTTAATTGCCATTCAGCTTGCTCAACTTGAGCAAAAACCAATTGTGCAATGCGATCACCGGATTGGATTTCAAAAGGATCTTGAGAAAGGTTGATTAAAATCACCCCAATTTCACCCCGATAATCAGCGTCGATTGTGCCTGGAGAGTTGAGCACAGTAATTCCGTTTTTCAAAGCCAAACCACTTCTCGGACGCACTTGTGCTTCATATCCAACAGGAATTTCCATGAATAAACCTGTTTTTACTAACTTTCTTTCCAACGGCAACAACACCATTTTCTCTGACAAAAAAGCCCTCAAATCCAAACCTGCTGAAGCGATGGTTTCATATTCAGGAAGTTCATTGTTGGATTTATTGATGATATTTACTTTCATTCTTTCTTTGATATTTGGCGAAGATAGTATTTTTTGAAGTCAATGATTTTTACGCATTGTTATATTATGAACAAATAAACGTTGGAATTGAGATAAAAAGACAGAAATAAGTAAAAACAAGTATATGAATTGTATTTTTTAATCAAAGAAAGTTAGGCGAAAAGCCACATTATTGCAAAATCTTAATCATTTTTGTCGTGGAAAAGAAAGATTTATGATTCAAAATCTGAAGAAATCGGTTTTAATGCTTGTTTTTTTGTCATCAAATTATTTGTTGGCACAGCAAAACAGTTTGCCATTGAATAGCTTTTTCAAAGATAAATTCGTAGAAGTTTCTGGTAAAAAATCGATAGAAACTTTTTTCCCCGCGAATGAAAATCAATTGAATTTAAACCATTTAATCAGAGATTCTTCTGTTCAATATACAGACATAGGAATTTGGCTTTTTAAGAAACATTTTGTTTCGATTACCAAGCCAGAAGGAAATATTAGCATAAGTCCTTTGGTAGATTTTACATTTGGGAAAGAAGTTTTTGATACTTCAAGAAATACACTTTATCGCAATACGAGGGGAATTTTTGTTGAAGGAGAATTGTTGAATAAAATTGGATTCAACTTTATCTTTGCCGAAAATCAATCTAAGTTCATGCAATATGAATCAGATTATTTCAATTCACGAGGTGAAATTAGGATTTCGGGTAATTCGTATTATGTTGAAAACGCAGTGATTCCCGGAGGAGCAAGAACCAAACCCTTCAAGATTGGCGCGTATGATTATGCATATTCTGTGGGAAGTGTTTCTTATCAGATGAATAAAAATTTAAGATTTGATTTTGGAAATAACCAACATTTTATTGGCTCTGGTTATCGTTCGATTTTATTGTCCGACAATACTTATGGGACGCCATCTTTGAGGGTCAATTGGAAGATCAATCCAAAATGGACTTATCAAGTTTTATTGAGGAGGAATCAAAACTTATATAGAAAACCATTAACCAAAGCCGTTGAAGCAAGTTATGAATCCAAATTTTTTGGCGCCACATATTTGACATTTAAACCAAGAGAAAATATCGCCATTAGTTTGTTTACAGCAGGAAATCAATTGCGTGGTGATTCCATTACTAAACGAGGTTTTGAGTGGCAGATGTTAACACCAATTCCTTTGTTTCAAAACGACGTGTTGTTTGGTAATTCCGCAAAATTCAATGGAATTTCTGGATTAAACCTAGATTTTGCACTTAAAAACGTTCGGTTGTATGGACAATTGGCAATAGATGAATACAACAAAAAATATTTATTTGCAGGTCAATTGGGTGTTCATTTTTTCAAGATTTTGAAGGTTAAAAATTTAAATGCACAATTAGAAACGAATCTTGTGCCAGAGAATTTTTATGCTGCCAATAATCCTAAATTGAGTTACAGTAATTATAATTTACCAACAGCTCATGCAAAAGGAAATAATTTCAAGGAAATTGTCGTGCGATTAAATTATGAATACAAAAGGTTGTTTATAAATTCCAAAACAATCAACTATGTTTCAAGATTGAGTAACGATTCAATTCCAGTATTGTCGAATAGTATTTTCAGCATGAATAACAATATTGGGACACAAACAACGAATACCTTGGTACAAGAATTTGAGTTAGGATATCGTTTTAACCGAAGGTATAATGGAATGATTATCTTTGGATGGAAAGGTAGATACTCTGAATTTGCAGATAAGAAAATAGAGCAACAAATGTTTTTTGTGGGATTGAGAACAGGATTGTTTAATCAATATTTGGATTTTTGATGAGAAAGATTTTGTTTTTAATATTGATTTTCACTGTTCGTTTTTCTCAAGCGCAAGAAGTTGATGTGGAGAGATTTTGGACTGCAAATACTTCAACCATTCATTCTGCGGTGAAAATCAAATCTTTTTATCAGATTGATTCCTTAGCAAAAGACTCCACATCGTCCGTCAATGTTTCAGTGGCTCCTGATGTTCTATTTGCTTATCAGCAAGATGCGTTTAGGGTCAAATCAGGAGTCAATGTTGTTTTGCAAGCCAATTGGAAAAGTAAAATGAGTTTTATTTCAAATTACAGGGTTGGCTATTCAAATCAAGCAACAACCATCTATGAATCTGTGTTACAACCCAAGGCTTTTTTCGCCAATCCATTGAAGAAAGACCAAAGTATTTACCACGATATCCGCGGAAGATTTGCCTATACACCCAATAAATATTTGCAATTTCAAACAGGAATTGACCATTTGTTTATTGGAGAAGGAGATAGATCTTTATTTTTAGGAAATCAAGGTGTTCCAAATCCTTTTGCGCAACTCAACGTTAAATTATGGAAATTTGAATATCATTTTATCCAACAATTTTGGCGTGAAGGAATTTACAAGAGATATGCGCCCAAAGGAAACACAAGTCATTATTTGAGTTTCAAGGCGAATAAAAAATGGTCTTTCGGATTTTTTGAAACTGTTGTTTACGATATGAAAGACACCCTTTACAATCGAGGACTAGAGTTGGAATATTTGAATCCAGTGGTCTTTTTTAGGCCACAAGAGTATAATTTAGGATCATCAGACAATGTACTGCTTGGATTAGACTTTTCATATCAAATTAAGAAAAGCATGTTGTATGGGCAGGTTATAGTGGATGATTTTTTCTTGAAAGAAATGCGTGCTAGGAACCGCTGGTGGGCAAATAAATTTGGCGCTCAATTGGGATTCAAAACATGGATAGACAAAGGTGAAAATCACTTTTTTGTGCGTTCGGAGTTGAATTTGGTGCGTCCATTTACTTATTCTCAAGTGAATCGAAATGCGGTTTATGGTAATTCGGGACTAACTGCCGCACATCCGTTGGGTTCAAATTTTGTAGAATTTTATCAAGAAGTAGCATTTCAACGAAAAGATTGGAAGGTCCAACTTTGGGTACAAGCTTATCTCAAAGGTCTAGATTCAATAAAAGGTGTTGGTGCATCGTTTGGTGGAGATATTTATCAGTCGTATAACTTTAGACCAGAGGAATATAATTTTACAATTGGAAGAGGCATTACTACGCACGTTTTGCAAATTGGAACGCAGGTTTCAAAATCAATTTTGAACCAAAACCTACAATTGTTTGTTGAACCAAGACTAAGAATCGTTAATTCTGAGGGAGCTGTTCGCAATCAATTTTATCTCACCGTGGGATTTCAAAGAAAGTTGGGCTCAGACAGAAGGAATTACTAGTTTCGAAAGTAAACGAAAGATGAGAGACATTGTTCTTTTGTCAACATGAGGAAAATTCAACTACTTTAAAATGAGCGAAAAAAACAAAGGATTTTTTGGGAGCCAAGACATTGATAATTTAGAAAAGAGATTTAGAACTGCATTTATCAATTCCCTTTCTGGATTTAAAAGTTTAGGTTTGATTGGAACGAAAGACAGTAAAGATCAAACTAACTTAGCCGTTTTTAATTCATTGATTCACATTGGTGCTAATCCACCGTTAGTTGGGTTTATTTCACGACCAGGAGTTGTTGAAAGACAAACATTGGAAAATATAATTGAAACAGGTTTTTATACGATTAATCATGTTACTGAATCCTTTTTTAAACAGGCACACCAAACGTCAGCGCGATATCCAAAGGAGATTTCTGAATTTGAGGCTACAGGATTGACTACTGAATATAAAAACGATTTTTTTGCTCCATTTGTCGCTGAAAGTCACGTTCAAATTGCTGTAGAATTTCAAGATCAAGTTCATATCAGTATCAATAATACTGTATTGGTGATAGGAAAAATCCAAGCGGTTTATTTTCCTGCAGATTGTCTCTTTGAAGACGGTGCATTGGATTTAGAGAAAGCGGGAAGTTTGACCAGTTTAGGTTTGGATAGTTACCACAAAACGACTAAAATTGGTCGTTTGAGTTATGCTAAACCAGACAAAATGCCAGAGGAACTGAACGTAAAGTATTTGAAATAGCTCAAATTATAAGGGACAAAAAAAGGCCGACTTTTCAGCCGACCTTTCAATGAAGCGTTAAAGATTATTTTTTAACAATTCTTTTTGTGATTACATTGTTACCAATTTTGATTGAGTAATTGTAAACACCAGCATTTAAATCAGCACCATTGATTGTAACAGTGTGTTTTCCTGCAGTATAATTTGTAGAACCAAGATTCAATACTTCTCTTCCTGTGATGTCAGAAACAGTAATTGAAACTTGAGATTCGTTTTTCAATTCAAAAGCAACTTCAGTAGAAGCGTTGAATGGATTTGGGTATGCATTCACATTGAATTGGCTTTCCAACTCATTAATTCCTGAATAATCTGTAAAGTCCATACGAACAACAGGACATTGAACAACATTACCTAAAATAGCATCTGGAGCTAAACCGATGAATGTATCACCATCTTTACCAGCAACATTTCCAGCAGTTACATTTCCTGAAAAAGCGATTGGAATCTCCTCATTAAGAATTGTACTAGCAGTTACTAAGTAAAGTTTACCAGCTTCAAGATCAACAGGAGTAGAGAAATACAATTTAAGTAATCCTCCGAATTCTCCAGTAGCCATGTAGTGTTCGTTTGTAGCATCAAGAATAATCGGATCTCCACCAGCTAAATCAACCTCATATATTTTAGCAACAAGAGATCGACCTAAATAAGTTGCTTGGTTTGCAGCAGGAACTGAACCGATACCAACTTGAATAGCATGTAATGTTTGATTTGCAAAAATTTCATAGTAAGTTCCAATTTCTGGGTTACCAGTTCCATTTTGCCATCCTTGGAAAGAACTTCCAAAAGAAGCAGCAGTTCCATTGTATGCGTCAGCAGCTAAAATATTATTTGTTACTTCAAAAGGAACCGTTCCAGCATCATCAGTTGTAACATCTAATGTATTGTTAGAAGAAACAGTGTAAGTGAAGTTTGCAACACCAGCAGTTGTTGGCATTGTGAAACCATTAGCAGTTAAAATTTCTAAAGAATCTTTCAAGAAAGAATTGATTGTAACTGGTGAACTTGCTTGATTGTAAGTTCCATTTGTTACTGTCAAAACAACATCTTGAGGAGCTGATCCTACGTTTTTAGCAATAGCACCAAAACTTATTTGTCCGGCAGCAGCAGCTTGTGTTGTAGGGATTTTAGTGTAGCTTAACAATTGAGTACCAACAGCACTAAAAGTTTGAGACAAAGCGATGTTATTTGTATAACCTTCTTTGATTGCAACATTGTCAATTGCCCAACCATATCCACTTCCATAGTTATCATCTGCTTCTAAGCTTTCCCAACGGAAACGAATTTTACCTTGTGTAATACCGGCACCTACAGGTACATCAATTACTTCAGTGTTCTGAACTACAGCTCCATTTGAAATTGCAGTTGTATTTACTTGGAAAGAAGTCCAAGTAGTACCATTGTCAGTCGAAACTTCAACGAAAGTACCATCGTTATTGAATCTTCTGTAACGTTGGTTGAAAGAAACTGTAATAATTCCAGAAGTAACAGCACTAAAATCAACTACAGGAGACTCCATCCAAACGTTTTGAACTCCAACAGGACCTGACAATAAGTATTGAATACCATTGAAAGAAGCCAAAGGAGGGGTAGCATTTGTCATACCACCAATGTATTGTGTCATTTGGGTTGGGTATGCACCAATAACGAAAGCACCTTGAGTACTTCCTGTTTCGCTACCTAAAGTCCAAACTCCAGCAGTACTAAAATCATCAGACCAAACTGGATCACCACCAGCTTTTTGTGTTTCAGCACCGTAAATAACTGATTTAGGGTCGCTGATTGTAATTTTATTCGATTTTTTCTCCATTGTTTTGAACGCAGGAATTGTTTGCGCAAAAGAAAGTGAAGTAGCAATCGTCAAAAATGACAAAAGTGTAAACTTGTTTTTCATAATTTTAAATTAATTTAAGTGTAACAAATATAACATACAATTTACTAATAAATAAATGTTCAAACTTTTTTTAACAACTTACATCTTTTATGAAAGAAAGTTGTTTTCTAACTTCATTGAGTTTTTCTTTATTTAGCTCAATGTTTTTGATAGACTCCTGGGCATATTCAAAAGTTACAGCTTGATTTCCAAGGGCATCAATAACTGCAGAATCTCCACTGTAATCCAAATCTTTTCCATCTTTTCCTACACGGTTTACACCAACGACAAAACATTGATTTTCAATAGCTCTTGCTGTTAAAAGCGCTTTCCAATGCAAAACTCTTTTTTCAGGCCAATTGGCTACATACAGTAAAACGTCATAAGCAGGATTTTCGTTGGAGATCCATCGATTTCTCGCTATTTCTGGAAAACGTAAATCATAACAAATTTGCAATTGAATTTTCCAACCTAAATATTCAACGATGGTTTCTTTTGTTCCCGCAGTAAAAACTTCGTGCTCCCCAGCCAGACTGAATAACTTTCGCTTGTCGTAAATTTCAAAATTTCCATTAGGAAACATAAAAATTCCTCTATTGTAGAAGCAATTGTCTTCTTTGGCGATGAAGGAAGTGTAGATAGCGCTGTTTTTTTCTTTCGCCGTTTTGATCAACCAATTTATTGCTATGGAATCATTCATTGATTCAGCTAGATTGGATGGATTCATCGAAAAACCTGTATGAAACATTTCAGGTAACAATATTAAATCGCTGTCACTTACAGATTCAAGCAAGGAATCAAAATGTGCCAAATTTGCAGTTTTATCTTCCCAAAACTGTTTGCATTGAATCAGTGTTACGTTTAAATCTTGCATAATTTTTCTGCTGCTTTTTCTAGTGTTTCGTTGTCTTTGGCAAAGCAAAAACGGATGATTTTTTGGTCGTTGTGATCTTGGTAAAAAGCTGAAAATGGAATCGCCGCGACACCGTGTGTTTGAACCATTTCAGTCACAAAATCCATGTCAGATTGGTTGGAAATTTCTTTATAACTCGCTGTTTGAAAGTAAGAACCTTCAGAAGGCAATAATTTGAAACGGCTGCTGGAAATTAATTGTTTGAAATAATCTCGCTTCGTTTGATAAAACGCACCGAGCTTCTGAACATCAACCTCTTTTAAGTATTTTGCCAAGGAGATTTGTGCCACGCTATTCACGCAGAAAACCAAAAACTGATGTACTTTTTTGATTTCTACCATCAGATTTTCAGGCGCAATGAGATATCCAATTTTCCATCCAGTGATGTGAAATGTTTTACCAAAAGAGGAAACAACAATTGTTCTGTCGATCAAACTATTTCTTGTATTGGCTGAAATGTGTTTTTGTTCGAATGTAATGTATTCATAAACTTCATCTGAAAGCAACAACAATTTTGGATGTTTATCCATCAATTTTTCGAGTTCGATGAGGTCTGATTCTTGCAAAATTTTTCCAGATGGATTGTGCGGATTATTAACGATAATCATCGCCGTTTTATCATTCACATTCGAATTGATTTTCTCCCAATCTGGCGTAAAATCTAACTTCATGTTGATATGAACGGGAGTTCCACCTGCTAAAATCACAGCCGGAGCATAGCAATCATATGCAGGATCCAAAATCACAACTTCTTGTCCAGTTTTTACAAACGCTTGAATGGCTGTAAAAATTCCTTGTGTCGCTCCAGCGGTGACCAAAATGTCAGTTGCAGGATTTACTTTTCTTTGGTAATTATCCCAAGTCAAGGTTGCAATTCCTTCCAACAAGGCAGGCAAACCGCTCATGGGAACATATTGATGCGCATTTTCTTTGGCTGTTTCTACCAAAATATCGGTCAATTTTTCATCTACTGGGAAATTTGGAAATCCTTGCGAAAGATTGATTGCCTGATGATCCATCGCCATTTTTGACATGGTGGTGAAAATCGTCGTACCTACATGTGGAAGTTTTGACATAACTGCGTTTTTGAGTCCGAAAATTACAAACAACAAACGAATCATTCGTCATTTTTGTCTATTTTGGCGGTAAAAATTAGAGAACATGCGTTATTATTTATTCATCTCTGCATTTTTGTTGTTTTCCTGCGGGACCAAAGACACGAAAATGTGTGAATGTTTGGAAGTTGGAGAAGAATTAAATCAATTGTCAGCCAAACTTTTAACGAGTGAAGTAACTGAACAACAGAAGAAAGATTTGTTTAGACTTCGTGCTGAGAAAGACAAGAAATGCAAAGATTTTCAAACCATGGGTGGCGAGGAAATGTTGAAGCGCAAAGCAGAATGTCAAAAATAAGAAAACCATGTTTATAGATACGCACACACATTTGTATGCCGATACTTTTTCAGAAGACAGAGATTTGGTGATTCAAAAAGCGATTGAAGCGGGCGTGACTAAAATGTTGCTTCCGAATATAGACAAAGATTCTATTGAAGGAATGTTTGCTTTGGAGCAAAAATATCCTGCGAATTGTTTTCCAATGATGGGTTTGCACCCAACTTCCGTCGAAGAAGATTGGGAGGAGCAATTGGCTATTGTTCAAAAACATTTGTTTGCACGCAAATTTGTGGCCGTTGGTGAAATAGGCATTGATTTGTATTGGGAAGAAAGCTACAAAGCGCAGCAAGTAGAAGCATTTATTCGTCAAATTAATTGGGCAAAAGAACTTGATTTGCCGATTGTAATTCATGCAAGGAGTTCCTTTCCAGAAATTTTTGAGGTTTTGGACAAACACAACGATGAACGTTTGCGAGGGGTTTTTCATTGTTTTTCTGGTACCGTGGAAGATGTTCAAAAAATTCAATCTTACGGTGGATTTTTATTTGGAATAGGAGGAGTGGTCACATTCAAAAAATCTGGATTGGAGGAAGTGGTGAAAAACATTCCATTGGATCAATTGATTTTGGAAACGGATTCGCCTTATTTGGCACCAACACCTCACCGAGGCAAGCGAAATGAAAGTGCATATATTCCACTTATAGCTGATAAAATTTCCAATATTTTTGAAATTTCAGTTGCCAAAATAGGAGAGTTGACAACTGCGAACGCAGAAAATTTGTTTTTCAAATCTTAAGTTGATGGAAAAGCCAAGCGTTTTAATGATTTATACCGGTGGAACAATCGGGATGATTAACGACCCAAAAACGGGTGTTTTAAAGGCATTTGATTTCAATCATTTGTCGAATCAAATTCCAGAATTGGACAGATTGAATGTGGATTTAAAAGCCATTTCATTTGATCAACCTGTCGATTCTTCAGAGATGAATCCCGAAAAATGGGCAGAAATCGCTGAGATTGTGTTTGAAAATTATGAGCAATTTGATGGATTTGTGATATTACACGGTTCAGACACCATGGCTTATACTGCGTCAGCTTTGAGTTTTATGTTGCAAGGATTGTCGAAACCTGTGATTTTGACGGGTTCACAATTGCCAATAGGAACAATTAGAACTGATGGAAAAGAAAATTTGATTACTTCGATTGAAATTGCAGCCGCGAAAGACGAAAACGGTTTACCAAAAATTCAAGAAGTGGCGATTTATTTTGAATATTCGTTATATAGAGGAAATCGAACATCAAAAATTTCAGCCACAGAATTTGAGGCGTTTAGTTCTCCGAATTTTCCTGAATTGGCTGTTGCAGGAGTTTCTATTCGTTACCACCATGAGCCATCGAAAAATGATCAAAAACTGAGTTTATATACTGCCTTTGACAATCGTGTTGCGTTGTTGAAAATTTTCCCAGGATTTAGTGCCGAAGTTTACAAAAGTTTGTTTGATTTTCAATTGGTAAAAGGAATCATTATTGAGACATTTGGAGCGGGAAATTCTCCATCAGATGCACGGTTTACGGAATTGATAAAAACGTATTTGGAGCAAGGTGGAATTGTGCTCAACATCACGCAATGCAGCACAGGCAGCGTGGAGCAAGGGCGCTATGAAACCAGTTCTTTTTTCCAAAAAGCGGGCGTGATTGGTGGATTTGATTTGACTACTGAAGCAGCAGTTACCAAGATGATGTACGCATTAGGCAAAGGACAAAACGCACAAGAAATTCGTCAAATTTTGTCGCAAGATTTGAATGGAGAAATGACTTGTTAAGGAAATCGCAAGGATTCAGATTAATTTAGTACTTTTGTGACCCCGAAAGGGAAACCAATAATAGGAGAGGTGTCCGAGTGGTTGAAGGAGCACGCCTGGAAAGTGTGTATACGCCAAAAGTGTATCGCGGGTTCGAATCCCGCTCTCTCCGCAGATTGAAGAAAGAGTCTTAAGTTTTTAAGGCTTTTTTTTGTGCCCAAAAGAGTGGGATGAGAACCCCGGTTCGAGCCGAAACGCAGTGGAGCCCATCGAAGCTTTAGCGAAGATAATCCCGCTCTCTCCGCAGATTGAAGAAAGAGTCTTAAGTTTTTAAGGCTTTTTTTGTGCCCAAAAGTGCGGGATGAGAACCCCGGTTCGAGCCGGAACGCAGTGGAGCCCATCGAGCTTTAGCGAAGATAATCCCGCTCTCTCCGCAGATTGAAGAAAGAGTCTTAAGTTTTAAGGCTTTTTTTTGTGCCCAAAAACACGTCAGCCACGGGGTGAGCGCGAAGCACAGACGCAGTAAATCCAATAATCCAACCATCTATCAATCCAACTTCCATCTGTTACCTTTTTCAATTGTTGACATTATATGCTAAACAAGTCATTAAATTCTCCTTATCATGAAAACATTGTTTCTTTTATTTTGGGTGAGTGTTGCAGCAACATTTTCTTCTTTCGCCACAGAAATTCGCACAGCGACTGAAATTGTAGGACAAGTTGAAATTCAACGTCCGCGGTATTTGTTGAAGACGAGCTCTTTGAAAGCGGAGGTTTTTAATATGCCTTTTGGCGAAAGTTATTTGATTTCGGAAAAAGACAAACTGTTTTTGAAAACAGCAGACGTGCGACAAATTGATTTGGTTTTCACCGATTATCCCAAAGGGCAAGATTTGAAAAAATTGAATTTGAATCGCATCAAAGAAGTGGAGAGTTGGCGTAAATCCTTGGTTTCGGATTACGAAATCACTTGGAAAATCATTCGCCAAACGGATTGCAAAAATGAAGCGGAAGCCAAAACGATGTTTCACGGCATTGTGATTCACTACAAAGGACCGCAAACCGAGGAAGACCGCTTGATGGAAATTGCAGTTACTAGCAAGTATTTACCGCTGGAAGAAGACATCAAAGACCCAATCAAATTGAGAAAAAGTTTGCCTGACTCAACGATTTTCAAGGTTTTTGAGCGCAACAAAAATTGGAAAAACATGGCAGTTGTGGCCGATATGACAGGATCGATGGCGCCTTATACCGCGCAATTGGTTTTGTGGTTTAAGTTGAAAGTAAACGATCACCGCATCCAAGATTTGATTTTCTTCAACGATGGCGATTCAACGCCCAACAGCAAAAAAGTGATTGGAAGTACGGGCGGCATTTACCACGACAAAGGCAACAATTACAAACAAGTACGTGAATTGGCTATGAAAACCATCCGTGCAGGTTGCGGAGGCGACGCGCCCGAAAACGATTGTGAAGCATTGTTATACGCCTATAAAGTGGCACCCAAAGCGTCAGAATATATTCTCATCGCCGACAATTTAGCGCCCATCAAGGACATCGTTTTATTGGAAAAACTCAACAAACCCGTGCGCATCATTTTGTGTGGCACCAGTTACGGAATCAGTGCCGAATACCTCAACCTCGCCCGCGAAACAGGCGGCTCTGTGCACACCATGGAAGCCGATTTGGAAAATTTAATCAAGAAAAGCGAAGGCGAAAAATTCACTTTCATGAATCAGAAATATCGCATTGAGAAAGGGGTAGTTGTGAAGGAGTATGCGAAGTGATTTTTAAGAAAATTTAATTCTCATCAAAAATTAAAAAACACAAACCCCCTAAACGCATCAATTTTCTCCTTAAACTTCAATTCATCATCTTTATTCAAAATCGTGCGCATCACAATCGGGTGGCTTGGTTGGTAAATGACTTTGACAACCGAGCCAATGCGCAGGCGGCTGAATTCTTCGGCGTTGACATTATCGAAACCAGTGATTTTTTCGCCTGAAATTGTTTTGAAAGTGAATTCGATGCTGTAGCTGTTTTCTGTTCCTCTTTTGAGTGATTTTCTGGTGGTGTGCGTGCCGTTGGTGATGGATGCGAGACAAACCACACCTTCTTTTTGAAGTAGATTATCTGTTCTGAAGTAGGTGAAACCACCAATCACACCGATGTAAGCAATCCCCAGAAATGCCAACATGAATTTTTTGAATTTGGTCATTTTCGGCTCTTTGTTTCGCTTTTCTGCATAGAAAATAATGCCGAAGCTATCTGCTTGTTTGAAAGCCAAATAGGTGAGGTAAGTGACCAAAATTCCGCCAAGTACGTAATAGAAACCTTTCAAATGAAAGATAATGAAAAGCGGCATCACAAAAGTGAGCAAAAGCAAGGTTGCAATGGCGGTTCCAAACCAGATGAAAAATTTTTTGGCCATGAAGATAATTTTGGACTAAAAGTAGGAAAATTGCCTTTATACACAATCCATTTTGTCGGCGAAAAAATAAATGAATTACTTCCCGCTTCAAACATTAAGGAACCAAAATCGACCCTTTTGAAGTTTTGGGTAATTTCGCATGTTTTCCAAACCCGTCGAATTCGACGGCTTTAAAATCTATTTATCCAAGTAATTAGATAACCAAACCCCAATCTTTTTCCGTACCTTAGTACTACAAACAAAATGCATTATTCTATGGAAGAAAATTCACCCATCGAAGATTTGAACGAAAATCTGAAAGCATATCTCTCAACGCGCTATGATCTAGCGGTTTTGAAAACCACAGACAAGGTTTCTGCCATCGGATCTATGACCAGTTTGGCGGTTATTTTGGGCGTTTTTATTACGCTTTTTTTGCTTTTTTTGAGCGTTTCGTTTGGTTTTTTCCTTTCAGATTGGTTCGGAAGTTACTCCTTGGGCTTCTTAACGCTGTCTGGATTTTACTTTTTGCTATTTTTAACAGTATTGATTTTTCGAAAGTCCTTGATTATAAGTCCTGTACGCAACCGCTTAATTCGTTCAATTTTAGAAGAGCAATAATTGAAAATTATGGAAAAACAAACTCCTCCAATCAGCAATTATTTGGCTTTGAAGCAACAAATTGCCGTATTAGAATCGCAAAAAGAAGCGCAAGAATTGGTGTTGAAAGCCAATTTTCATGAAGTTTACCAATCGATTCAACCTGCGAATTTATTAAAGAACGCTTTGTTGCGCGTACGAGAAGAAAACGAAGTGGCAGGCACGATGGCTGGCGATGCTGGAATCGACTTTGTGGTTGGGAAAATCTTCAAAAAAGACGCATCTGGCGGCGAAGCACTAAAATCATTGATTTTAAGCGAAATTTTGCACGTCTTGTACCACAAATACCACGACAGAATCCATGAATTCATTGGCAAAATGACTGAGAAATTGATTGATTTTGTGAATCCAGAGAAGAACGAGGAAGAATCGGAAGGTCCCGAAACAGATTGATTGATTTTAAAAAACGCGGATTAGATTTGTTTATATATTCTTCGGCCTTGGAAGAAAGGTTTTTAAAGGTGCACTGAAAAAGTAGACTTTTGGAGGAAGCTACGCAGTGTCAGCGGAGTAGATCACCGACAAAATCACGTTTTCAGAAGCTTTTAAAATAAAGCGCTTGATGAGAGAATTTGATTTCGTACGAAAATTTGCGCTTTAACTTGATGACTCAGCCTTGATTTTTTGGTTCTTTTTTATCAAGAAAAAAGAACGAAAGATTACTCGTTAAAAAGCGTCTTAAACGGATCAAAACGATTCAAATTATCCACTTCTTTC
Source organism: Flavobacteriia bacterium (assembly GCA_947462925.1). Lineage (GTDB taxonomy): Bacteria > Bacteroidota > Bacteroidia > Flavobacteriales_D > Crocinitomicaceae > JAQVCM01. The sequence goes on along the minus strand of CANHQP010000035.1, from coordinate 8,458 downwards.
ATTCCGCCGTTTTCAACCCTGAAAACACGTCCTGGAAATTTTTCGACCATCGACATATCGTGCGTCGCCATGATGACAGAAGATTTTTCTTCCTTCGCCACAGTAATCAATAAGCGCATGATTTCTTCCGAAGTTTCTGGATCCAAATTTCCTGTTGGTTCGTCGGCCAAAATCAATTCTGGTTTGTTGACCAACGCGCGGGCAATCGCTACACGTTGTTGTTCTCCGCCAGATAAAGTGTGCGGCATCAAATGTGCTTTGCTCTCAATGCCAACCATTTTCAAAACGCCTGTCGCACGTTGTTCCATTTGTTGCTTGTCTTTCCAACCAGTGGATTGCATCACGAAATACAAATTTTTGATTACCGAACGGTCCATCAACAACTGAAAATCTTGGAAAATAATCCCAATTTTTCGGCGCAACATCGGAATGTCTTTGCGTTTGAGCGTCAGTAAATCAAAACCTGCAACATCACCTTTTCCGTCCGTGAGTGGCAATTCGCCAAACAAAGTTTTAAGCAAACTACTTTTTCCGCTTCCTGTTTTACCAATCAAGTAAATGATTTCGTTGTCTTGCAACTCAAAATTGATGTTGTTCAAGACCAACTCTTTTTGTTGATAGATTTTGGCGTCTTTTAATCGAATTACTTGTCCCACGGGTGAAAGATTTAGTGTAAAGTTGCAGATTTATTCCCCATCGCACGGCAGAAATTGAAAATAATTTGAACACAGCCGCGTTTAAAACTTTTAGGCATGCTCTCCAAAACACAGCCTCAAGTCGTTTAATTTTATCCTTTTTAAAAAATATAGAACTTTATGAACCGTTTCTTGGTCATATTATCGATGTTGGCTACCCTACATTTGGGCGCACAAACTTCTGAAAAATACAACAGTGAATACGCTGCTTTTTTCCGTGGAGAAGAATTATTCGAAAAAGAACAATACAGCGCAGCAAGAAAAGAGTTTCGTGGATTTATTGATCAATTTGCGCAAAAAAACGATCCTTTTTACCTGAAAGCACTTTATTATGAGGGAGTTTCAGCCTTGGAATTGTTTAACAACGACGGCGTGAAATTGCTCGAAGATTTCAATAAAAATTTTCCAGAAAGCATCTACCGCACCAAAATTTACTACAAATTAGGACGGTATTATTACCAGAAAAAAGACTTCAAGGAAGCGATTGCTTGGTTTGAGAAATTACATGCCTTAGACTTGGAGGCCGACGACAAAGACGAATTTTATTTCAAATTGGGTTATGCGAATTTCCAAGAAAACAATTTTCCCGCTGCCCGCACTGCATTTTATGAGGTGAGAAACAGCACTTCCCAGTATGGCGCTCCTTCTTTGTATTATTATTCGCACATCGCTTACAACGAAAAATCTTATCAAACAGCCTTGGAAGGTTTTGAAAAATTGTTGGGCGATAAACGTTTTAGAGAAGTCGTTCCTTATTACATCACGCAAATTTATTACCTGCAAGGTCGATATGCCGATGTTGCCAAATTTGCACCAGCGTTGGTTGACAGTGTGAAATCTACCAGCATGAGCAGCATGAATCATTTGATTGGTGACGCTTTTTACCGCGTTGGAAAATACGATGAAGCAGTTTTGTACTTGGAAAAATACAACTCCAAATCAAATACAACCCGCGACGAAGATTATGAATTGGGTTATGCCTATTATCGCAGTTCCAATTTTGACAAGGCAATTCAATTGTTTGATCGCGTTTCGAGAGTGAAAGATACTTTAGGACAAATTGCATTTTACCACATCGGCGAATGTTATCTCAAGAAAGGAAACAACGCATACGCTCGCACGGCTTTTGAAGAAGCTGCGGTGATGGATGTGGATGCGAAAATCCAAGAAGATGCTTTGTACAATTATGCGATTTTGTCGTACAAATTAGATGTCAATCCATATGACGAAGCAGTAGAAGCTTTGGGCTTGTATCTCAAAAAATATCCAAATTCAGACCGAAAAAATGAAGTGTATCAATATTTGGTAAATGTTTATACTTCAACCAACAATTACGAAGCGGCGCTGAAATCATTGGATAAATTGGCGACCAAAGACATTCGTTTGAAAACAGCTTATCAAATTGTAGCGTTCAATCACGGCGTGGAATTGTTTCAGAAAGCATCTTACGTGAAAGCGATTGATGCCTTTGAATTGGTTGACAAATATCCAATCGATGCGGAAATTGCTGCCAAAGCAAAATTCTGGATTGCGGACGCATACTACCAAATGAAAAACGACGCAAAAGCGATTCAAGGTTACAAATCTTTCCTTTCTCTTCCTGGAAACGTTTCCTCGAGTTTGCGCGCGGATGCTTACTACAATTTGGGTTACGCTTATTTGAATACTGCTAAAAAGGACAAAACTTTGCAAAACCCACAATTGGAAGACGCTTTCAAAAACTACCTTTCACAAGGAAATTTGAAAAATAAATCCAAGAAAGCGGACGCTTACATGCGTTTGGCGGATTATTACTACATCACCAAGAAAAACGAATTGGCGATCAAAAACTACAAAGAAGTCTATGAATTGAAAGCCGGAAATGAAGATCAAGCCTTGTATTTCATGTCGTTGACTTACGGTCTAACTGAAAAAGGGCTAGACGATAAAATCAAAAACTTGCAAGACATCGTCAACAATTATCCGCGTTCGCAGTACATCATGGCTTCGATTTATGAAATTGGAATGAGTTTTAGAGCGAAAGAGCAAGATGAGAAAGCATTGCCTTATTTCCAACAATTGGTGACAGATTATCCAACGTATATTTTGGTGCGCGAAGCGAAAATCAACATTGCAGACATTTATTTCAAGAAAAAAGAATACGCCAAATCGGAAGATTTATACAAGAAAATCTTGGCTGAATATGGCACCGACCGCGAAACTTGCATCGATGGTGTGAAAGGTTTGAGCGACATTTACAAAACGCAAAAACAATTGGATAGAATCGAAGAATTGAAAGTGTATAATTGCTCCGATGAGGTCGTGGATGATTTGGAAGACAGTTATTACAGTGCTGCTTTTGAACCATACGAAGACAGTTCTTTTACCGAAGCAATTCCAGATTTGGAGAAGTATTTGTCAAAATATCCAGGTGGAAAATACGAAGTTGAAATTCAAGCTTATTTGGCAAACGCTTATTTCAGAACAGGAAACGAAGTCAAAGCATTGGAAATGTACCGCGCTTTGTTGGAAAAACCGAACACTGAATTTACAGAACTAGCAGCGATTCGTGTTTCGAAAAACTTGTACAACAGCGGCGATTACGAAACAGCGATGTTCTATTACGCCAAATTGGAAAAAGTAACTTCCCGACCAAGCACTTTGCACAATACGCAAATTGGTTTGATGCGTTGTAATTTCTTCCTCGAAAATTGGTTGAGTGCTTCAGAATATTCCAAAAAAGTACTTGCGAATACTTTGACAGCTTCCACGATTAAATTGGAAGCGGAGTATGTGAAAGGAATTTCCTTCTATCAGTTAGAAAATTACACCGAAGCGAAGCCATCGTTGGAATGGGTTGTCAAAAACACCACGACCGTGATGGCGCCAGAATCGAAGTTTTATTTGGCTGAAATGTACTACAAGCAAAAAGAACATGTGAAAGCAGAAACTGAAATTCGAGCCTTGCTGAAAATGAAACCGTCGTATGATTTCTGGATTGCCAAAGCTTTGATTTTACAATCCAAAGTGTTGATTGCCAAACAAGATTTGTTTCAAGCCGAACACACTTTGCAATCGGTAATCGATAATTACACCATTCAAGACGATGGCATTTTGCTAGAAGCGAACCAACTTTGGGACGAATTGATGCAATTGAAAACAACGCCAAAAGTGGTGGAAGAAAAGAAATCGACAGAAATCGAAATTAACGAAAAAGACAATTAATCATGTTCAAATATTTCATTTTACTCGCATTTAGTGTCACTGGTTTGACCAGTTTTGCTCAAATCAAGCAAGACGAAGAAAGCGTTTTGGTAAAAGCCAATAGAACGATTCCAGAAGCATATAGAATTGTGGAGTCGCCTAAAATTATCGATACCGTGATTCCGCAATCGGAAGTAGAATATCCGTTGCTTTCGTTGAAATATGAAACCAAAATCATTTTGGATACCATCGAGCCAGCCACGGTGAAGTTGGTTGATAAATTGCCACAATTGTATAGTTCTTACGTCAAAGTGGGAATTGGATCTACTTTCATGCCTTTGGGAGAAATTTATTACAACAATGCGCGCTCACGCAAATATGTTTACGGCGGACATTTGAAACATTTGAGTTCATTTGGCAACATCAAAGGCTACGCACCAGCGCAATTCGACCGCACCAGTTTGAATATTTTTGGTGGAATCAACGAAAAAAATTACACTGCGCGAGGCGAATTTATCAACAACAACAGAGGTTTGCACCAATATGGTTTCAAGAATGAAAAAGCAGACCGCGACAGTATTCAAAACCGTTTCAATGAAATTGGCGCACAATTTTCTTTCGCTTCACACAAAAAAGACAGCGCTAATTTGAACTACAAAGTTGGCTTGGCTTATTTCAATTTTCAAGACAAAAAATCCAAAATCGACAGTTTGGCGAATTGGAGAGGACGAGAAAATTATTTTGCAGCAACGAGTTCATTTTGGTACCAAATGGGCAAGGAAGTTTTTGCAGCAGACTTAAACATTCGTTACAACGGCTACAAATACGGCGAAAAAGACGCAGGTCTAAATTCTTTGGACACAGGAATCATCAAAAACAACACGATTGTGAATTTGAAACCAAGCATCACAACGTATGCGATGAACAATAAATTGAAAGCGCAAATTGGCATCGACATCACGATTGACGCACAAGAAAAAGCGAAGTTTTACATTTATCCGGTGGCGGAAGTCAAGTATTCCATGTTTGACGACATTTTAATTCCTTACGCAGGAATCAAGGGCGGATTGAAGCAAAACACTTTCAAAAGTTTGAGTTTGGAAAACGAATTCATTCTTTCCAATGTGCAATTGCAAAACGAAAGCAACACGCTAAACGCCTTCGTAGGTTTCAAAGGAACGTTGACCAAAAGAATTGCTTTCAACGCCAGTGCAAGCTTCTCAAACCACAAAAACAAAGCTTTGTTTGTGACTGATACGGTTTACGCCAAAGGAAGAAATCAATTCAGGGTGATTTATGATACGATGAACATCGCCACCATTGAAGGATCGATTTCTTACCAAATGTCTGAAAAATTGAAAATTGACGGAGTTGCGAAGTTCTTTTCATACAACGCCAAAAACAACGCATTTGCCTGGAATTTACCTCAATTTCAATTGATTGCTCGCGGAAGCTACAATTTGTTCGACAAATTTCTCATCAATTTGGACATGAATTACGAAGGCGGAAGAAAAGCCTTGGTGTACGAGAAAGGCACCAATGTGACTTTAGAAGACGGACAATTTGCCCAAAAGTTGGGATTCATCGCAGACGTAAATTTGGGCGTAGAATACCGTTACAACAAACGCATTTCAGCATTTCTACAATTCAACAATTTAGCCGCACAAAGATACCAACGTTGGCACAACTACCAAGTGCAAGGTTTCCAAGTGATGGGTGGTGTGACGTTTAGGTTTTAGCATTTAAAGTTAACGACATAAAAAAGCTTGCAAAAATCCAATTTCTGCAAGCTTTTTAATTTTATATCAATTGCGTTTAAAACTCCGCGTTTCCTGGTGTTCTAGGGAAAGGAATTACGTCGCGGATGTTGCTCATTCCGGTAACGAACATCACCATGCGCTCAAATCCTAAACCGAAACCTGCGTGAGGCACCGTTCCGAATTTGCGGGTTTCTAAATACCACCACAAATCTTCCTCGTGAATTCCAAAATCAGCGCATTTCTTTTTCAATACATCCAACCGTTCTTCACGTTGCGAACCGCCCACCATTTCTCCAATGCCTGGAAACAAAATGTCCATCGCGGCAACCGTTTCTTTTCCAGCTTCGCAACCTTCGTTTGCACGCATATAGAAAGCCTTGAAAGAAGCAGGATAATCAGTGATAATCACAGGGCGTTTGAATTCTTTTTCAACCAAATAGCGCTCGTGCTCTGATTGCAAATCTGTTCCCCAAGTAACGTCGTATTTGAATTTTTTCTTTTTGAAAGGCGTTGAATTCATCAATACTTCAATCGCTTCCGTATAAGTAATGCGTTTAAAATCGTTGGTTGTAACAAATTCAAGACGCTCCAATAAAGTCAATTCATTGCGCTCATTGGCAGGTTTTGAAGCTTGCTCGGTGATTTCTCTTTCGTTCAAGAATTTTAAATCATCTGCGCAATTTTTCATCACGTATTTGCAAATGTATTTCAGCATTTCCTCCGCCAAATCCATGTTGTCGTGGATGTCGTTGAACGCCACTTCCGGTTCGATCATCCAAAACTCTGCCAAGTGGCGAGAAGTATTGGAGTTTTCCGCGCGGAATGTTGGTCCGAAAGTATAAACTTGACCCAAAGCCAAAGCAGCCAATTCCGCTTCCAATTGACCAGAAACCGTCAAGTTTACAGATTTGCTGAAAAAATCTTCAGAAAAATCAACTTTTCCGTCTTCTGTTTTTGGTAAATTTTCTAAATCTAAGTTGGTTACATGAAACATTTCGCCAGCACCTTCAGCGTCTGAACCCGTGATGATTGGCGTATGTAAATAGTAAAAACCTTTGTTGTTGAAGAATTGATGAATCGCAAATGACACCGAGTGACGCACTCTGAAAACCGCGCCAAACAAGTTTGTTCTGAAACGCAAATGCGCTTGCTCACGCAAAAATTCCAAGCTGTGTTTTTTCGGTTGCATCACCGTTTTTTGAATATCGTCAGGATTCGCTTCACCGATAATTTCGATTTCAGTTACTTGCAATTCAATCGATTGTCCAGCACCTTGAGAAGCCACAATTTCGCCAGTCAAACCAATGGCTGCACCCGTTGTGATTTTTTTCAAAATTGCTTCGTCGTATTTTTCAAAATCAACTACCGCCTGCAAATTATTGATTGTCGAACCGTCATTCAATTGAATAAAACGATTACTGCGGAATGCGCGAACCCATCCTTTCACAACCAACACTTGTCCGACTTCAGCCTGACTCAAAACTTCTGCAATTTTTACTCTCTTCATTTTTATAGAAATATAGGCTACAAAAATAAATAAATAAGTTGAAGAATCACTTGAAAAAGGGGAGGATTAGCAATACAAAATGCGGTTTTTGAAATAAATATGCCAGAATTTTAAAAAATCTTTCCCGTAGGGAAAAAGTATAAAATGATTAAAATTTCAACAAAAAATACCGCGCAAGTGTTGTGGATTAAAAATTAGTTTATACATTTGATTAAAATTTCGTCAAAACAATGTTTAAAATATTATCAAGATGACAACATTAAAAGTAAATGACAAAGCACCGAATTTTGCTGGTTTAGATCAGCAAGGAAAAACGATTCAAACAGCAGATTTTGCAGGAAAGAAATATGCCGTTTATTTTTATCCTAAAGACAACACGCCAGGTTGCACAGTGCAAGCATGTAATTTGAGAGACAATTACGACGCATTGGCAGCAGCTGGAATTTCCATTATTGGTGTGAGCATGGATTCAGAAGTTTCTCACCAAAAATTCATTTCGAAATTTGAATTGCCTTTTCCTTTGATTGCGGATACAGACAAAAAAGTGATTGAAGCATTTCAAGTTTGGGGTCCAAAAAAATTCATGGGCAAGGAATATGACGGAATTCACCGCACCACTTTTGTGATGGATGAAAACAATGTGATTCAAGGCATCATTTCAAAACCTAAAACCAAAGATCACGCAAGTGAAATTTTAGAAATTTTCAATAAATAATATTTTTTTTCAAGAACGTAAATAGATTACGTATAACCACCCCCAACTTTGCATCATAATTAAACCCGACAATGTTTGTGCTAGAGGATAAACGATAATCGAAAGCAAGCTTTGTCAAATAACAAATAAAAAATAAACGATATGGCAGTTAAAGAAGTAAATGCAGACAAATTAAAAGCGCTTCAACTTACAATGGAGAAGTTGGACAAAACTTACGGTAAAGGAACTGTAATGAAATTAGGCGATGCACCGATTGAAGAAATGGAAGTGATTTCTTCAGGTTCAGTAACCCTAGATTTGGCGCTTGGTGTAAATGGTTATCCAAAAGGAAGAATCATTGAAATATACGGACCAGAATCATCTGGAAAAACAACTTTGGCAATTCACGCGATTGCCGAATGTCAAAAAGCAGGTGGAATTGCAGCTTTCATTGATGCTGAGCACGCTTTCGACCAATTTTACGCACAAAAATTGGGTGTAAATGTCAACGAATTGTTGATTTCACAACCAGACAATGGAGAGCAAGCATTAGAAATTGCTGACAATTTGATCCGTTCAGGAGCGATTGATTTAATTGTGATTGACTCTGTAGCAGCAT
>CANHQP010000034.1 GCA_947462925.1 Flavobacteriia bacterium | reverse complement strand
TCAACTCCCGTTAAGGGTTTTCCACTCTTTACGCTGGCAACCAGGTCCTTTGAGAATTGCTCAAAATCAAATTTTGTGTCCATTTGTCAAAAATATCTTTTATAATTAAACCTAAAAAAAATATTTGACACAGTTTAATGAGCATACTCAATTGTATAAATCCAAAACTTCACAATTAGTTAGAACGCGATTCCACATACCCAAATCGTCAAGTTTTCCTTTCATAAAAAATTCTTCCCCGACTCTTTTTCTTTTACCCAACCAAAAATAATTTATTCCAGCGCATAAATCCGCAACTCTAATACCCAATAGTGGCGAAGCTTGATAAAGGTTTGTAACTTCGATTCCATTTCTGTAGTACTTCGTTTGTGTTCCATCTGAAGTTAAGACAATATGATTCCAAACCATTGATTGAACGGAATATGATGTGTCAGAAAACCATCGATATGGATTATTAGTAGTTTGACAAATTCTTCTATCAACATTATGAACCATTTTATTAGAAGATAAGGGATCACCTGAGTTTTCATCATACAGTTCTAAACTATAATGATTACCGTTTGTACTAACAATTCCAGTAGAATCACCTACGCTGAAAATAATATTTCTTGATAAAGTATTTTCAGCCAAAACCCAAATTGAAATACTGCTAGCTTGTGCTGTACTCAAAATATTTGTGGGAAACTTAATGTAATCGTTATTCCCATCATAATAATACGACGAATTAGTAGTACCAAATCTGTCAGATGATTGAACAGAATTTGATACTATTCCATTATTCCCATTCCCACTCAAATCATTTGCATTGCCTGAAAATGGCCACCAACCAATAAGTCCGTTCGTTGGAACATAATTAGGAACTTGGGAAAATGATAAATTACTAAAGAGTAAATTTATTAAAGTTAAAATTAAAATAGTTTTTTTCATATTCGTAGATTTAGAATTGATAACCAAATTTTACATTAACATTGACAGGAAAGCCTGTTGTCAAATACCAACCAACACCTTCGGCAATACCAATCACTTCATCATATCCAGCATTGTATCTGTAAACTGGTGGAGACATAAAGCGAAATCCCAATAAAGGTTCAATCGTAAAATGCTTTTTTATTAAAAATTTATATCCACAGTCAACTCCAAAGCCAAACGTAGTCCATCTTTTGTTGCTAATTGCATCAGCGTTATCGGTATAATCTATGGTTGATAAATTTCCAACAACTAATTTTGCTTGACCAAAAAAACCTTCGGAATTACCTTCCTTTTTTCCGTAGATTCTTGCAAATGGTTCTAAAACTGGACCTTTCCAATTTACGAAATAATAGTTCAAATTAGCTCCAAAAGCTGCTCTGTCTCTGAATGATTTTTCATACTGTACTCTTACTTTTGCGTTTAAGATTCCTCCGGCAATGGAAACATGGTGATTAAATCCCTGAGAAAAGTTAATAAATGCATTAAATAATAATGCCAATAAAATGTAATTTGATTTTTTCATGATTTTATTTTTTTCAACAAATCTCCCAATCTTTCCCCAAACAAAGAAACTGGGTTATCCTGCGTTGAGCTATCAAGATAACCGTATCAACTAAAGAAATAAGCGTGTTTTAGACCGTAACAAAAGGAAGAGAAAAACATACAATGGTATGATTTTCAATGCGATTTAGTGTGAATTTTTCAGGCAAGGTTGGGTCAATCAACAGCAAACGTTCGCGAATGATGTTCATCGCTTTTGATTCTGATTTGGTTTGCATGGTGTCAAAACCTTCGCCGTTGTCTTTCAATTGAATGACAAGTAATTGGTTTTCAATCGAAATATTGAGTGTTAGTTGGTATTTTTTGTCTCGCACCACAAATCCATGCTCAAAAGCATTTTCAATCAACGGTTGAATCATTAGGGGAGGAACCAAGGTTTTGAGTGTATTTATTTCTCCTGCATCGATTTTTACTTCAACATTGTTTCCAAAGCGCATGTTTTCCAGGGAAATGAAATGTGCAAGGTATTCTAATTCATCTAACAATGAAATTTGAGCCATGGAGGAAAATTCCAAGGTTTGGCGTGTAAGTTTCGAAAATTTATCCATGTAATTTAGGGCGTTGTCCACGTCAGACTTTATGATAAAAGAATGAATGGCTGTCAACGAATTGAAAATGAAGTGCGGATTCATCTGAGATTGCAGTGCTTCTAATTTGGTTTCAGAAATGCGTTTGAGTAAATCGGATTTTTGGCGTTCGCGGTTTCGAATCGTTCGCATTCTCCAAACAGAAAGCAAAAATACAAATCCACTTAATGAAACTATGGAGACAATAATAAACCAAAGTTGATTCCATATTGGTTTTTCTTTGGTAATTGTTACCAAATCATATACAATGGTTTTTCCAGAAAATAAATCCTTTTGGCAAATTTTAATAGTATAATTGCCACTTTCCAATTGATTTAACGAAATCGTTGTGCCATTAATTGGTGTCCAATCTTTGCCATTTAAACTGTAAGTGAAAATTATTTTTCGTCCGTGATACAAGCATTTTTTAGTCACTGGAATATTTATTGACTGCTGCGAAGATGAAAATTTGAACGAAGGAATTTTTCTATTTTTCGCTCCTTTTTCGCAAGATAAAAGTTCATTTTCTTTGTGTTTATTGGCATTTATTAGAACCGAAATATTCCAATAATATGTACCCAAATCTGTTACAACCATTAATTTTCCTTCGTGAACATTGAAATAGTTGACAGCGTTAAAAATAAATCCCTGCTCTTTGTCTCTAAATAAAACCGTGTTTTGGTCTGGAAAAACAACGTTTAATCCTCTGTTAGTTAGCACAAACAGATGCTTCCCATCATGCGCTAATTTAAGAATTGTTTCTCCTATAATTTTCGAATTTTTTATTCTTTTCGTTAACCGTGCTTTTCCATTCAACCAGTTAAAACCAAGTATTTCGTTGCCGCTATTGACGAGGTAAAATTGATTTTTTCCATCGGAGCAAATGTCCTTTATTTTCTCATCTTCTGTGGCGGAAAGTTTTACTTTTTTTGCTGTAACTTGATCACGTTTTAAACTGAAAATACCATAAAGTGAAGACGCAAATAAATGCGTGTTTTTTAACTGTACAATTTTGATGGTGTTTTTAGGCTCATCGCTTGAATTGGGCTGCGTAAATTCGTTGAGCCATTTATTGTCATTTGTTTTGCTTAAAAGTGCTAAATATCCATTGGGCCAAAAATAAATTATGTGATTTTTCTCTACAATAAAATGGTCGGATTCAGTGTAAATGGATTGAAATATTTTTCCATTCATCGCCAAAATAAAAAAGCCGCAATTTGATGAAACATAAATTTTTCCTTTGTGAACTTTGACTTTTTTTAACCTGAAGTTGTTTTCTTTAATTGGAACATGAGCTACTTTTGTATTTTTAATTTTCGGTCCTAGTTTGGTTCGAAAATAAGGCAACTGATTATTTTCAATCTTCGCGTAAAATTGTTTATTTGAAATTGTAAACTTTTGACCATTTACTAGCTGAATGGCTAAACCATCTGAAAAAACTGTTATTTTGACTTTATCTTCCTCCCAATAATCCAAAATTTGTGTTTCAGTCGATTTATAAAATTCGGGTAAATCATCAATAATATATAAACCATCATCTAAGGTGGTTATCCAAATTTTCGCTTCTCTTTTGTCTCTATAAAATGACCATAGTTGTTTTGATTTAATGCCATATTTAGAGGAAATATCTTCAATTTTTCTATTTTTCAAAAGTAGCAAACCTCCAGAAGCACAATAAACGCAATTTGCAGCTAATAAGGTGCCTAGTTTTGTTTGTTCAATGTCCCAAATAATATTGGAATTCATGCGCGTGCTATTAATGGAGTCATTAGGGAATTGATTGTCAGTTGTGTCAATATGCAAACCACTGTGATTTGAAAAATATTTGTTTTTCCCGACTTTAAAGTAAAAAATCTGGGAATACAATTTCCCTAAACTGTCGCAAATTAGTTTGCCTGATCGAATTTGAGCTTTGTAGTAACCGTGCGTTCTGCTTAGGAAATATAATTGTTTGTTTTCTTCCCAAAACTGCATGACTTGAAATCGATTGTATTTATCAAATTTGTTAGCATTGTAACTGTAAAATATATCATTTGTAAATACGGAGAGCCCGCGCTCTGTTCCAATCCAAAGTCTTTGAGATTGATCGAAATACAACCTGCGTATTTCAGCATGCACAAGTCCATCTTTTGTGGAATAGTTTTTAAATTTATTTCTATCAAATTTTGTCAGTCCATCACCATAGCAAGCAATCCACAAAGTCCCATTTTTATCCTCTTTGATGTCGCGAATAAAATTGCCTGCAAGACCATTTTTTTTGGTGAAAATTTTGAATGAGAAGCCGTCATATTTTACCAAGCCAGCATCTGTCCCAATCCAAATAATACCTCTAGAGTCTTTGAAAACACAGTAAACAGCGTTGGAAGGCAATCCGTCTTTGATTGTGAAATGCACAGAAGGAAAACGCTGGGCTGCAACTAAATGGCAACTCAGCGCTAAACAAATAAAAATGCTAAATTTTAGAAGTAATTGCATGGATCAGTCCTGTATTGTTTCGCACCGAAACGGGTAGTTTCATTCCATTTATTAACTCCACAAATAAACCAATTGATTTATCATATTTGGTGACATAATTCAAGTTAACAACGTACGATTTATGGATTCTAAAAAAGGATTTCTCCGGCAACATTTCTTCAATAATTCCTAGGGTTTTACAGACTAGTATTATTCTTTCATCAAAGGTGTAGATTTTGGTATAATTACCTTGCGCTTCGGTAAATAAGATATTTCCAATTTTTTCTAAAATGAATCCTTTTTCTGTTGCTAATGCAATTTTTCCAAAATTAAAAGGATCTGCATTATACTGCTCAATAACTCTCCCAATTTCGGGTGTTCTGCTATTTCTTTGTTTCTTCTTTTCGAGTCGTTTGAGTGCATCTGCTAAGTCTAATTGACTGATGGGTTTCAACAAATAATCTTGGGCTGAATGTTTTATGGCTTCAATTGCAAACTCTTTGTGTGCAGTTGTGAAGATTACATCAAAATTGATATTGTCGAAGTATTCAAATAATTTGAATCCTCTTTCATTGGGCATTTGGATATCCAGAAATACAAGTTCAGGTTTGAACTTTTTTATGGCTTCAACACCTTCATTTATAGAAGCGCAAGTTGCGAGGACAACTATTTTTGAACTAAAATACCGGTGTATTAAGTTTTCAATAAATTCTCTTGCATTTTGCTCATCCTCAATTATTATACAACGCCACATTTTACAAATTTAAAAATAAAATATAGAATAGTTTTTTTGTGTTTTTAAACGTTAAAAATATAGTTTGAACGTATCGATTAATGAAATGAGCGTAAGATTTCTTTCATATAGATTTAGCAAATCAAGTAATATGGATTTTTTAAAAATCAACCCACAAAAAAAAGCGATTCAAATCTGAACCGCTTTCCCTAGCTTTTATAAATCTAAATATCTAATAATCCAATCATTACTTCCCACTTCTCTTACGATCAGTTTCTTTCAATAAAATTTTACGAATTCTTAAGTTTTGTGGTGTTACTTCCACGTACTCATCTCCTTGGATGTATTCTAAACATTCTTCCAAACTGAAGATTTTTGGTGGAGCCAAACGTACTTTTTCATCTGCTCCAGAAGAACGCATGTTAGACATTTTTTTCGTTTTGGTAACGTTTACAATCATGTCACCAGCGCGAGAATTTTCTCCAATTACTTGTCCTTCGTAGATGTTTTCGTTTGGCGCAATGAAGAATTTACCTCTTTCTTGCAAGTTGTTCAAAGAGAAAGGAATAGAAGTTCCTTGTTCCATTGAAATCAACGATCCATTTTGACGTCCAGGAATGTCACCTTTGTAAGGTTGGTATTCCAAGAAACGGTGTGTCATAATCGCTTCACCAGCAGTTTGTGTCAACATGTAGTTTCTCAAACCGATAATTCCACGCGATGGAATTTGGAAAGTGATGGTCATACGTTCTCCTTTTGGAACCATGTTCGTCATTTCACCTTTTCTACGTGTCACTGCATCAACTGCTGTTCCACTGTGTACTTCTGGTAAATCGATTGTCAATTCCTCCACTGGTTCGCATTTTACACCGTCAATTTCTTTCAAAATTACTTGTGGTTGTCCCACTTGCAATTCATATCCTTCACGACGCATCGTTTCGATCAATACAGACAAGTGCAATACACCACGACCGAAAACGATCCATTTGTCAGCTTTGTCAGTATCAGCCAAACGCATGGCCAAGTTTTTCTCTAATTCTTTGTTCAAACGATCTTGAATGTGGCGAGAAGTAACCATTTTTCCTTCTTTTCCGAAGAAAGGAGAATCATTGATACTAAACAACATACTCATCGTTGGTTCGTCAATCGCAATACTAGCCAAAGGCTCAGGATTTTCGAAATCACAAATTGAATCACCGATTTCAAAACCTTCAATTCCTGTGATCGCACAGATATCTCCTGGTTGAACTTCAGATACTTTTCTTCTTTCAATACCTTCAAAAACGAAAACGTCTTTGATTCTGTGTTTCTCTTGAGAACCGTCAGCTTTAGAAAGAATGATAGGTTGATTTTCTTTGATTGTACCTCTTGTCAAACGACCAATCGCAATACGACCAACGTAAGAAGAGTAATCCAATGAAGTGATCAACATTTGTGTGTTTCCTTCTTCAATGGTTTTTGGTGGAAAATAATTCAATATTTGATCCAACAACGCTGTAATGTCAGTAGTTGGTTTTTTCCAGTCAGTTGACATCCAACCATTTTTAGCAGATCCGTAAATGGTTTCAAAGTCTAATTGTTCGTCGTTTGCGTCCAATTCGAACATCAAATCGAAAACTTTTTCGTGTACTTCGTCTGGTGTACAATTGTCTTTGTCCACTTTATTGATTACCAACAAAGGTTTCAATCCAAGTGCCAACGCTTTTCCTAATACGAAACGCGTTTGAGGCATTGGTCCTTCGAAAGCATCCACAAGGATACAAACTCCATCAGCCATGTTCAAAACACGTTCCACCTCACCACCGAAATCGGCGTGACCAGGAGTGTCAATGATGTTAATTTTAGTACCTTTATAAAGTACGGAAACGTTTTTAGAAACGATGGTGATTCCTCTTTCACGCTCTAAATCGTTGTTGTCCATGATCAAGTCGCCCGTAAGACGTTCTCTTTCATTTTCCATACTTCCTGCTTCAATCATTTTGTCAACCAATGTTGTTTTTCCGTGGTCAACGTGTGCAATAATTGCGATATTTCTAATTTCCATAAAAAAAATCAATGGGGGGAATGAATCCCTTTTTATATTTTCTTGTTATTCTTTGATTATGGTGCCTAGGGCGTTTTTGATTTTTTGAAGGGGGTTGGTTGCAACCAACCCCTCCCAAAAAACAAAACCATAATTTATTTAATATCTGCGTCGTCCGCTGCCTTCAGAACTTGATGCTGAACCGTATCCACCACCAGATTTTCCTTTGTAGCTGCTACCAGAACGGCCTCTGTCGCCACCTCTGTCACGGTCTCCACCACGACTGAAACCACCACGGTCACCGCTTCTTTCGCGATCTCCGCTGCTTCTTTCACGGTCACCACCGCCACCGAATCCGCCGCTTCTTCCTGAGAATCCGCCACGATCGCCACCGCTTCTGCCAGAGAAACCACCGCCACCAGATCTTGGTTCAGCTTTTTTCTTGGTAATTTCGATACTGATTGTGTTGCCTTCGTAGTTGGCACCATTTACTTTGCTAATGATGTTTTCAGCATGCTGATCATCTGCTTCAAAGAAACTGAATGAAGGAAGCACGTCGATTTTTCCGATGTTTGAAGATGTCAAACCTGCTTCATCACAGATTACACGCAACAAACCTCCAGGATTTAAACCATCTCTTTTTCCGATGCTAACGAAGAAACGAGTTTTACCTTCCTCATTGCGAGCAGGTCTTTCTCTTCTTTCGCCGCGGTCAGAACCAAAACGGTCTCCACCTCTTTCACCTCTTCTTTCTCCACGATCGCTTCTTTCGCCGCGTTCGCTTCTTTCACCACGTTCACCTCTTTTTTCAGAAGCAGCGTTTAAATCGCCAGCTCTTTCGTAGTATTCGATGAAACGGTTGAATTCAACAGAAATGAATTTTTTGATAACTTCTTCTTTCGAAAGGTCAGCAAAGTCAGACATGATTTGAGGAATAAATTTCTCAATGTCTTTTTCCATTACTTCCGTTTCTTTGATTTTAGAAATCAAACTTGTAAGTTGAACACCACAAATTTCTTCTGAACTTGGAATTACACCAACACCGAAATCTGTTCTGATTTGTTTTTCAATCGCACGGATTTTGAAATTCTCACGTGTATTGATTAATACCAAAGATTGTCCTTTTTTACCAGCACGAGCAGTTCTACCGCTACGGTGCGTGTAATTTTCTATATCATCTGGTAGCTGATAATTGATGACATGTGAGATATCATCTACGTCAATTCCACGAGCGGCAACATCTGTTGCTACTAATAGTTGTAACGTACGGTCACGGAATCTTTTCATTACATTGTCTCTTTGCGCTTGAGATAAATCTCCGTGCAAAGGCTCTGCGTTGTATCCGTCTTTACCTAATTTTTCAGCTACTGACTGTGTCTCATGACGCGTTCTGCAGAAAACCAATCCGAAGATGTCTGGGTTGACATCAATCAAACGTTTCAAGGCAGCATAGCGGTCTTTTTCTTTAACTGAATAATAGATATGCTCAATATTTTCATTACTCTGATTTTTGTGACCGATTGAAACTTCCAAAGGATCTGTCATGTAATTTTTAGAGATTTGAGCCACCTCTTTCGGCATTGTAGCTGAAAATAACCAAACATTTTTTGTCTCTGGTGTTTTTTGAAGAATCATGTCGATGTCTTCTTTGAACCCCATGTTTAGCATTTCGTCCGCTTCGTCCAGTACCACATAACCAACTTCGCTCAAGTTAGCCGCTTTTCTGTTGATCAAGTCAACCAAACGACCAGGAGTTGCCACAATAATTGTAGCTCCTTTCAATTGCGTAATTTGTCTGCGGATATCTGCACCACCGTACACTGCTACTATCGACGTCTGTTTGTCGTATTTCGCGTAATTTTCCAGGTCTTTGGCAATCTGCAAGCACAACTCTCTCGTTGGGCAGATAACTAATCCTTGTGGAAGGAAAGTCCCTGGTTTCACATTGTTCACTAATGGCAAGCCGAACGCTGCCGTTTTTCCCGTTCCTGTTTGCGCTAGTCCAACAAAATCGCTTTCACTTTGTAATAAGTGCGGAATTGCTTTTTGTTGAATAGGAGTAGGCGCTTCAAACCCCAAATCGTTTATCGACTTCAGCACCTCATCCCTTAGCCCTAATTCACTAAAGGTCATAAAATATATTAATAATTGGGTGCAAAGGTACGGTATTAAAGTTGATGTTCGACAAATTGGCGAAAATTAACGCATTGGTAATCTTGGATTTTTAGATTATTGGATAGTTAGATTAACAGAAAATTCGCTTTTATATTGATGCGAATATGGATGCGCTTTTCGATTTCATTAAGAGTTTGCTTGAATAATTGTAATTCAATAAATCCATTCGCAAAGCGAATATTAAATCAAATATTCCTTGAAATCTGTGACATCTGTGGCTCAATTTTAATTTTTAGATTGTGAATCAATCATCTGTTCTACAGACATACCCAAGTCCAACAATCCAATCATCCAATAATCTAGTATTTCTTCCCCTTCAGCTGCTCTTCAATCCTTTTCGTAATCAAATTAAAAAGCAATTTCACTTCTTTTTCTTCCAATTTTCTACCGAAGCGGATGGTTTTTCCAAGGTAATCGAATTCCAATCTTTCACCGCCGCGGATCCAGAATGAACTTTCCCAAACCGCTTGAATGGAGTTTTCTTTCGGTTGTTGGATTCTGACTTTTTTGATGTTTTCGATGAAATAGGGGGTAGCTTTACCGTAATCTTTAATGGTGTTTTTTAGCGTTAGGGCAGTTTCGTCGATTTTCAATTTTTCTTTTCCAAACATCATCCAAAGGAAAGCACGACCAACTCTGATGGCATAGTATCCCCAGAAAACCAAGAATACAAAAACGATGATTTTTTCTTGTTCCGTCAATTTCAAAGTCAAGGACCAAAACATGGTTGCACCAATTGTCAACCACATGAAAAACCATGCTCCCATCAAGGCTTTTTGCCAACCAACGTTTTCAGGATAAATGACAATTGTTGTTCTTTTTTTATCATCAACAAAACTGATGCGTTCTCCAATCCATTTCATGGCACAAATGTACAAAATCAGTAGAATTTGATCAGCTTTGCAAACTTGTTTTTTCAAAATCCTACCGAAAAGAAATTGAAATCGAAGATTGCTTTGTATTTGATTGAGAATTATATTTGTACAAAATCGGAGGATATGAAAAATCTATTTTTTGTTTTAATTGCGGCTTTAACTATTGGTTTGACATCTTGTTCGAAGGACAGAAGAATCAATAAAAAATTAGAAGGGTCTTGGAATGTTACAGTATATGAAAATGTAGTTATGCCATCAGGTAGTTCGTTGATTTTGACTTTTAATAAAGGAAGTAATGGGTCGGGAACAGGCACTTCGGCAGGAACTGGTTATTTCATTCTTTCCAATTTTACGTTCATTTACGATATAGTTGATGAAAAAATGACCATGACCCATGGAACCAGTGTCGATAAATATACAATCTCGGATTATTCCTCCTCAGAAATCACATTCATTACTTTACAAGGAAAGAAAATTGTGATGCAAGCGCAGTAAAACAAAAGACTTACTTGAATGGCTGTACTGAGATTTAAATATTAGCGCGTTTTTTTTTTGACTATTGTGCTCAATTAATGGTGCAAAATTCTACTTCAACAATGTAATATTTCCTTTAATCAAGTTTTTTTGTCCATCAACACAAATGACATCGAGGTAGTAATCATAGACATCGGGATCACATAATTTACCTTTGAATGAACCGTTCCAACCATTTGCTGGATTGGTAGATTCAAAAACCATTTCTCCCCAGCGATCAAAAATTCGGAATGTCATTTCAGTAACCAACAAACTTCTCACATATAAAATGTCGTTATCTCCATCCTTGTTTGGAGAAAATGCATTTGGAATAAATATGAATGGATCTCCACAAACAAATTCCAATACTTTTACTAAAACGGTATCCGATTTAAGGCAAATTCCGTCTGTCACTGAATAATTGAACAAAGTTGTGGACGTCATGTTTGCTGTAGTTTGAGCATTCGCGGGATTTGTAACTCCAGAAATGGGTGTCCAAGTCGTTGTATAGCCAGAAGAAGGTGTTCCAGTCAATGTAACTGTTGTGCCTTCGACTACAATGTATTCTGAGGCGGTAGCTTCGACAGGTATATTTCCCAAATTACTTACTGTAATTAAAATTGAATCTTCTACCAAACAACCGTTTGACGCGCTTGCAGTGATGTATAGGTATTGCGTTGTTGGTGGATTAACATTGACTGTTGTTGAATTTGGTTGATTTGCAATGATTGAATTTGGACTCCAAGTGTAAGTGAAGTTAATGGAAGGATTTTGATTCGTCACAGTTATTTGCGATTGTTCGCCTGCACAAAGCGTGGTATCACCTGTCAAGATGAGTGACGAACTTGTAAATTCTACTATCACGCTGTCGTAAATTGAACAATCAGCATTGGATACTTGAAAGTAATATACTGTACTTCCTTGAGGTGTAATGGTCAATGTTGAATCATTCAAATTAGTATTCAATTGATCAGTAAATTGGTTATTAGAAGACCATAAAAATTGGTCTGCCGTTCCAAAGCTATTTCCTGTTAGGGAAATTTCAACCGGTGTGCAAAGTTGAATTGTATTAGGCACATCCACCAACAAAGAATCAAAAACTGTAATAGTTACCAAGGCAGTGTCTGTAATTTGACAAATACTATCTGTTACGTACAAATAAACGTCGTAAACTCCTGGATTGATGTAAGTGATTGTCGGATTTACTGTTGTTGAGTCAACATTTCCATCGCCATAATCCCACAAGAAAGAATCAATGGTTGTTGAAGTATTATCAAATGTAACTTCTAGCGCTGCGCAACCGCTTGTTTGGTCTACAGTAAATTGCGCTTCTGGCGTGATTTCGAAATCAAATTTAAAAATGATATTGTTGCAATTGGTGCTTAAATTACTACTTGACCAAGCATTAGGAGAAGTAGGAAAATCGCTTACACCGCCGCAGCCACCGCAAACGGATTGATACACGATTCCATTTTTGTCGAATCTGGATGTTCCTCCATCAACGTGCTCTCTCGCTTGATTTCCTCCAAGGTAAGTGCCATAAAGCAATGTGTTAAAAGTGCGATTGATCACCATCAAATAGAAGTCAAAACCATTTGGTGCGGCAGCTTGAAAAGCGTCGGCCGTTACAGACATTCCTGTGAGCGGTGTATTCAATAATAAATTTGCGCCCCAACCTGATACGTAAATGTTTCCACAATAATCAACCAAAAACGCCGAAGGTGAGATGTTGATGTCCGCACTTCCATTTCCGAAAACAGTAGAGTTTAAAAGGGTGTTTAAGTTCGGTGAAAGTTTGGCAATAAATTGCGCACTTGATGGATTTGAAAATGCTGCATTCAAGACAGGAAAAGCACCTCCACGCGACTGTCCTAACAAAAATACATTGTCATTTCGGTCAATTTCTACAAAAAAAGCTTGATCGTAATTGGTTGTCCCAATGTAAGAAATTCGCTGTAAAGTTGTCCCATTTGGATTTAATTTCCCCACAAAACCATCCGAAATCCCACCGTTATAGCCACTTTGCCAAGCGCCCGCGGTTGCTGGTAAGTTGGAAGAACAAGTTCCACCTGAAAAAACCATGTTGTAACTTGAATCGATTTTAACGGAGTAACAAGCATCATTTTTATTTCCACCGATATACGTCGAAAACATGAGGTTTGACAAAGTGTTATTTAACTTAAAAATGACACCGTCTTGCATTCCAGCATTGTTTGGTTGAACAGCATTTAATGTCGGAAAGTTGGTAGATCTGGTGCAAGAGGCAACCAAAACATTGTTGTTGGAATCCAGCATGATTTCTCCACGAAACTGATCTCCATAGTTTGTGGTCAATGAATCGTATGCATTGGCGGGATAACTTCCTCCAAAAATATTGTAATTTACACCATCATTTAAACTTCCTCCCATATAGGTAGAAGCCATTAAATTTTGACCATTTGCACTGAATTTTGCTACATAAATATCGGTTCCTGTCAAACCAAAGTTTGCGCCATTTGAACTGATAAACAAGTTCGTTCCACCACCGTGTGAAGCTTGATATCCACCTTGAATTGGGAAATCGGTGCTAGAAGTCACCCCATAAATGTATAAGTTGTTTTGTTTGTCGCAAATCAAACTGTTGGAAGTTTCTGTCCCTTGTGTGTCATCACCACCACCCAAGAATGTAGTCCAAATCATGGTGGTTCCATCTTGAGAGTATTTGGATACGAAAGCATCCGTTGTAACAGAATTGACAACATTTGGAATTGTAAAATTGGAGTTCACGTCATATGCATTATTGTCCGGCGTTGGATAAGCATTTCCATAAATTGTTCCGGCAGAATAGGCGGTTGCATCGTAACCATAAGTGGCGGTCATTCCGAAATTATCAGTCACCGAACCAGCATAAGTTGCAAAAACAAGGATTGGGTCAATCACCAAGGGAATTTTATTGTCATAATTTCCCAATTTGAATTGCACTTTGTTCTTAATGATTTCAAACGCACAAGTAATATTCTTGATTTTTCCATTGACAATTTGATAAGCAAAAGGCTTGTTTTCTCTGATAATTCCGAGTTTTGAAGTAACAATCAAATTACCTTCTTTGTCAATGGTTATTTTTTGTTGACCAGCGTAATCCAGTTGAATCGATGAGGGATTTGCCATTGGAGCTACATGAAATTCATATTTCAATTGTTCCTGTTCTTCAATCAATTTTAAATCTATTCCTTTGTACAAATTGAGTAAAGTCGCTTCATGGTATCCGTGCACATCACTTGCCCATTTTGATTGGTCGTTTCCTATGAAATAATTGTAGTATTCAGTAGTTGGTTTTCCCTTTGCAATTGCCGTAATTTCATTTGCTCCAGCAAAATTTAGGTGGACGACATCTTGTTTGAAAGTATTTGAATTTTCTGTGTAAAGTGGATTTCCATGCGCTTTTTGAAAGTGGCTGTAATCCTGCAAATGGAAAAGTAATTTACCTTGTTGCACCCATAGATTTCCACCTTGAAAATGCGTTTTGAACAAAATGTTTTTATCCCATTGACCTTTATTTTCAATAAAAGCATGATGAATTGAATGCTGATGTTCGATTTCTTGTGCAGAAATACCGAGGAAAATACAGCTAAAAATAGTCAGAATGAATAGTTTCATAATCGAAAGATAGCAAAAAAAAACAAAAAGTTGCATCTCTTGATTTAAAATTAGTCGAACTGATTTTCGTACTTTTGCAGAACTTTAAAAAATGAATCATGTTAGGATTAAAACTTTCAACAGACCCACGTTGGGTGAATATTGTGGAATCGAATATTGAAGAAATTTTGTCGGATCATTTGTGGTGCGAGCAAAAAGCAGCGACAAATGCGATTACGATGATTGCGCACAATTCAGAGTTGGAAGAGTTGGTTACTGAATTGTTGATTATTGCCAAAGAAGAAATGGACCATTTTCAACAAGTACATGATTTAATCAAAAGTAAAGGATTGACTTTGGCAAGAGAACGCAAAGATCATTATGTCAATGAATTGTACAAATTCATGAAAAAAGATGGAAGTAGAATTCAATCTTTGACCGACCGTTTGCTTTTCTCCGCAATGATTGAAGCAAGAAGTTGTGAGCGTTTTAAAGTACTGTCAGAAAATATTACTGATCCAGAATTGGCTAATTTCTACCGAGAATTGATGATCAGCGAAGCAGGACATTACACAACATTCCTTGGTTTTGCGAGAAAATACGGAGTTGGAATTGATGTCAACAAACGATGGAAAGAATGGATTGACTACGAAGATTCTATCATTGTCAATTACGGAAAAAGCGAAACGGTTCACGGGTAAAAAAATAACCCATGCATCTGAATTTCTGAAGACTTCAGAAACACGTTTAGGGTCACTGATCGACTTTGTAATCCACTGTTTGAAAATCAAAACAATACAAGATTGTTGCGGCCCGCCATTGTCAACCGAAGGCTTCCCTTAGGGTCAAATTTGTTAAGCTTCAAAATATACTGCATGGGCTTCGTTCGAAAACGAATAAGGTCACTGTTTCTTCGTAAGAAAGTACCTCTGAAACGAAAGTAGCGAAGTTTCAGATAGTTTTGATATTTTCTTTTCTAAAAAAATTAAAGATTTCTTCATTTTCAGCGGTGTAAACTACATTTTATATTTGTAATTTTACTCGCAATAGTTTAATAGTCAATGTCACTCTAAAAACTCAAAGGAAAATGAATCCTTTTTTCAGATTTTTACTACTTATTTTCGTTTCTACAAGTTTTTCAAATTTCGGTTTTTCGCAACAAAAATTTACTTTGAGTGGCACAATCACTGAAGCTCAGTCAGGTGAATCTGTTGTTGGCGCTAAAATTTCTGTTCCATCTTTGAATTTGGGAGCTACTTCAAACGAATACGGTTTTTATTCATTGACTGTTCCCAAGGGAATTTATGAAGTTCAATTTAAAGCCTATGGATTGAAAACAATCTCTATGCAAATAGACTTGAATGCCAACCAAATGTTCAACTTCGAAATGTCTGACGAAACAGAAGTGTTGGAGGAAGTAGAAGTAAACGCCAAACGAGGGGAAAATGTGACAAGTACCAAGGTTGGTCAGATGGAATTGGAAATGGAAAAAATTAAAACGCTTCCCGCTTTTATGGGCGAAGTAGATATCATTAAAACCATTCAATTACTGCCTGGTGTTTCATCCGTTTCTGAAGGCGGACAAGGATTTTACGTGCGTGGCGGTGGTCCAGATCAAAACTTGGTTTTACTAGATGAAGCACAAGTTTACAATGCTTCGCATTTATTCGGTTTTTTCTCTGTGTTTAATTCCGATGCAGTCAAAAGTGTCAACATGATCAAAGGCGGTATGCCTGCAAACTTTGGAGGAAGAATTTCTTCTGTGTTGGAAGTGAAAATGAATGAGGGAAATTCTAAACAATTCAAAGTAAAAGGTGGTTTAGGCTTGATTTCATCTAGGTTGACGTTCGAAGGACCCATTGTGAAGGACAAAGGTTCATTTATCGTTTCAGCGCGAAGAACTTACATCGATGTATTGATGAAATCATTTATTCCAAAATCATCGCCATTTTCAGGGTCTGGTTATTATTTTTATGATTTCAACTTGAAAGCCAATTATCGATTAGGAAAAAACGATAAACTCTTTTTGAGCGGTTATTACGGTAAAGATCAATTCATTTACGGAAATAAGAAAGATGATTTTAACGTAAGAATGCCCTGGGGAAATGCAATTGCTGCCATTCGTTGGAACCATATTTTCAATAGCAAACTTTTTATGAATTTGACGGGAACTTTTACAGATTATTTGTTCAGTTTCAATTCAGAACAAGATAGTTTTAAATTTTCTTTGAAATCTGGAATCCGAGATGTCGGTGGAAAAGTTGATTTTTCATATTTCCCTAGTACCAGACATAAATTGAAATGGGGTGCCGAATATTTGTATCATACATTCACCCCAACAAGTGTTTCTGCATCACAAGATGATACTGAATTTGATACAGGCGAAGCACAAAAGTTGTACAGCCATGAATCAGCAGTTTACTTTTTAGACGAATTTGATTTGAATGAAAAAATCAGATTCAATGCTGGTTTGCGTTATAGCATGTATCAATTTGTGGGACCCTTCAAGCGTTTCATCAATAATCCAATCAATGGAAATGATTCGGTTGTACAGAACAACAAAGGAGATTTAATCAAATTTTACCAAGGTTTTGAACCGCGAATTTCAATGCGTTGGTTATTGAGTAAAAAAAGTTCAATCAAAGCGGGGTATGCGTATAATTATCAGTATGTTCACTTGACTTCACTTAGCGCAGTTTCTTTGCCCACAGATATTTGGTTTCCAACAACTGATATTGCCAAGCCGCAAAAAGGTTGGCAAGCTTCCTTGGGTTATTTTCAGAATTTCAAGGAGAATAAATATGAAGCGTCTATCGAAGTGTATTACAAAGGGATGAAAAATCTAGTTGAATATAAACAAGGCGCACTTCCATCTGATAATGTAAATGACAATACTGACAATTTATTGGTTTTTGGAACAGGATGGAGTTATGGAGCAGAATTTTTTATCAAAAAAGCGACGGGAAAATTGACAGGTTGGATTGGCTACACTTGGGCAAAGACAGAAAGATTATTTCCTGATTTACAAGCAGAAGTATTTCCAGCAAAATACGATCGTCGTCATGATTTGACTGTTGTGGCAGGTTATAAACTCAACGACCGTTGGACTTTCGGCGCAAGTTTCATTTACGCTTCAGGAAATACATTGACTTTGCCAAACAGTTGGTATGTGCAAGATCAAAACATTTTGTTCAATTATGGCTTGAGAAATTCCACAAGAATGGCGCCCTACCACCGATTGGATATTTCGGCTACTTTGTATGATCGACCGACGAAGAAACGAACAAATCCACAAACGGGTGAAACAATTGAAGTGAAAAAGAAATTTAGAAGCAATTGGAATTTTTCGATTTATAACGTTTACAATCGTGCAAATCCGTATTTCTTGTACATCGATAATGAAGGCGGATTATTGACCAATGATTTTAAAATTTCCGTTAAACAAGTTACTTTATTTCCAATCATCCCAAGTGCGACTTGGAATTTTGAATTTTAGTTATGAAAAAGTATTTAATAGTTTTGCTTTCCGTTTTCTTGATATTGATTTCTTGCGAAAAAGAGGTGAAAATCGATATTCCAGGACATGAAGAACAATTGGTTATTGACGGTTTTATTGAAACAGGTCAACAGCCATTTATTTTGTTGTCAAAATCGAAAGACATTTATGCAACTGCTGATTTGAATGCATTTTTGAATGGATTTGTTTCTGGTGCGGTGATCACAGTTAGTGATGGAACTACATCTGTTGTATTGGAAGAAATTTGTTCCGACGATTTGCCAGCTGGAACAGAGGAATTAGCGGCTCAATTTTTTGGGATTCCCGTGGAAGAATTGGCAAATTATCATTTATGTGCTTACACATCTTTTAACACAGCGATTTATGGTCAAGTTGGAAAAACATATGACTTAACGGTGGTTTATGAAGGCAAAACATATACTTCTTCAACAACTATTTTGCAGCCAACACCTTTGAATAGCGTTTATTGGAAACCAGAACCAGGATTTACGGATTATGGATTTGCGCATGCTTGGTTGACAGATCCTTTGCCTTTAAGAGATGCATATAAATGGGAAGCAAAATGTATCAATAAAAATTTTGATGGTACGCCACGAGATGCCAATTTTGCTGAAACATTTAATCCAGTAACTGACGATGAATTTTTTAATGGTTTGACCTTTGAATTTTTCTATGAAAATCCACAGTCTTATGACAATGATTCGATTCCAGGTGAATACAAGGGTTACTATAAATTGGGTGACACCGTGGTAATCAAATTCTCCAAAATGGATTATCCTGTTTTTGAGTTTATGGAAAGAAAGTACCTTCAAATGCAAACAGGAGGAAATCCATTTGCTTCGCCGACCAATATTCAAACGAATATCAAAGGTGGCGCATTGGGAGTTTGGGCAGGATTTTCAACATTTTATGATACTTTAATTTGTGTTCCTTGATTTGAATTTGAAAATTCAATTGAATCAAAACTGCGAAAATTAAGGGAATAAACTTACTTTTGTGGCACAAATGGCAGAGGTGAAAAAGGAAAAGTTTATAGATATTAGGAATTTGATTCACAGCAAGAATCCCAGGTTACTGAAGTGGTTACCAGGTTTTGTTGTAAAATATCTTGAGCGAATTTTGCATCAAGATGAAATCAATCAATTTTTAATAGACCATCCAACACAAAAGAACGAAAATTTTTGTAAAGCTGTCATCGATTTTTTTAAGATTGATGTATCCATCGAAGGAATCGAAAATATTCCCAAAACTGGTGGAATTACATTGGCAATCAATCATCCATTAGGAGGTATGGACGCGATGGCACTAGTTTCTTCTTTGCGCAATCACCGAACAGACTTGAAATTCATTGTAAATGACTTGCTTTTGAATCTAGAAGGAATGAGAGGAATGTTTGTGGGTGTGAATAAACACGGAAAAAATTCCGATAGCACGCATTCAAAAATTGATGATTTATTCAGTTCTGAACAAGCAGTTTGCATTTTTCCAGCTGGATTAGTAAGTCGCAAGAAAAATGGATTGGTGAGAGATTTGGCATGGAAGAAAACTTTTGTTACCCTTTCAGAGAAACACAATCATCCGATTATTCCGATTTACATCGATGGAAAATTATCTAATTTTTTCTACAGATTATCGAATTTAAGAACCTTTTTAGGAATCAAAGTAAACTTGGAAATGTTGTACTTAGCAAATGAACTTTTCAAGCAAAAAAATGTAAAAATGAAATTGATTGTCGGCAAACCGATTTATCCTGAGCAAATGAAAACATTCAAGAATCAAAAAGAATGTGCTGCTTGGATCAGAGAATCAGTTTATGAAATGTCCAAATAATCTTTTCGTAAAATTAAAACAAACAAAATGAATACTTTACCAGTAATCGATCCCATAGATAAGTCAATCCTAAAAAGTGAATTGAACGAGGCGCGATTTATCCGAAAAACGCGCAAAGGAGACAATGAAATTTACATCGTCAATGTTCACAATGCGCCGAATACAATTCAAGAAATTGGAAGATTGAGAGAAGTTACTTTTCGCGCTGCTGGCGGAGGAACTGGTTTACCGGTAGATTTAGATGAATTTGATACAGACCAAATTTGCTATGAGCAATTGATTGTTTGGTCACCAGAAGATGAAGAGATTGTGGGAGGATACAGGTACATCATGTGCGACAAAGCAATCATTGCCGGTTCTGACGAAATCAAACTTTCAACGAGTCATTATTTTGATTTTTCGGAGAAATTTGTAAAAGAATATTTGCCACACACAATTGAATTAGGACGAAGTTTTGTTCAGCCGAATTTCCAACCTTCTGTTAATCCACGCAAAGGACTTTTTGCTTTGGATAATATTTGGGACGGTTTAGGTGCGCTGGTTGTTTTTAATCCAACAATCAAATATTTTTTCGGAAAAGTAACCATGTATCCCAACTACGATCGCGAATCGAGAGATTTCTTGTTGCATTTCATGCAAACATACTTTCCTGATAATGAAAATTTAATGAAACCGTTTGACCCTCTTCAACAAAATTACGACAGAAACTTCGTAGACAGTCAATTGAAAGGTTTAGATTTCAAAGATGGTTTCAAAGTGTTAAATTCATTTGTTCGTGGACACGGTGAAAATATTCCACCTTTGGTCAATATATACATGAATCTTTCACCCACAATGAAAACCTTTGGAACAGCAGTTAACAAAGACTTTGGCGACGTGGAAGAAACAGGGATTTTGGTAACGATTGCCGATATTTTCGAAGACAAAAAAGAAAGACACATTGCTCCAATTTTATAGGCTTAATTCAATCTCCATCTCTTAGGGAAAATTATATCCTAGGACGCCAAGCTTGTTCGTCAGCTCCCAAATCTTGTGCAATTTTTCTTCCTAAAACGAATAAATAATCGCTTAATCGATTCAAATATTGCATCACGATTGGCGCTACAAATTCGTGTTCGTCTAAATTTGTGGTGATTCTTTCCGCTCTTCTGCAAACGCATCTTGCTAAATGACAGTATGAAACAGTCGTATTTCCACCAGGTAAAATGAAAAATTTCAATTCAGGAAGTTGTTCATCCATTTCATCCATTTTGTCTTCTAAAAATTGAACATCTGAGTCAATCAAGTCTGGCAATTTCATTTTTGATTTTTCTGGATCTGCTGCCAACGAGGAACCGATTGTGAATAAACGATCCTGAATTTCAAGTAATTGTAATTTGTAGATTGAATCTATTTCCTGGTCGCGAATCAAACCTATGTATGAATTCAATTCATCAACAGTTCCATACGATTCAATTCTGAGCGAATGTTTAGGAACTCTTGTTCCGCCGATTAATGAAGTGGTTCCTTTGTCTCCGTTTTTGGTGTAAATTTTCATTTTTTTATGGTTGTGGATTTAAAATCCAGATAAAACGTTCTTTAATTTAATAACAAAATGTTCCTTGACTTGTTGTGGTCTCCGAATAATAATTCCCATTCTAAACAAATCAATTGTTAAATGGTAATCTTCTTTTGCTATGATTTCATTCCAACTTTGAAACATATCGTCACTCCAACGGATATCGTCGAGTAAAAAGATGGTATTTTCATCGGTGAATTTTTCCAATTGTAAAAGGTAATTTTGCAGAGCTTTACCATTGTGATGTCCATCAATGTATACCAAATCGAAAATTAAATTCAAATCTTGATTTAAATAATCTTCAAATTTACCGTGAATCAATGTTGCATTTTGAATTTCATTTTGGTCAAGGTGTTTTTGAGCCAGTGCCATAGTGTTTTTGCACGCATCAATAGAAATTACTTTGGATTTTGGATTTCCCCAAGCCAAATGCATGGTTCCAATTCCTAAACTTGTGCCCATTTCCAAAATATTTTGAGGTCGATAATGATTTGAAAGTTGGAAAAGTAATTTCGCATAAACCCCTTTGCATGATGCCGTTTTGAAAATCGATTTTACACAACGTTTGTTAGATAATTTTTTTGAACCTTCGCCAGCATCTTCAATTTCAATCACAGAACTATCTGAATTTAAATTGGATTTCAAAACATTTATATTAGATTTAATTTCACTCGGGATATTGATTTTTAGACATTTATCTGCAAAATCATATACAAATGGTGAATGAATTCCGTGCCTTCCTTGGGATTTGAGTAAGTATTTGATATATTCGTTGACGAAATTCATATTACAAAGAAATAAAAAACAAACGAATTGCAGAGAAAATGAAAATGAATAGTTCACATATTGAGATTCAAAAAGCAAAAGTTTTTGGTGAACAACCAGAAGTAAAATTAGTTGCGCCTTGTAAGATGGGCGAAGGAATTATTCATTTCATGCAAGTTCAAAGGGATAATTTGATTCAAAAATTTACGCAAGCAAATAGAGAATCTACTTTTTTTATTCCTGCATCTGGATCAGGTTCAAGAATGTTTCATTTTTTATTTGAATTTCTTGAACGTCCAAATGAAGAAAATCGTGGTCAAGTAGAACGATTTTTGAATAACATGGAAGATTTTGCATTCTTTCAAAAAATTCCTCTAGAAATTAGAGAAAAATTAAAATCACATGATGTTAATCTAGACGAATTTGTAGATTTTCTTTTGAACAATGAGGGTATGGCCTTTGGTGATTTACCGAAAGGATTAATTCCGTTTCATAAAATTGGACCTTTCGTTTTGAATCCATTTCAAGAACAAATTCTCCAAGGTATCAGGGTAAATGAAGGTAATTCAGCTTTTCATTATTCAATCAAATCCGCACATGAAGCTGCAATTAGAAAGGGAATAAATAGTACTGAAGAGCTTTCAGGAGGAAATTACAATGTTTCATTTTCAGTTCAGAATGATGAAACAAACGCAATTGCTTTTGATGAAAATCAAAAGCCAATCCCACTTGATGAGACTGAAATTTTAACAAGACCAGCTGGACATGGCGCTTTATTAGAAAATTTGAATGCCATTGAAAGTGATATCATCTTCATCAAAAACATTGATAATCTTCAACATTTCTCAAAGTCGAGTCTTGCAATTGATACATGGAAATATCTAGGGGGGGTAGCTATTTGGTTTGAAGATGAAAAGAATAAAGTATTGAAAAATCCAACAATAGAAGGCCTCATAACATTGAACAAACATTTTCAATTCATTGCTGATTCAGAAATTGAAAAATTAAAAGTCGAGGATATTTTTAAAATATTAAATAAACCTTTTAGAGTTTGTGGCATGGTTCGCAATGAAGGTCAGCCAGGTGGAGGTCCTTTTTGGGTTGAGGAGAATGGAGAAGTAACCAAGCAAATTGTTGAAAAATCACAAATTTCAATGCGTGGCGAGCAGTACCGTTTGATGGTGCAAAGCACATATTTTAATCCAGTTATGATTGTCGCTGTCAACAAAGATGCCAAAGGAAAACCATTCGACTTATTTGAATTTAGAGACGAGAACAAATATTTTGTGGTGAATAAAAACTTCAAAGGAAAAGACATTTATTTCTCTGAACTTCCAGGACTTTGGAATGGCTCTATGGCTCATTGGAATTCTATTTTTGTAGAAATCCCATCTGAAACATTTAGTCCTGTAAAAACAGTTTTGGATTTATTAGACCATTCACACAAAGAGTAAACTGTCGAAATACAATGAAATTTGTTGGTGGAATTTGAAACCCCAATTCTTTAGATTTTAAAGCGATTTGAGCGCGATGGTAATTAGAATGATTCAATAAATGATAAAGTATATCCATCGTTTCTTTTTCCATCGGTACACCTTCTGAATCATGGTAATTGATTTTTTCAGACAATGAATGTTGTTCTAAAAATTGAATCGTTTGGTTGTAGTTCTCAAATAAAAATCTTTCAAAATAGGCGAGAGGCAATAAATCCCAATCTTCTGATTCAGATATTTTATTCATCAATCTAGCATTCCAAATATGATGCACATTAATGATGTGCGACATCCATTTTGATAATTCTTTTAAATTATCGGTTTCGAAAATATCTTCATTATCCTCCAAAAACTTCAGCCATCCTAAATTTGAATGTAAATCGTATTCAAATTTCTCTTTGAAAAAAGCTTGGAAAGTGATCATAGATTTTTTAAATCCGAAATCGTTTTGGATGGATTTTCTGAGTTAAATACAAAACTTCCAGCAACCAAGGCATCAACACCCGCTTTGACCAGTTCTAAACCTGTTTCTAGATTTACACCTCCATCCACTTCAACCAATGCGTGAGAACCTTTCATGTGAATTAAATTTTTCACTTGTTCAACTTTCAAAACTGCATTATTGATGAACTTTTGTCCTCCAAATCCAGGATTTACTGACATAATCAAAACCAAATCCAAATCTTCAATTACATCTTGTAAAAAATCCACTGGTGTATGCGGATTCAATGCAACACCCGCTTTCATTCCTGCAGCTTTGATTGCTTGAATTGTTCGGTGTAAATGCGTACAAGCTTCATAATGCACAGTCAAAATATCTGCACCTGCTTCTTTGAAAGCATCAATGTACTGATCTGGATTTTGAATCATTAAATGCACATCTAAAGGTTTTTTAGCATGCTTTTTAATGGCTTGAATCACTGGAAAACCAAAAGAAATATTTGGTACAAAAACGCCATCCATTACATCCACATGAAACCAATCAGCATCACTTTGGTTAATCATTTCAACATCACGTTGGATGTTTGCAAAATCACAAGATAATACTGAAGGAGAGATAATAATTGACATTTTATATTAGTTTTGATTTATGGGCAAAGTTACTTAAAATACAAAGCTAGTAAGTCCTAAAGAATTCACAATTTACGCTTTTAATCAACAATTTGACTTGTTAAATAATTCCTAAATTGGCGTTTAATTCTGCTAAAAAATGTGAAAAACGAAACCTAATACATTATCAAATTTTTGCATCAATGAATTTCAATTTCTCCTTGTATTGGTCGTTTTCAAAGGATTGAAAAATAATTTTAAAACAAAATTTTTGTCTGAAAGCTAGATTTGAACGTCATTCCTCCTGATTGGAAACGGTCAAAAATCACCTTAAAATCACTACTTTTGCAACGCATGTATTTGATTTTAAATAAAAATAGCATTCTTTTTTTGATTTTTTTCTGTTTGAGTTTGACAGCGATTTCTCAAGAAAATTTGGTGCAAGATACTTTAAAAGTGATACAAAGCGCAGGTGATTCATTGAAATTAGATCCTGCAGATACGATTGTCAAGGCTAAAAATCCAGAAAAAATTGACAATATTATCAACTATGCCAAAAAATTCATGGGAACGCCTTATCGATATGCAGGAATGACTCCATCTGGTTTCGATTGTTCTGGTTTCATCAATTATGTCATGGGGAATTTTGGAATTAGTTTATCAAGAACAAGTTATAATATGGCAGAATATGGAAAAACAGTCAAATTAGCAGACTTAAAACCTGGTGATTTGATGTTTTTCAAAGGAAGTAATGTTCGTTCAACTTCCATCGGGCATGTTGGTTTGGTTGTGGAAGTCAATCCGGGTGAAATAAAATTTATTCATTCAGCCAACGGTGGTGTGCAGATAACGACTTTTAATAAAAGCAAATATTACGTTCCGCGATTTATCAAAGCTACAAGGCTAGATTATGGTGTAGAATAAAGATATTTTGCATCTTCCCTTGAAATTTAATTACCTTTGTGCTCAAATTTATTAAAATGGCTAGTAAAAGAATTTTCAAAAGAGACTTAAATAAAATGGTTTTTGAAGTTGTTGAAGAATGTTTCAGCGTTCAATTATACAATGAATCAAAAACAGAGGCTTCTAATCTTTTAATTGATGAAGCAGTTGATTTTAGAAACAGCATGACTGAAAAAATTCATGCGGCGAAAGATAAAAAAGCTTTCAAAGCATTACACGCTGAAGTGGAAGATGCAGCGGTTGATTTCATTCATAAAATCAACGGATTGCACTAAAATATTTTATTTTGATTTTAATAGCATTGTTTCTCGACAATGCTTTTTTTTATGTTCTTAATTTATAATCGAACCCTTTCTAAACGCCAAGTTTTCTTCGTAACAACGCCGTCGTTTTGGTACAGCTTTATTTTTTTGTCTCTGAAAATAAAGTAAACTGGAATAGAAGCACCAATGCCAATCAATCCAATTCCTGCGGTTGTGTAGTATTTACTTTGACTAAAATCGCCTGTTTTGTAATTGATACTAACTAAAGGAGCGACAATCAAAGTTGTAATAGTTGAAAATAAGGCTATTGTCGGACTAATTCCTGAAGTGTTGAAATTGTGAGAAATTTGGATATTGGCTATATTTTTGGTTAAAATCTCTTTTTCCATTAGATTTTCGTCCCTCATAAATGGATCATCATCTTTACCGATTTCCTTGTAATAATTATTTTCGATGTTTGCTGTTTTGCCGCTTTCATAATCAATATTGATATTTTCTTGCTGAAATATAAAACGAATAGAAGAATCTGTAAAATTTTTGATTGCTCCATTGAATGAGCCAGATTGATTGATAATTCCTTTTTCTAAATTACTTTCTTCGTAATTGATGTAATATTGAAATTCGTCGAAATACAGTTTTTTTCTTTTCAAAGGATTTAATGCGTTAACCAAATAGTAATGCGTCGATAACGAATCGATTTTCACATCTTTGAACGAATTATTTTCAGCTTCCATGGCCAGATTTTCCTCAAAAGTTTGAGTGACTCCATCTTTGCGAAAACGAAATGTAACTGTTTGATTGAATTTTTGTTCTTCAAATGTAAAAAATGCTGAACTTAAATGTTTTAAAGCAAATTCTCTTTCAAAGATGAAAATTTTTCCATTGGAATAATATCGTTCTTCATCTCTATAAAGTCTTAACATTTTAGTTTCTTCATTCCAATTCCATTTGCCATAATTTATGACAGTATCAATTTGGTTATCTTTGATTTGCACACTGGTTTTTGTAAAAGTATAGTCGTCTTTGAAAGATATTTTTTCTGTATTCCAAAAATTAGTTGGATAAAATGTACCTGAAAAATCAAATCCCTGATTTGTCCAATTTCCAAAAAACTTGAAATCTTCTGGAACTTGTGCGTTAATTTGAATGAAACTGACCAATCCCAGAATAAATGTGAGTAGTTTGATTTTCATAGCATTAATTTAAAATATTTTCACTTTTTTCTCTTTTTTTCGTTGGATTTCTCTTTTTTATTCAAGCGAATACCAGCTAAAAGTCTCACAGTATAGTTATAATTTCTGTATTTTAAATCATTAAATAGAATTGATTTATTATCAAATTCAGTGGAAATCATAACAAACCATTTTGGAACATTGTATCCAGCAATCAGTCTGAGGTCATATCTAGGAGCTAAACCTAAGAATCCACGCGTATTTTCGTTTTCAATGTAAAATTTAGACTGAATCACAGGACCGAATCCAAACATACCTGCGTATTGCCAATTTTTGTAACGGTTTGCATAACCAATTCCAGGTATTGAACCAAAATCAAATGCCGAAATGGTTGTAGATTTTGTCTTAGAATTCAAACTGTCAGTTAACTCAATGGGAATAATACTTTCAACGTCTCCAATTCCTTGCACATTGATGGTGTTTTTCAAATACCAAGTGATTACTTGACGGTTAAAATGCCCCACTTTTCCTTTCATTGGTTGCATTTTGAAGTCTTTGTTGTGAAAATACCAACCATTCAAAGCAATGGAAAGCGTATTCGCATTTGCTCTGATTTCGTTGGTATTATCCCCTCCTAAATTAGGATTAAATATGTCTGCATTTTTGATTGAATAACCTTTGTAGTTTCTAAAATCAAATTCAAAATACATTTTTTTAATAGGAAAATCGAGACCTAAGTCGATGTACGAAGTTTCCCCAAATTTGCTTACTGGTTTGAGATTTCGTGTCAATGCAAAAGCAAGTCTAACAGCAAACCATTTATAGGAACCACCAAAACCCATTACAACTCCCAAGTTGTTGCGATATTTTAATTTATCAATCGTGGTGTTGGAAGATTTAAAGTGGATTGAATAGGGCGACGTGCTAAAACCTAAATCTGAGTATAAAACAATTTTATCCTTAAATAAAGTGTACGCATCGTTTATCGGTTCTGCCTTTTTTTGACAAAATAGGGATGTGATGACGCAACAAAAAAAGAATGTAATGTTATTTCTCAATGCCTTCTAAATTCAATATAAATGCATATTCTTTGGCTATTTCAAGTCTTTCATTGCTTCTTCCTGAACCTCCGCCATGACCAGCATCCATGTTGCAATCAAAAATCAATGGATTGTCATTGGTTTTCATCGCACGAAGTTTCGCAACCCATTTGAGTGGTTCCCAATATTGTACTTGTGAATCGTGATAACCTGTGGTAATGTACATTGATGGATAATCCATTTTTTTGACGTTGTCGTAAGGAGAATAATTCAGCATATACCAATAATATTCTGCTTCATTTGGATTTCCCCATTCTTCGTATTCCCCAACAGTCAAGGGAATGGTATCGTCTAGCATGGTCGTCACAACATCGACAAATGGCACTTGAGCAACAACTCCTTTCCACAAATAGGGAGCCATATTGGTAACAGCACCCATCAACAATCCACCAGCGCTTCCGCCTTGGGCGTAAATTCTTTCAGGATCGCAATAACCTTGTTTTCCTAAAAATTCTGCAGCATTGATAAAGTCTGTGAAAGTGTTTTTCTTTTTCAAGAATTTGCCGTTTTCATACCAATTTTCACCCAAATATTTTCCTCCGCGAATGTGTGCAATGGCGTAAACAAATCCTCTGTCAACCAAACTCAATCTTAAAGCACTAAAACTTGCTGGAATTGTAACGCCATATGAACCATAGCCATACAAAAGAAGTGGCGCTTTGGATAAATCTATTCCCTTTTTATAAATCATCGAAACAGGAATTTTTGTACCGTCATTTGCCGTGACCCAAACGCGTTTCGTTTCATAATTGGAAGGACTAAATTTTGGGTCAATCAATTTCTTTTGAAAGAAAACAGTTTTTGTATTGCTTTTCAAATCATACTCGTAAATGGTTGCTGGAGTTGAAAGTGAAGTGTAGTTGACAAAAATCGTTTTGGCATGGTAATCATCGTTAAAACCTATTCCTGCTGAAAAAGTTTGTTCAGGAAATTGTATAAAATTTACAGAATTATTTTCGACACTTCGAACTTCAATTTGCTGTAATCCTTCAATTCTACTTTGCACGACTAGACTGTTCTCCAGTGTCAAAATCCCTTCAATGAGTTTCTCTGAATCATGCGCAATAATTTCTTTTCCATTTTCATTATCAATTGGAATATTTGCAAAGAAAATGACTTTTTTATTCGGTGCATTTTCGTTTGAAAGCACATAAAAACCTTTTTCGTGGTGATCTATTTCATACAAATGTCCGCTTTTTCTTTTCAAAAAGACAACAGGTTTTTCTGCTGGTTGATCAGCATTAATCAAACTGATTTCGGAAGTGGTCGAACTTTGAGAATGTATACAAACGTATTTATCGGTAATTGTCTTCGTGATGTAAACGGAAAATCTTTCATCATCTTCTTGATAGACTAATTTATCTTTCGAAGAATCTGTTCCCAAGACGTGAGAATAAACTTGAAATTCTCGCAACGTTTTTACGTCTTTTTTAACATAGAAAACCGTTTTGTTGTCATTTGCCCAAACGATTGAACCATCTGTATTTTTGATTTCATCCGCCAACAATTTTCCACTTTTTTCAATTCGAAAGAAAATGCTGTATTTCCGTCTTCCAATGTGGTCCTCACTGAAAGCTAAAATTGAGTTGTCCTTGGAAGGAGACCAATCTCCTAAATCGTAATAGCTTTTTCCTTTTGAACGTTCATTTTGATCAAAATAAACAAGGGATTTATTCTTTTCAAAAACCAATATTTGCTGGTAATCTTTGCCTTCAATATTTTGATATTGATATTTTTTGCCTTGTATAAAAAACGGTGAACTTTGGTCATTTGGATCAACTCGTTTGTCAAATTCATCCAATAAAGTATTTTGTAAAGTTTTTAAAGGTGCAAAATAATTGTCTTTATACTTATTTTCTGCTGCAATGTAGGATAGAACTTCTTTCGAATCTCTTTCATTCATCCAAAAGTAAGGGTCAATGCGCTCGTGTCCTAGATTGATAAGTGATTTGTCTTTTCGAATTGCTTTGGGTTGTTCCTGACTCATTGAATGATTATTTTGGCTACAAAAATATAAAATTGAAAGGCAAATGAAGGACGTTTTACCGGTTACTTTCATGCTTGAATTTGTTTTTTAGTTTTAAGCGAAGTTACCATTTATTTAAATTAATCTAGAATTTTAAAAAACCATTTTTTAAGCTCTTCGACTTTCTGTATATTTGGAAATTATTTTAGTTAGAAATCAAGTTTATTTTTCCCATATTACTG
The DNA here is from genome assembly GCA_947462925.1 of Flavobacteriia bacterium. Classification (GTDB taxonomy): domain Bacteria; phylum Bacteroidota; class Bacteroidia; order Flavobacteriales_D; family Crocinitomicaceae; genus JAQVCM01. The sequence goes on along the minus strand of CANHQP010000034.1, from coordinate 8,358 downwards.
GAGAATTGACATTCAAAATGCACAAATGAAGAAACTTTATAAGTTTTTAATCAATACATTACCTCGACCATTGTTGATTAGGTTGAGTTATCCTTTTAAGAAAGTAGCACCATTATTATACAAAGGCAACAATGTTACTTGTCCGGTTTGCGAGCGTAATTTTAGCAAGTTTTTGTCTTACGGCTCAGAAGTTACGCACAGAGAGAATGTACTTTGCCCGTATGATTTGACCTTAGAGCGTCACCGATTGATGTGGTTGTATTTGAAAAATGAGTCTGATTTTTTCACGGCTGAGAAATTGAATGTTTTGCACATCGCGCCAGAACAATGTTTTCACAAAACATTTAAGGCACAGCAAAACTTGGACTATTTGACTGGCGATTTACTTTCTCCCATCGCAGACATGCATTTTGATTTACACAGCATTCCTCTGGAAGACAATCGTTTTGATGTTGTTTTTTGCAATCACGTATTAGAACATGTAGATGACGCTTTGCAATGCATGAGAGAATTACACCGTGTTATGAAACAAGGTGGTTGGGGTATCATGCAAGTGCCGCAAGATATGACAAGGGAAGTTACTTACGAAGACCCAACGATTGTCACTCCAGAAGACAGAGAAAAACACTATTGGCAATACGATCATGTTAGATTATTTGGTAGAGATTATCCAGATTGGTTGAAAAAAGCTGGCTTTGAAGTCAAAGAATATATTCCTTCAGAACATTTTTCAGATGAACAAATTGATCGTTACCGATTGATGAGAAAAGAAATTTTATACATAGTTAGCAAATCTTAAAATGATAAAAAGAAGCACTTTTATATTTACTTTGCTATTCACATTTTTGGTGAATGCGCAGAATCCATTGAAATTAAATTTTCAGTTCTTAAATGGCAATAATACATTTTTGCTCAATCAAGTAATTTCTGATTTAAATGGAACTGCATATAAGGCGCAGGATATTGCATTTTATATTTCAAATTTGAAAATCACGCACGATGGAGGTCAAGTGATTGATTTTCAAGATTCCGTATTTTATGTAAGCATACGTGCAAGTATTTTTGATTTGGGTCTACAGATTGTCGATCAAGTTGAAGCCATTGATTTTCAAGTGGGTGTTCCGGCGTCAATTAATCATTCGGATATTACAGCTTATCCAGAAGATCATCCACTTTATTTTCAAACACCAGCGATGCATTGGGGCTGGGTGGCAGGATATACTTTCTTTTTAATTAATGGTGTTGCAGATAATAATGGAGACAATTTTACTGATGTTCCATTTGAATTACATTGTTTGGGAGATTCAAATGCACAACAAGTTCATGTTAATAATGGAGCAACTATATGGCCTGATGGAACCCGTGAAATTTTTCAAAATGTGAATATCGATCAATGGCTGAGAAATTTAAATCTTTCCACTTTAGATATTCAACATGGAAGCGCTGGAATCAATGCTGATGCCATGATGAATGTGCAAAATTATCCGGTATTTACAGCACCTTTAAATGTTGGAATTAACGAAAACTCAAATCTAATTGGTGAGGTTAATTTTTTACAAAATGGAAAAGAATCTGAAATCGTTTGGAAAGGAATGAAAACTCTTGAAAAGGTTGAATTATTCGATCTTTCAGGTGCGAAAATAAATCAAATTTCTTCCAAAGAAGTTAATGGAAAGTGGCAAATTTCTGGATTAAATGGCGGAGTTTATTTTATCAGATTTTTCAGTGATTCTGGACAATTGTTGAATCAAACAAAAGCGGTGCAACCATGATATCTATTAGAAAAATCAATTTTCCTAAATTATTGATTTTTTCAATAGTGTCATTGTCTTTGATCAAATGTTCCGTTTCAAAATCAGATTTCGTAAGTCCATTAGGTGATATAAAATCACCCAAAGACAATCCTTTAGATACAGCCAAAATAGCTTTGGGAAAAGAATTTTTCTTTGATAAAAGATTGTCATTGGATGAATCTATTTCTTGTGCTGTTTGTCACAAACCTGGTTTGGCCTTCACGGATGGTTTAAAATTTAGCGATGGAATTCTTGGACGCAAATCTGGAAGAAATTCTCCAACTTTATTAAATGCTGCTTTTCTTCCGAAATTAATGTTTGACGGCGAAATTCCAACGTTGGAAATGCAATCAATTGTTCCTATTCAAGACCACAATGAAATGGGAATGGATATCAAAGAATTACTAGTACGACTAAAAGCTGTTCCTGAATATCAAGCGGCTGCTAAAAGAATTTTCAATCGTGAGATGGATGTTTGGGTTTTGTCACGTTCATTGGCAGCTTATCAACGAAGTTTGATTTCAGACAATTCTCCCTTCGATAAATTCTATTACGGAAAAAAGAAAATGGCCATGAGCGCTTCTGCAAAACGCGGTTGGACGATTTTTTCTGAAAAATTATATTGCACAAAATGCCATCCAGCGCCCTATTTTACAACATCAAGAGTTGAAAACATTGGTCTTTATGAAATTTATCCCGACAATGGAAGATTTAGAATCAACAACGATTCCACTGAAATGGGGAAATTCAAAGTTCCGACGTTGAGAAACATTCAAATTACGAATCCTTACATGCACGATGGTTCTTATGAATCTTTATCTGATGTAATCGATCACTACGCATCTGGTGGAAAAAATCACAAAAACAAATCGTCAATCATTCAACCTTTTACTTTGACAAAAAAAGAAAAAAATGATTTGATTGAATTCTTGTATTCCTTGACGGATATGAGTTTCATGTAACGACTTTAATAAAACTTAGCACAGAATTGATATGGTACAAAGACGGACATTTATAAAGTGGGGTGCGATTGGAGCGCTAGTTGGAATCGTAAAGCCTTCTTTGGCCATTGATCCGATTAATAAAGGATTGCGAAGAATGGCAATTACGCCAAAAGTTGTTTCTACATGGGAACACGGCTTGGCAGCAAACAAAGCTGCTTGGGAAGTTATTTCTGCTGGCGGAAAATCGATTGATGCAGTTGAAAAAGGATTGCGCGTTACTGAAGCTGATTTGAATAATCGAAGTGTTGGAATTGGTGGAAGACCAGATGCACAGGGTCATGTGACGTTGGATGCTTGTATTATGGATGAAAAATCTCGTTGCGGTTCCGTGGCTTTTTTGGAAGGAATTGACCATCCAATTTCAGTTGCACGAAAGGTAATGGAAGATACGCAACACGTGATGCTAGTAGGAGAGGGAGCCAAAGAATTCGCTCTTTCAAAAGGATTTGGGAAGATTAAAACACCACTTCCAGAAGTTAAAAAAGACTATAAAAAGTGGAAAAAGGAGCAGGAAGCGTTGGCGAAAAAACCTGCAATAAATGTTGAAAATCACGATACAATTGGCATGTTGGCAATCGACAGTTTTGGCAATATCAGTGGTGCTTGTACAACTTCTGGTTGGGCTTATAAAATGCATGGAAGAATTGGAGATTCTCCGATTATCGGTGCAGGTTTGTTTGTTGACAACGAAGTAGGAGGCGCAGTTGCGACAGGATTAGGTGAAGCGATTATTCGCGTGGCAGGAAGTCATACTGTGGTCGAATTGATGCGCCAAGGAAATTCTCCTGAGGAAGCTTGTAAATTAGCGGTAGAAAGAATCATTTCGAAACACGAAAACATGGAAGGTTTACAATGTGGTTTTATCGCCATTGATAAATTTGGAAATGTTGGTGGTTATTCAGTTTTCAATGGTTTCAATTATGCGTTTACAGATGCACAAAAACATGTAATGGTTGACACGTCTTTTGATAGAAAATGGTAATTCATTTCCAGTTTTTAATATGAAGATATTTTTTATTCTACTTTTCTTAAGTTTTCATTGCATGACATTTTCCCAAAAAAATGAACTTGAATGGAATTTCTTTCATCCAATTAAAAAAACTTGGTTGCAAGCGGGTAAATGTGGCTCTGTACAAGAAAAGTTAATCGAATCTAAGGAATTGCCAGATCCATTTTATGGCGAAAATGAGAAACTTTTTTCTTGGATTGAAAAGTATGATTGGGAATTTAAATCTTCATTTAATTTAAATGAATTGCAGTTTGCGGAAAAATTCATTGAGCTAGATTTTCCTGGAGTTGATACTTATGCAAAAGTTTACATCAATGATTCATTGGTTTTGAGAACGGAAAATGCCTTTCATCCTTATATTATTCAAATTAAACCATTTGTGAAACGTGGTTTGAACGGTATTAAAGTTGTTTTTACTTCGCCAGTTAATTATCATAGAAAAGCTTTTGAAGCAAAATCGCCCAAACTTCCTGCACCAAATGATTTGGGGGAAATTGCAGTTTCATCGATGTCACGTAAACCTCAGTATCAATTCGGATGGGATTGGGCGTTGAGAATGAACACGATTGGATTTTTGAAACCTGTTCAATTAAGAACTTATTCTAAAAACAGAATTTTACTTCAAAAGGTTGCGACTAAAAGTATAATTGACAATCAAGCAAACCTGGAATTGTCGGTCATGTGCGCCGTGAAAGCAACACAAAAAATAAGATTTGAAAGTGAGATTTGGGGAAATTTTGATAGCTTAAACTTGGTCAATGGTGAATTGAAAATTGACGCAGGACTGTTGAATCCTAAATTGTGGTGGCCACGTGGACAGGGCGAACAATATCTGTATCACGACAACTGGAAAATGTATGATTTAGCAGGCAATTTAATTGACTGTTGTGCCGTAACATTTGGTGTTAAAACCAGCGAATTGGTTCAAGAAAAAGATCAATTTGGAACTTCTTTTTATCTCAAAATCAATGGCCGCCCCATTTTTTGTAAAGGAGCAAATTACATTCCGCAAGAAGTTTTCCCTTCCAAAATAACGACAGAATCAATCCAAGATTTAGTTGAACAAATGCGTGTTTCGAATTTCAACATGGTGCGCGTTTGGGGCGGAGGTTTTTATCCCGATGAAGCATTTTTTGATGCGTGCGACCGCGCAGGAATTATGGTTTGGCAAGATTTTATGTTTGCTTGTGCGATGTATCCTGGAGATGCGACATTTTTAGCCAACGTGAAACAAGAATTGGAATATCAAGTTCCAAGAATTTCTGCGCATCCATCGTTGGTATTGTTCAATGGAAATAACGAGGTAGATGTTGCTTGGAAAAATTGGGGATTTCAAGTCACCTATAAAATTCTGCCAAAAGCGCAGAAATCAATGGAGGAAGATTACCGAAAATTGTTCAAAGAATTGATTCCAAGTGTTGTTCATGCACGCAGTTTTATTCCGTATGAACATTCATCACCGCTGAGTAATTGGGGAAAAGACGAATATTTCAATCATGGAACGCAACATTATTGGGGCGTTTGGCATGGAAAAGATCCAATCGAAGATTTTGGTTTGAAATCAGGTCGATTCAATGCGGAATATGGTTTTCAATCTTTTCCTGAATTTAATACTTTGTTGGCTTTCAGTGAGAAAAAAGATTGGGATTTAGATTCAACTGTCATGAAATGGCACCAAAAAAGCTATGTCGGAAACGGAATGATTAAAAAGCAATCAGACATTTTATTTGGTGGGAGTAAATCGTTTGAAGAGTTTGTTTATTTGTCGCAACTTACACAATCAAAAGCGGTATCAATTGCTGTTTCGAGTCATCGATTGAGCGGGCCTCGTTGCATGGGCACATTGTACTGGCAATTGAATGATTGTTGGCAAGCGCCGACATGGTCGAGTATCGATTATCACGGAAATTGGAAAGCATTGCAATATGAAGTAAAACAAGATTTTGAGGATGTTGCAGTTCTCGAAAAAACGACAAAAATCGGCAGTGAAAAATATTTTATCATTTCCGATGAAGAAGCGAGCTTTGATTCTCCCATGAATTGTTTTGTTTACGATTTGCAAGGAAATTTGATTTTCAAAACCATAGATACGCTGACACTAAAACCTGGATTTCAGCAAGAAATTTGCACGGAATGTCAAGCTGATTCAATTAAAATAATCAATTATGTTTTAGATGTGGAATGGCAAAACAGCAAAGGTGAAGCTAAAAATAGGACATTTAGTCATCTCCCAAATCAACGAAATAAAGCACTTACAGAATCATTTCAAGTGAAATTATTGAACGTTGACGAATCGAAAAAAACAGCGACAGTTGAAATTGAAAACAAAGAATTTTTGCACAATTTCTGGATTTATTCAAATAAAAAAGGAGTTCGTTTCTCAGAAAATTTCATCGATTTATTGCCAGGAAAACATGCTATTGAAATCAAATATTCAGAATTAACAAAATTGGAGGATTTTGGTTTCTATTGGTTGTAATTTGAATTGTAAGTCAAATTGAAGTTGGCAAAAAAAATTCTTAACATTATCGGCCTTTGAAGAAAGGTTTTTAAAGGTGCACTGAAAATGTAGACTTTTGGAGGAAGCTACGAAACGCTAGTGGAGTAGATCACCGACAAAATCACTTTTTCAGAAGCTTTTAAAATAAAGCGCTCGAAGTGATAAATTTATTTCGTGCTAAAAATTGCGCTTTAAACTTTCTGAGAGAGCCTTGATTTTTGGGTTCGTTTTGATCAAGCAAAAGGAACAAAAGATTTTTGTTAGGTGATAAGACTAAACAAAAATCAAAAAAAATCACCTAAAAAAGTTGTAACCAAAAAAAATTATTACTTTTGGTCAACACGACAACACATGAAATTCGATATAACTCAACATACACAATACACTTTAGTCGAATCTAAAGTTGAAAAATTGGATGCTTCTAATGCTTCTGAGTTGAAAGTTGAACTCCAATTATTGAACAAATCAGGCGTAAATTCTATTATTTTAGATTGTTCTAAAACAAAATATTGTGATTCATCAGGTTTGAGTGCCATTTTGATTGCCAATCGTCTGTGTAAAGATACCAATGGTAAATTTGTTTTATGTGGATTACAGCCAAATGTGGCTAAAATGATTGGCATTTCTCAATTAGATAAAGTGCTTTCAATCGCAGATTCAGCTGAATTGGCTCAAGAAATTATCTTGAATTAATTTGAATGAATTTTGAAGTAACTATTCTAGGCTCAGGCTCCGCACTTCCCACTTTAAGAAGAAATCCAACCGCTCAATACATTGCTTGTAATGATCGTCATATTTTGATTGATTGCGGCGAAGGAACTCAGAATCAATTGCGAAAATTTGGAGTAAAAATCCAAAAAATCAATCACATTTTAATTTCTCACATGCATGGAGACCATTTTTTTGGTTTGGTCGGCTTGTTGAGTTCTATGCATTTGCTAGGAAGAGACAATGGAATTACCATTTATGGCCCGAAGGAATTGGAGCAAATTATTCGTTTACAATTGGAAATCGGCGGTGCTAAAATGAATTTCAATATGAATTTTGTTGTGTTGGATAATTCAAAACCAACAGTCATTTTTGAAGACAAAATGATTGAAATTCATGCTTTTCCGATGAAACACCGCATTCCTGTTAATGGATTTAGAATTCAAGAAAAAGTGAAAAGTTTCAATATCATTGGCGAAGTTTTCAAAGAATCTGGCCTGTCGTTAATGGCAATTCCTTTTTTCAAAAAAGGCGAAGATTTTGTGGATGAAGAAGGTAAAATTCATTTCGCGGAAGACTTCGTAATGGCGAAAAAGCCTTCAAAATCTTATGGTTATTGTTCTGATACTGCCTATTTTGAACCATTGATTGATTCTATTAAAGGAGTCGATTTATTGTATCACGAAGCAACTTTCGTGGAGAAATTAGCTGATAGAGCGAAAGCAACATTTCATTCGACAGCCAAAGAAGCCGCAACGATTGCGCAAAAAGCCAATGTTAAAAAATTGATTCTCGGACATCTAAGCGCCCGCTACGATTCTGGAGACGACCATTTAAAAGAAGCCCAAACCATTTTTGAAAACACCGTTATTGTTGAAGACGGAATGGTTTTTCAAGTTTAAATTTTCGAAATAAATTAGTCACAATTCAACTTTGCAAAAAGATCAACTAAATTAATTTAAATTGATGCCCAAGCATATTTATTTGGTGCAAAATAATCCCTTTTTACAGATTTGACATTTGAAGAAAGGTTTTAAAATGTGAACTGAAAATGTAGACTTTTGGAGGAAGCTACGTAACGCTAGTGTAGTAGATCACCGACACTTCCGAAGGATGCAGCGAAGCTAAAATCACGTTTTCAGGAGCTTTTTAAATAAAGCGCCTTTGGAGAAAATCAAATAATGGATAAAAAATTGCGCTTTAACTTTCTGAAACAGCCTTGATTTTTGGGTTCGTTTTGATCAAGCACCGCGCAAGCAGATTCTGTGTTAATTTCCAAATTAAAAATCTTTATTTTTTATTTTTGTTCCTTAAAACAGCCTTGAGCTAGTTTGAAAGGGTTGC